>CAIOIZ010000156.1 GCA_903858475.1 uncultured Bacteroidota bacterium
CCTTATCTTTGCGCCAAATTTAAGGCATTTTATGGCAGCAAAGAGCATCAAAGCAATACTGGTGGCGGTTTTCAGCCTGAGCTTGGTATTGATTTCTACCGAACTTTTAGCGCAGGAACACGCAACTACAGAGGCCCCCGCTAAGAAAAAATTATTCGATGCCAATGAGGTGATTTTTGGTCATATCATGGATGCACATGAATTTCACTTCCTGAGCTATAAAGACAGCGAAGGCAAAGACCACCACGCAACCATTCCTTTACCTGTTATATTGTATTCTTCCGAAGGAGGCTTCAGCGTTTTTATGTCGAGCAAATTTCAGCATGGACACGAAGCTTACAAAGGCTATGCAATACTGACAGAACATAAGATTGAAGAAATGGGGCTTGACAAAAAGAAATTCAATGTTGGCCAGATTATTCCCGTAAATGAAAATGGGGAGTTAAAAGCTTCTGTAAAACTATACGATATTTCACTGAGCCGTAATGTGGTGCAGATGTTATTGGCCCTGTCTTTATTGGTATTTATTTTAATTCGAGTAGCCAAAAAATATGGTCAAGGTCAAGGGGTTGATTCAGCACCAAAGGGAATGCAAAATGCCATTGAAACAGTAGTTAATTTCATAAAAGATGAAGTGGCAACCCCCAATTTAGGGGCTAAGAGCAAAAAATACATGCCTTACCTGCTTACTGTATTTTTATTTATTCTAATTAATAATATCGTTGGGTTAATACCTGGCACTGCCAATGTAACGGGCAATATCGCTTTCACATTTGTTTTGTCGATCATTTCTTTTGTAGTGATTTTGTTTAGCACCAATAAGCATTACTGGATGCATATTATCAATCCTCCGGGCGTTCCAGGTTGGGTTAAAATAATTTTAGTACCAGTAGAGATTTTAGGAATTTTCACTAAGCCATTTGCCCTAATGATCAGGTTATTTGCCAATATGGTGGCTGGGCATATCCTTATTATTTGTTTGATTTCCCTGATCTTTATTATGGGAGCTTTGAATCAATATGCAGGCTGGGGATTTGCACCATTCTCTATTGCATTTACCGTCTTTATTTATTTTATAGAAGTGTTGGTTGCCTTTTTACAAGCCTTTATTTTTACCATTTTAACAGCGGTATTTATCGGTCAGGCTTTGGAAGGAGAGCATCATGATACCGAACATGCAGCAGCACACTAAACAAGTTTTTTTTTAACCAATATAAATCACAGTTATGAGTTTCATTTTATTAGAAGCGTTAGCTAATGCAGGCGGTGCCATCGGTGCTGGTCTTGGAGCCATCGGAGCCGGTATCGGTATCGGTCAAATTGGTAAAGGTGCATTAGAATCTATTGCTCGTCAGCCAGAGGCTATTAATGATATCCGTAGCAACATGATCCTTACTGCCGCTTTGGTAGAAGGAGCTGCTTTGTTCGCGATCATCATTGGTTTCCTTGCAATGGTGCTGTAAAAACCTTACTGCATCCAAGGCACAGGGCGGAGGATGCAGTATTTTTTAATTTTTAGTCTTTAATTTTTTATAATATGCAATTACTTACACCGGCCTTAGGCCTTATTTTATGGACACTGCTTGCATTTGGCATTGTGTTTTTTCTTTTGAAAAAATTTGCATGGCCTGCCATTATGAGCGGCTTGGATACAAGAGAAAAAACCATCGCTGATTCTTTGGCTACAGCTGAAAAAATTAAATTAGAAATGGCTCAGATGAAAAATGACAACGAAGCCATTTTAATCAGTGCAAGAGAAGAAAGAGCAACCATGTTGAAAGAAGCCAAAGAAACCAAGGACAAGATGATCAGTGAGGCTAAAAATGAAGCCAAATTACAAGCTGGAAAAATTATTGCTGATGCCCAGGCTGCTATCAATCAACAAAAAATGGCTGCATTAACTGATTTGAAAAATCAAATTGGCAAACTTGTTATTGAAACAAGTGAAAAAGTCTTGCGCAAAGAATTAAGCAATAAAGCAGAGCAAGAGAATTATATCAAAACATTGGCTACAGAAGTAAAATTAAACTAAACCAGCACTGCTATTAAAAAAGCAGGACTTGTTTACATTTTTTAAACCATCAGTATATTAATAGTACTGAAATAAATGGCCCTCAGTAGAGGTTTGAGGTATGAATAATCCACGTTTAGCAGCACGGTACGCAAAAAGTTTGATGGATTTGGCAACAGAAAAAAACCAAATTGATGCGGTGTATGCCGACATGAAATGGTTGCAAAAAATTTGCAAGAGCAACCCCGATTTTGTTAGTGTATTGCGTAGCCCGGTTATCAAATCTGACAAAAAAGCCATCATTATTAATGCAGTTATTACAGATCGCGTTGCTGAGCTGACTACTGCATTTATTCAGCTATTGGTTCGTAAAACCCGCGAGAGTAATCTATCTGAAATTGTGAATGCCTTTATTGAACAGTTCAATGCATTGCGCAATATACATACTGTAAAAATTACCGCTGCATCGCCTATTTCAGATGAGTTGAAAGAAAGCATCATGGTCAATGTTAAATCTGCCATCAAGGCCAATTCATTTGAAATTGAAACAGCTGTTAATGATGAATTAATTGGAGGATTTATTTTAGAAACAGGCGGCCAAATGGTGGATGCTAGTATCTTAAAAGATTTAAAAGATATCCGCAAGCAGTTTTTGAACAATGATTATATTCAGAAAATTAGATAAGATGTTAATATAAAATTGGAAATCCTGGTCTAGTACCGGGATTTTTTTATATTTTTAATTTCAAACCTTTTTTATGAACAGCAAAATGCTTGGTAAAACCCTGCTATTTTATAGTTTGTGCCTATTGTTTTCTCCTTTTGTATTTGGTCAACAAGTACTACAAGGCAATAAAGTTTTCCCTGTTAAAACAGCAGTTATTAATTTCAAAGAACTATCCGACAAAGAATTGTTGATGCCCCGAAATTGGTTATTGGCAGCACCCATTCCTAATGAAGGAAGAGAAGTAGAAGAGCCCTATTCTCCCAACGCTCCTCTAGGAAATACTAGTCCTGCTACCCCTACCAATCCCTTAGTAGTTTCTCCTTCTCCTTTATTGAGCTATGAAGCTGCACCAGATGAGGCACAGGGCGGAGGCGTTTCGGGCACTTATAATATACCGCCAGATACACATGGTGCTGTTGGATTGGATAAGGTTTTTGTGAATTTAAATAACAACTATAAAGTATTGGATAAAGCAACTGGTGCCCAGTTGAGCCTGGTGTCTATGCCAAGTTTTTGGGCAGCATTAGGTGCTGATGCAACTGGTGCTTTTGATCCGCGAATTATGTTTGATCCTTATAATAATCGCTGGTTAGTGGCGGCTGTTTCAAATGGTAGTTTGGCCAGCTCAAGAGTGCTCCTTGCTATTTCTCAAACCTGGGACCCCATGGGGAATTATAATTTATATGCTTTTGATCCCGATACTGGCGCAACTGATTGGGCCGATTTTCCTATGCTTGGCTTCAACAAGAATTGGATAGCCATTGGGGTGAATAATTTTACACTGGCTGGCGCATTTACAGTTGGAAAAATGTTTGTTATTGACTATCCCACCATTTTAACTGGTACAGCCAATGCAACTGTATTTTCGGGTACTAATTTTTGTACGCATCCTGCCACAACCTATTCTGCAACAGAAGCCACATTATATGCACCAAATCATTTAAGCAGTGCAGGGGCAACCTATGCACTTAATACTATTACCGGAACATCATCGGCTCCTGTATTTTCATCAGGAGCTACAAAAACAAGAACTGGTGGCGGTTGGGCACAGCCCACAGGCAACAAGCAACCACAACAATGTTTAAGTGCTTGTCCGGGTACATTGGCATTATTGGATGGAGGTGATGCACAAATCAGGCATAATGTAGTTTTTAAAAATGGATTTGTATGGTATCCACAAACTATTGGTTTGCCAACTGGTGTATACACCCATACAGCTGTGCAATGGACAAAACTAACAGCTTCTACCGGAAATTTTGCAGATGGTGGCCGTGTTGAAGATGCGACAGCTACCGTAAGTAATGGAGGTCAGTGGTATGCATTTCCTTCAATTGCCGTAAATCAGAATAATGATGTATTGCTTGGATATTCAAAATTCGAAAGTGATGGTTTTGCTGGTGCGGCTTATTCATTCCGTTTGGGAACTGATGTAGCCGGATCCATGCAGGATGTGATTATTTATAAGGATGGGTTAGATTATTACGATAAAGATTTTAGCTCTGGCCGTCAGCGTTGGGGCGATTATAGCCATACCATGGTAGATCCTTACGATTCGGTATCACTCTGGACTATTCAAGAATATGCAAAACTAAGGGCTGCTCCCAGTGTAGGAGGAAGCACCAGTAAATGGGGTACTTGGTGGGCACAGGTAATGCCCAATCAATGCAATGCAAATGTGGCCAGTGGCAACTGGAATACTGCTGCTACTTGGGGATGTGGCCATGTGCCTACCGCTACTGATAATATCGTTATTCAAAGTGGTCAAAACGTAACGCTTGATGTAGATCCTTTAGCAGCGAGTATTACCATTAATAATGGTGGTACACTAACAGTTAGCACTACACGAACTTTGTCTTGTAATTTACTTGTAAATGGAACGCTCAATATCACGGGAGGAAAACTTCAACTGGGCAACTTCAATGTATTTTTGGATAGGGCAGGTACCCTTACAGGCGCTTCCAGTACTTCCTATTTTGTAACAAATGGAACTGGTGCCGTTAGAAAGGCCGTTACAGCAGGTACCAATTTTCAATTCCCTGTTGCTGCTACTACCAGTTCTTATACACCACTAACGATTGCACTTAATGCGGGCGATCCAACTGAATTATTCGATGTGCGCGTAAGTACGGGTGTAAATCCTACCGCTTTTGATGCAGCTACTTGTGTACAACGCACTTGGAATATTAGTGAAACTACGCCTGGGGGCAATAATGCTACATTAACTTTTCAATGGACTGCGGCAGAACATGGGGCCAGCTATAATCCAAGTATAGCAGCCACTGCTAATCGACACAACGGAGTAGCTTGGGTATTGGGAGCTTCAATGCCCATACCTAGTCTTGCAGCTGGAGTATACACGGCAGCAACTAGTACCACGGTGTCTAGCTTTTCTCCTTGGGTCATTTCATCTATTGGGATAATACCTGTTCGATTGGAATATTTCACTGGTAAAAAACAAGGCAATGCCAATTGGTTGAATTGGAAAGTTACCTGCCAGAGTGATCGGGCGAAATTTAATATTGAAAGAAGTGCAGATGGGCGCAATTTTAATTCAATTGGAGAGCTAACGGCAACTACCACACGCTGCCTACAACCTTTTGATTTTACCGATGCGAATCCAGCTGCTGGCATCAATTATTATAGAATAAAAATGACCGATGCCGATGGTAAATTTGTATATACGCAGGTATTGGCCTTGCTAAATAATAGAAATGGCTTTGAAATTGTAAATATCAGTCCTTCACTGGTGGTGGATGGTAAAGCCATATTAAATCTTTCTTCAGCCCTAGCACAACAGGTAAATATTGTTGTTACTGGTGCGGCGGGCAATGTGCTTAATCAATTTACGCAGGTATTGATTGCAGGCGCTACTCAAGTACCAATGGACTTTTCTACATTGGGAGCTGGCACTTACTGGGTGTCGGTTTATACAGCCGATAGGGAGAAAAAATCGGTTCGTTTTGTAAAATATTAGACTTATTAATATTAAATAGGCTACTGGCTGTTCCAAAATCAAGGAACAGCCTTTTTTTATACGGAAAATGCCCATATTTTTTGCCATTCCAACAGTCAATCCCTACCTTTGCACCCGATTTAAACAAGGTTGATTTATTGTCAGGAAAATCATAGCCCTGTTAATTTCTTAGCCCTCAACATATCAAAAATTAAACTATGGTAGAAATTAAACCAGATGAAATTTCGGCGATCCTTCGCCAGCAACTGAGCAACTTTAATGCAGGCGCCAGTTTGGAAGAAGTAGGAACCGTATTGCAAGTGGGTGATGGTATTGCCCGCGTTTACGGACTGAACAATGTTCGCAGTGGGGAACTGGTTGAATTTGACAATGGAGTTAAAGCCATTGCACTTAACCTTGAAGAAGATAATGTGGGTGTGGTATTGATGGGTGATAGCGGCGATATCAAAGAAGGCGCTAAAGTAAAACGTACTGGACAAATCGCCTCTATTAAAGTAGGTGAAGGAATGTGCGGTCGTGTAATCAATACGTTGGGCGAGCCCATCGATGGTAAAGGTCCTATCAAAGGTGAGTTATACGAAATGCCTTTAGAACGTAAAGCACCAGGGGTAATTTTCCGTGAACCAGTTAAGGAGCCATTACAAACTGGTATCAAGGCCATTGATGCCATGATTCCAATTGGACGTGGTCAAAGGGAATTGATCATTGGTGATCGTCAAACTGGTAAAACTGCCATTGCCATTGACACAATCATCAATCAAAAAGAATTTTTCGCAGCAGGTAAAACTGTTTATTGCATATATGTAGCGATTGGTCAAAAAGCGTCTACTATTGCTGGTATCATGAAAACATTAGAAGAAAATGGCGCCATGGCTTATACCACCATCGTAGCGGCCTCTGCTTCTGATCCAGCACCTTTACAATTCTATGCTCCATTTGCTGGCGCAGCCATCGGAGAATTCTTCCGTGATACCGGTAGACCAGCATTGATTATCTATGATGATTTATCAAAACAAGCAGTAGCTTATCGTGAGGTGTCTTTGTTGCTTCGTCGTCCACCAGGCCGTGAAGCTTATCCAGGTGACGTATTCTATTTGCATAGCCGTCTATTAGAAAGAGCTGCTAAAGTAATTTCTAAGGATGAAATTGCTCAGCAAATGAATGACTTACCTGCTTCTATTAAGCATTTAGTAAAAGGTGGTGGATCTTTGACCGCATTACCTGTAATTGAAACGCAGGCTGGTGACGTATCTGCTTATATTCCTACCAACGTAATTTCTATCACCGACGGACAGATATTCCTAGAGGGTAACTTGTTCAACGCTGGTATTCGCCCTGCTATTAACGTAGGTATTAGCGTAAGTCGTGTGGGTGGTAATGCACAGATTAAATCAATGAAAAAAGTAGCCGGTACCCTTAAATTGGATCAGGCACTTTACCGCGAATTGGAAGCCTTCAGTAAATTTGGTGGCGATTTGGATGCTGCTACCAAAAACGTAATTGATAAGGGTGCAAGAAACGTGGAAATATTGAAACAACCACAATACACCCCTTTCAGCGTTGAAAAACAAGTGGCTATCATTTACTTGGGTACACAAGGTTTACTGAAAGATGTGGCAGTTAAAAATGTAAAAGCATTTGAAGACCATTTCTTGATGGAAATGGAGCAAAAGCATCCTGAAATTCTGGCTGATTTCAAAAAAGGTAATTTACCTGAAGATGGCCTGAACAAAATGACAGAATTGGCAAAAGGATTATCTGCCCAGTACAAATAATTTTTCACAAGCACAAGTGAATACACCTCCCCTTTGGGGAGGTTTTTTTTTGCCCTAAGTTCAACTTAATGGTACTGGTTTAGGATTGCTAAAATGTCAGTGATTATAATCGGGAATAGTTTTTGAGTTTTATAATCAAAACATATTAAAATGACACTCGGTATTATGCTTATCTCTGGCTTCTTTATGTTGTTGGGGATGTTTGTTCAGTTTCGATTAAAAAGTAAATTCAATCAATATAGTCAAGTACTCACCAGTAGCAGGATGAGTGGAAAAGAAATCGCAGAAAAAATGCTAAGGGACAATGTTATATATGATGTAAAGGTTATTTCTGTAGATGGATTTCTGTCGGACCACTATAACCCTGTTAACAAAACAATTAATCTGAGTTCAGCAGTTTACGAAGGAAGAACAGTTGCTGCTGCTGCTGTGGCGGCACATGAATGTGGCCATGCCTTGCAACATGCTCGATCCTATTCAATGCTACAATTACGAAGCAAATTAGTGCCAGCCGTACAAATCAGTAGTTCCTTGTCGCAATGGGTAATCATTGCAGGATTAGGTATGTTTGGTTTTGGTGGTGGAAATCCTACTATTCTATTAATTGGCATTGTACTTTTTGCAGTCACCACTTTGTTTTCGCTAATTACCCTTCCGGTAGAATTGGATGCTAGTGCACGGGCATTAAAATGGTTGGATACAGCCCATATCACCAAAACCGCAGAACATCAACAAGCAAAGGATGCATTAAAATGGGCGGCTTTAACCTATGTAATAGCTGCATTGGCTTCTATTGCCATGCTCGTACAATATATTTTAATCTATCAATCAAGAACAAGGGATTAAGGAGCTTCATTGTTCCAATAGTTGCCCTGACGGCTCAATTTAAAGTCCGTTAATTATCAACTATATTTGTTTATAAATTATAAATCAGATTACATGAATTTAGCCAAAGAGTTTGAAAAATATGCTGTAAAGCACCAGGGTATCAGTAGTAATACCCTTGATGGATACATGAAATATAATGTAACCAATCTTACCCCTAATGTAATTGAAGAGCGCCAATTGCACGGAACTGTAATTGATGTATACAGCCGGTTGATGATTGATCGCATTATTTTTTTAGGATACCCCGTTACAGATGAGGTAGCAAATATTATCACTGCGCAAATGTTGTTTTTAGAAAGCCAAGATCGCACCAGGGATATTCAAATGTATATTAATAGTCCGGGCGGAAGTGTATACGCCGGATTAGGAATGTACGATACGATGCAATTCATTAATCCAGAAATCTCCACCATCTGTACCGGGGTAGCCGCCAGTATGGCAGCTGTGCTCATGTGTGCTGGTGCAAAAGGCAAAAGAACTGCATTAAAACATAGTCGTATCATGATGCATCAACCAAGTGCAGGTGCAGGTGGACAAGCAAGTGATATTGAAATTACAGTGAATGAAGTAAAAAAACTGAAGGCTGAATTGTACGATATTATAGCTTATCACACAGGACAGCCTATTGAAAAAGTTGCCTTGGATTGCAATCGAGATTATTGGATGAGAAGTGAAGAGGCAAAGGCCTATGGTTTAATTGATGAAGTGCTTGGAATTAACCCAAAAAAATTAAATAAAGAATTGTAATGCCAATCGGGCACTATTAATAGTTTGTAAAAATTAACCTAATTAAAATGAATATTTATAATAATCGCATTCGCCTTGAAGAGGAAGAAACGCCCAATAATCTTCCTGAAAATCCAATGGAAAAAATGATGAGCGGGTGGCAGTTCGACAAGAAATTTATTGAACAAAGAAAGATTTTTTTATGGGGTGTTGTCGATGATAAAAGTGCAAAAGATATTACTGCCAGATTGCTTTATCTGGAGGCCATTGATCCAGGAAAAGAAATTACCTTTTATATCAATAGTCCAGGTGGTGTGGTAACCAGTGGAATGGTTATCTATGATACCATGAAAATGATTTCCTCTCCAGTAAGTACCGTTTGTATGGGCATGGCGGCGAGCATGGGTAGTATATTATTAAGTGGTGGTGAAAAAGGAAGAAGGTTTATTTTTCCACATGGCGAAGTGATGATTCACCAGCCAAGTGGTGGCGGACAAGGAACCAGTGCAGATCTTGAAATCATGGCTGAGCAAATTAAAAAAACAAAAGAAATGGGCGCACAGCTTCTGGCTGACAATTGTGGCCAAAGTTTTGAAAAGGTGATGAAGGATTTCGATCGGGATTATTGGATGGATGCCAAAGAGTCAATTTCATATGGTATAGTAGACGCGCTACTTAAAAAAATATAAGGTTTACTAGCAATTTTTTCAAAAAAGCCTCTGCAAAAGGCTTTTTTGCTTAGTAAGCAGCAAAGCATCGTTCCCCACAAAAAAATTGTCCTTAACAGAGGCATGTTATTTAACTTTGCATTTCATTCTTAATTCAATGCTGCCTTGGTAGCAAATCAATATGGCAAAACAACCGGTTTTACATTGTTCATTTTGTGGTAGAAGCCGTGATGAGGTAAAAATCCTGATTGCTGGACAGGATGGGCATATCTGTGAAAATTGTGTCGAGCATGCACAAGAAATTATTGCCCAGGAGTTGGTCGCTTATACTGATACCAAAGCAACTGGCAGCAGCAATAAATTAACCGTTCGTAAGCCAATTGAAATAAAGAAATTTCTCGATGATTATGTAATTGGCCAGGATGATGCAAAGAAAATTCTAGCCGTGGCGGTTTACAATCACTATAAGCGGCTGAATCAAAAAGTTGACAATGATGTAGAGATTGAGAAAAGTAATATTATTATGGTGGGCGAAACGGGTACTGGTAAAACCTTATTAGCCAAAAGTATTGCGCGTATGCTAAACGTGCCATTTGCAATAGTAGACGCCACTGTTTTTACCGAAGCAGGTTATGTGGGAGAAGATGTAGAAAGCATGCTGAGTCGCCTCTTGCAGGCATGTAATTATGATGTAGCTAGTGCGGAGAAGGGAATCGTATTTATTGATGAAATTGATAAGGTTGCTCGCAAAAGCGATAATCCAAGTATTACCCGGGATGTGAGTGGGGAAGGCGTACAACAAGGATTATTAAAATTGCTAGAAGGAACGGAAGTGTTGGTGCCACCTCAAGGAGGTCGCAAGCATCCAGAACAGAAATTAGTAAAATTAAATACCCAGAATATCCTCTTTATATGTGGCGGAGCTTTTGATGGCATCGACAAGGTAATTGCAAGAAGAATCAATACCCATGCCATCGGCTTTAATGTCAATAAAGATGCGCAAGAATTCCAGCACAACAATCTACTGCACTTCATAAATGCGGTTGATTTGAAACATTTTGGTTTAATACCTGAATTGCTGGGCCGATTGCCAGTAATTACCTATTTAGATCCATTGGATGCTGCTACGTTGCGTAATATTCTTACCGAACCCAAGAATAGCTTGATCAAGCAATTTACCAGGTTATTTGAAATAGAGGGTATTGCATTGACTTTTGACACTGCCACATATGACTTTATGGTAGAAAAGGCCCTGGAATACAAATTAGGTGCAAGGGGGTTGCGTAGTATTTGTGAGAGTATTTTGACCGATGCGATGTTTGAATTACCCTCCCAGAAAATAAAGACATTTCATGTTAGTCTTGAATATGCACAACGTAAGTTTAGCAGTAGTAAGCTAAGCATGCTGAAAGTAGCATAATTTTCAAGGAAGATTTTTAATGGCTGCTGCGGTAGCCATTTTTAATTGAATCATTTCTCCCCAAATTTCAAACATCCTCCCTTCATTTTAGGTGATTGATTTATTTCAATTTATTTTTACAACCTACAAGTGTTTAGCTTTGAACTAAGTGCCAGTTCAAACTGAACCAAATCTGAAGGGTCAAATAAATATTTAAAGTAAAAATAAAATGGTTGATGTTATTTTAGGCCTCCAATGGGGCGATGAAGGGAAAGGCAAAATTGTAGATTATTTTGCTCCGGGTTATGACGTAATAGCTCGCTTTCAGGGAGGACCGAATGCTGGACATACACTTTATGTAGATGGTAAAAAAACAGTGTTGCACCAAATTCCTAGTGGTATTTTTCACGAGGACAAAATCAACCTGATAGGCAACGGTGTCGTTTTAGATGCAGTTACTTTAAAAAGAGAATGCGAAACAGTGGCTTCCTTTGGTGTTGATTATAAGAAAAATTTATATATCAGCGAACGTGCCCATCTTATTTTGCCTACCCACCGTGCGTTGGATAAAGCAAGTGAGTTGGCAAAAGGAAATGAAAAAATTGGCAGCACGTTGAAGGGAATTGGGCCTACTTATATGGATAAAACAGGTAGAAATGGATTGAGAGTGGGTGATTTGTTGGATAAAAATTTTACGACGCAATACATCAAGTTGCGTATGAAGCACCAACGCTTGTTGGATAATTTTAATTTCGGAGAAGATATTACCCAATGGGAAGAGGAATTTTTTGAAGCCATTGAGTTACTGAAAGAATTTAAAATTGTAAATGGAGAATATTTTATCAATGACAAAATTCAACAAGGCAAAAAAGTATTAGCAGAAGGAGCACAAGGCAGCATGCTTGATGTTGATTTTGGCACTTTCCCCTTTGTAACTAGCAGTAATACTATTTCTGCAGGGGTTTGTACAGGATTAGGTGTGGCTCCTCAAAAAATCAAGGAAGTGCTGGGTGTTACCAAAGCTTATTGCACTAGGGTAGGCAGCGGACCTTTTCCTACTGAATTATTGGATGAAACAGGTGAGTTGATTAGAAAAACGGGAAATGAATTTGGAAGCACTACAGGAAGACCTCGTCGCTGCGGTTGGATTGATTTGGTGGCATTACAGTTTGCATGCATGATTAATGGAGTAACCCAAATTGTAATGACCAAGGCAGATGTCTTGGATGGATTGAGTGAATTGAGTGTTTGTAATGCATATAGTGTAAATGGGGAAGAAAAAAATTATGTACCCTTCCAAATGAACAGAGTGCCTATTGAACCCATTTATAAGCATTTTGAGGGATGGCAAGCAGATATTACCAATATCAAGGATTTTGGTTCAGTACCCGATAAAATGAAAGTGTATATCGAGTATATAAACCGTTTTTTGGGTATTCCAGTGAAATATATCAGCAATGGTCCAGGTCGTGATCAATTGATACTTGCATAAAAAATAAAAAAAACATTGATTTTTTTTTGGCTAATTGAAAATCCCTTATAAATTTTACAGCACAATTCGTTTAAACCATGGCAGTAAAAAGTTCCAAAGAAAAAAAGGCAACTCCTAAAAAGACTGCAGTATCCTCTACTGCTGTTACTAAAAGTGCATCAAAGACTAAGAAAGTAGTAGATGATGACGAGGATGATTTTGATGAAGAGGAAATAGTGAAGCCTTCCACGAAAGTGAAAGCCGCCACTAAAAAAAGCAAATCTGATGACGACGACGAGGAGGAGGATGATGTAGAAGTAGATGACGATTGGGAAAAACAAGAAGAAGAGGATTCTTGGGATCCTGATTTTGATGAATTTGATATTCCTAAATCTAAAGGGAAAAAGGCTGTCGGAAAAAAATCAAAGGAAGAGGATGATTTAAAATTAGAGGATGATTTCAAAGATCTAGGTTTTGATGATTTAGATGGCGGTGGATTTGACGAGGAGGATGATTTTTAAGCAGTATATTTAGCTGTGAATAATTACAACCAATATGCTGTAAATAATTTTACTGCATTCAGAAATAAAATGTTGAACTGGGCCAACCAGTTCAACATTTTTTGTTTTTTAGACAACCAACAATATTCCACAGACGAAAATGCCTTTGAATGTTTATTAGGAGTAGGTGCAAGGCATACAATTCATCTTCATTCGGGCAATGCTTTTGAATCCTTAAAAGCATTTCATAAAAAATATCCAGGTTGGCTATTTGGACACTTAGGCTATGATTTAAAAAATGAAATAGAAGCTGTCACATCAACAAATACGGATATCATTGGCTTTGAAGATGGCTGTTTTTTTGTTCCGGAAACCGTTATACAGGTTTTCAAAAAGCATGTAAGAATCATTAGCACCGGCAATGCAACGGCTTTATTTGATGAGATAAATAATTACAGTGAAAAGCATGCTGTTTCAAATCAGCCTCCTCCTATAGCTATTCAAAGTAGATTTTCCCAATTGGAATACATCGAAACCATCAAAGCTTTACTGGAACATATTCATGTTGGGGATTGCTATGAGATTAATTTTTGCCAGGAATTTTTTGCTGAAAATGTGTGGATTGACCCAATTCTTGTGTTTGATAAACTATGTACAATATCTCCTAATCCCTTTGCTGCCCTTTATAAACTCAATGATAAATATTGCATTTGTGCCAGTCCAGAAAGATTCTTAAAGAAACAGGGATATAAATTAATATCTCAACCTATCAAGGGTACTAGTCCAAGGGACTTGCAAAACCGTACCAATGATGATTCACTGAAAAATCAATTATTCTGGAGTAGCAAGGAAAGATCAGAAAATGTAATGGTGGTAGACTTAGTAAGAAATGATTTGAGTAAAATTTGTACAAAGGGCAGTGTGAAAGTAGAGGAGCTTTTTGGTATTTATAGTTTTCCTCAGGTGCACCAAATGATAAGTACAGTGAGTGGCGAAATGCCCCCCGATTTGCATTGGGTGGAAGCCATTAGGGCTTGTTTCCCCATGGGCAGTATGACTGGCGCTCCAAAGAAAAAAGTAATGCAGTTGATAGAAAAATATGAAAAGTCAAAAAGAGGGTTGTTTTCTGGTGCTATTGGATATATTATGCCTTCTACCGACGATTCGTTGCAATTCGACTTTGATTTTAATGTTGTAATAAGATCTTTATTGTACAATGCATCCGCTAAATCACTGTCCTACCAAACTGGCAGCGGCATTACTTTTTACAGCGATCCCGAGCTAGAATATGAAGAATGCCAATGGAAGGGCGCTGCAATAAAAAAACTTTTCGAATAAAAAATTCTGTCATTGGTCTATATTAATGAGGTATTCGACGATTAAAAAAAGGAATCTTATATTTAACAGAAATTTGCATATGCTAAGAGTAAGGATATTGATAATTGCAGTAATTATGTCTTCAGTTTCTCCACTGCAGGCACAAAAAGCTACAAGTAAGTTTGTAAGTAAGTATGCTGATTTGGCAATTGCATTAAAGGAAAAATGGGGTATACCAGTATCGATTATTTTGGGAGTTTCTACATTAGAGTCGGGTAGTGGCACTAGTATTAATTGTAAGCAATTGAATAACTATTTTGGTGTAACAGGTAAAAATCATTTGAAACACCGTCGCACAATGTATAAGCAATATGCCAGTGCAGAAGAATCTTTTGATGATTTTTGTGGAATTATTTCTAGGAAGAAATATTATCCAAAATTAAAAAATAACATGAGTTATCAAACTTGGCTAGCTGCTATGAATCATGGAAATTATGCTGGAGCTAAAGATGTTTGGGTGTCAAGGGTGACCAATATTATTAAAAAACAAGGTCTTTATAAATACGATAAATAAATTCGGTAGATGAATTATCAAAGGCAAGTCCTGCTCTTCACCCTCTTTTTTTTAGTTTCATTGATTGCTGCCACCGTGCTCTTTCATTTCTACCCTTCTTTGGCAGGATCTACTTTGCGGCCAGTTAATATTGTTTCCGAAATAGTTAAAGACAGTGCCAGCAATGGAAAGAAATCGGTTGTAACTAAAAATGGCAAAATAGTAAAAGGCAATATTATTGTAAAAGACTACTTAACGGAAAAATCCTTAATAAATTCCTCTGGTGATAAATTTGCACTTCAACATTTTCTTAAAAAACTAGCTGCACTAAAAAAAGACAAATCACGGAAAGTTAGGATTGGATATTTTGGTGATTCATTTATAGAGGGTGATTTAATTACACAAGACTTGCGGAAGCAATTACAAGATACCTTAGGAGGTGATGGGGTTGGGTTTGTGCCTATCCGGTCTATCACAGAAGGTTTCCGGCAAACTATTATACAGCATTCTTCTGGCGATTGGGAGGAAGTGAGTTTTAAATCTGATAATCATGCAAGCGCCCAACTTTTCTTGTCGGGGCATAAGTTTTTTCCAGGGAATAATAGTAGTGTTTCATTTCGAGCTAGCAACCAGCCCCACCTCGATCATTTTGTGCATGCACAAGTACTTTATGGCAAAGCCTCTAATGGAAATAACACAACTGGATCTATCTCCATCAATAGCCAATCATATACCCTGCATGCAAATGATGTTTTCAATGTAGATGAAATTAATCTTGGAAATTGTCAAGCTGTGAATATGAGTGCAAGTCCCTCTGGCATTCCCATTTATGGTCTTTCTTTCGAAACCCCTGTAGGCATTATGGTGGATAATTTTTCTTTCAGGGGTATCAGTGGGGTAGAATTGGATAATTTTTCTGAAGACTATCTGAGGGCAATGCAAGCTAAAAGGCCCTATGATCTATTGGTATTTCAATATGGCCCGAATCTTTTATTTAAAGGAGAGCTAGTGGAATTTAAATGGTATCAGAAAAAAATGCTGCCTATATTACAAAAATTAAAAAAAGCATTTCCACAAACTAGTATACTATTGGTGTCTACTGCAGATAAAGGGTATAAGTATGCAGGAGCATGGCGCACTCAAAAAGGAGTGGAGCCCTTGGTAGATGTGCAATACGATATGGCCAACAATGCTGGATTGGATTTTTTTAATTTATACAATGCTATGGGAGGTGAAAATTCAATGGTAAAATGGGCCACCGAATCGCCGACATTAGCAAATAAAGATTATACACACGTGAATTTTAGAGGTGCAAAAAAGATAGCAGATATTATTTATAACGCGATAATGAAAGAGTTTGATGATTATCAAAAGCATGGGGATTAGTTTTTTATTTTCCCTTTCTACTTCTTGTAGTAGTATCAATGCGGATACTGACCAGTCGTCTTTGTTAAAAGCAAAGGAGGGTGGGGGTATTATATTAGCCAATGCAAAAACTAAAGAACTTCAATTAGGAAATACCATAGCCAATAGCAATGCACTGGTTGCACTAAAATCAGTGATTAATAAAAATGATGCCGGTTTTCGGGTTATAAATGTTTTGCATATTGGAGATTCTCATATAAAGTCAGGGCTTTATTCAGAGCCATTTATGCAAAAGTTGAATAATTATTATGGGCAAAAAAGAAAGGGAAAACTTTTCTTCAACTTTCAATGGTTTTGCAAAATTGGCACTAAGTATTCTGATTATAATGAATTGGCTGAATTAGATATTCAGTTGGTTAAATCCAACCCTAATCTGGTTATTATTTCTTTAGGCACCAACGATGCGTTTTCGGGGTCATCGCATTCGAACTTTTATGCAAAAATTGATCATCTTGTACAAAAGATCCATGATCTAGCACCTCATGCAGCAATACTAATTACCACTCCACCTGATGGGTTGAAAAACACAGGTGGTTATTTTGAAGCGCTTCCAGAAATGGCCAATGTAGTCAATACCATCACTAGGTATTGCAGTGATAAAAATATTGCCTGCTGGAATTTACACCAGATTATGGGAGGAACATATGCCATTAATGCCTGGTATTTACAGAAATTGGCAGCGCCCGATCGGGTGCATTATAGTGCTAAGGGGTATGCGAAATTTGCACAATGGCTATTTGATGCTTTTGTAAAAGCAATGAACTAAATATTTAAATTTAATAACGAGTTATTATATGGGTTCAATTGACTTTGAAAAAATTTGGGAAAGTATTCTGTATAATCCAAAAGACCCCCTGCTTTTTAACAGTGGCTTTTTTATATGGTTTTTTGCCATTTTTATTATTACCTATTCTTTTACTGCAAAGCATCGGAATGCGAGGGTACTGACCTTTACGCTTTTTTCATTGTATTTTTTTTATAAGGCTTGCGGTTGGTTTGTTGGCTTGGTATTGCTTTCTGCGGTGATTGATTTTATCCTTTCCAACAGCATTTATAAAGTGCAAAAAAAATCAACTAAAAAATTATTATTGATTTTTAGTGTAGTCATCAATTTGGGTTTGCTTTTCTATTTTAAATACACGAATTTTTTCATCGGCCTTATGAATGATTTCAATGGCGGTCATATTGAGCCATTGAAATTGATTTTGCCAGTAGGTATATCCTTTTATACTTTTGAGAACCTGAGCTATACAGTGGATGTTTATAGAGGACATTTCAAGCCCGTTACCCGCTTTATTGATTATTTGTATTTTCTTTCCTTCTTCCCCAAGTTGATGATGGGACCCATTGTACGGGCAGCGGATTTTTTGCCACAACTCAACAAGCCCTATTTTGTAAGTAAACAGGACTTTGCCGAAGGGTTTTATCTCATATTTTCCGGGCTCTTCAAGAAAATAGTTATTTCCGATTTTATCAATGTGAATTTTGTCGGCTATGTTTTTGATGATCCTAGTAAACATGTGGGTTTAGAATGCTTATTGGCTATTTACGGATATGCATTGGTGATATACTGCGATTTTTCAGGGTATTCAGATATGGCGAGAGGCATTGCCCGTTGGTGTGGGTTTAATATACCGCCCAATTTCGACTCCCCCTATCAAAGCAAATCAATTACAGAGTTTTGGAGAAGATGGCATATTTCGCTTTCCAGTTGGCTGAGAGACTATCTGTATATTTCGCTGGGGGGCAACCGAAAAGGGAAAGTTAGGCAGTATGTCAATTTGTTTATTACAATGCTATTGGGAGGGTTCTGGCATGGAGCAAGCTGGAATTATATTCTTTGGGGTGGTATGCATGGAGCTGCCCTTACCGTGGATAAAATAAAACTTTTTATCGGCGAGAAATTAAAAATAAGTGGCCGTTCATTTTTTGCAAAAGCACTAGGGGTGTTCTTTACCTTTCATTTTGTTTGCTTTTGCTGGATATTTTTTCGGGCAGATAGTTTTGCTGATGCTGGTGCAATGATTCATCAATTGCTTTATAATTTTGATGGAGCAGTATGGAAAGAAATAGGCGCTAACTATTATGCAGTATTAATGATAATGTTGCTAGGATTCGTTTTGCATTTTGTTCCAAAGTCAATGGAGGAAAAAGTAAAGACGGGGCTTGCTAAATTACCCTTGGCAGGTTATGTAATGGTAGGGCTGCTACTGTTTTTTATATTCCTGCAGATGAAAACAGCAGAACCGGTAATGCCGGTCTATCTTCAATTCTAATTGGATTAGGATTTGCTCCTGCCTGTTTTTCTGCTATATATTTTTTTGGGACTGGGATATATAGTATGAGTGCTTTCGATATTGTTTTCACTTAACAATAATTGAACACACTCATTTAGAATAACATATTTATTAGCAAGAAATAATTGCATTTTATCGTCCGGTAATCTCAAATCATAGTTTCCGTTATTGCTCATCATGGCATCAAACTCGGGGTTATACCTGTTGAATTGGGCTATATCCATTGTTAGGTTTTTTGCAATTACCAGCGAATTGTATTTCCCTGAAATAGATTGTGTAGCCGTTTGTATTTGTTCCTCTTCCGACAGTACAGGTTTAATATCGTAAGGATTGGCAGATGGTATGCCCGTATTAAAATTGCCAGCCAATGCATTGTTATTTACGCTAGTAGTTACACCACCTCCACCTTCCATAATATAGTGGGTTGCAATAAAGCGCTTGACATAGGTTCTGCTTTCTTCTGGTAGATAATATTGCAGTTCCCAAAAATTCCTACTACCACTTCTTTGCATGGCACTCATCACTCTACCTGGGCCTCCATTATATGCGGCCATCACCAATAACCAATCATGCAATTGTTTGTATAGGCTTAATAGATACCGTGAAGCGGCATGGGTACTTTTAAAATAGTCGGTACGCTCGTCTGTATAATTGTTGATTACAAGATTGTATTGTCTTGCTGTGGCAGGCATAAATTGCCAAGGCCCGCCCGCACCTTTCGAAGAAACAGCACCTGTTTTTAAATTGGATTCAATAACTGCAATATATTTGAGCTCCTTGGGTAATCCATATTGCATCAATATACTTTCAATTAAATTGAAATAAGGTTGGCCCCATCCCTTCATATTTTCTAGGTATTTGCCATGGCTCTTCATATAGGATTCAATAAAGCCAGTTGCATTACTATTTACCTGACCCGAATAAGGCATTGTTGGGTTATAGGCGAAATTTGAAAAAAGATTTTTAAAACCATACCGAGTTACTTGGCTGAAGTATTGAACTTTATCTTTTGAAGGAATAGTTTTGGTTTTAATGACGGAGTCAATTAACTGATCCTCCTTTGCTTCTTCCACTACAATACTGTCTTGCGGAATTTGTTGCATAGTTTCTACACTTGCTCTTGAACCGAGCAAACAAAGTGAAAAGGCTATTGTAAAAAAATACTTCATGTAAAGTATAGATAGTTTTAGCAGTCAAATTGCTGCAAGAGTAACTCCGAAAATTGCAACAAAGTTAATTCATCTTCCTGTGCTGTCATAATCTGCAGTCCAAAGGGCAGGCCATTACTGTGTTTGAACAAGGGAATAGAAATTGCAGGAACGCCTGTTAAATTGGCAAAAACGGTGTAGATATCAGCCAGGTACATTGCAATTGGGTCATTTGATTTTTCACCAATCGGAAATGCCGTAGTGGGTACGGTGGGCATGATGATAGCATCAAAGTCCTTGAATAGCAAGCTGGTTTTGTCCACTAAAAGCCTTCTTACTTGCTGCGCCTTGCTATAGTACGCATCATAGTAGCCGGTACTCAAAACAAAAGTGCCCAACATAATTCTTCGTTGCACTTCTTTGCCAAAACCTTCAGTTCTTGTCTTGGAATAAAATGCTGTTAAATTTTTTACATTATCCTTGGTTCGGTGACCAAATCGTACGCCATCATATCTGCTGAGGTTACTGCTGGCTTCAGCTGTTGTCAATACATAATAAGTAGGTACAATGTATTCTAATAATTCAAAGTCAATGGCTTTTATTTGGTGTCCAGCTGCTTTTAATTTTTCTATGAAAGATAGGATTTGCTTTTTTATTTGTTCATCCAAGGAGGGATGATTTAATGCCTCTTTAAAATAACAAATAGAATATTTCTTGTCTTCCTGATTTGTTTTATCTGATGATTGCGAGAGCGGTGTTTTTAGTGCAGTTGAATCGTATTCGTCTGAACCGCTAATGGTTTGTAATACCAGCGCAGTATCGGGAATAGTTTGACTAAAAATTCCAATTTGATCAAAGGAAGAGGCATATGCAATTAATCCATACCTACTAATTCTTCCATAGGTTGGCTTAAGGCCTATGATGCCACAAAAGTCAGCAGGCTGTCTTACAGAGCCTCCTGTATCGCTGCCCAAGCTTACCATACATAGGCCTGCTTGTACTGCAACAGCACTGCCGCCGCTACTTCCTCCAGGCACTTTTGAATTGTCTATGGCATTTAGTACAGGCCCATAGTAAGAATTTTCATTGCTGCTACCCATTGCAAATTCATCACAATTACAATTGCCAATGATAATGGCATCTGCTGCTTCCAATTTTTCGATAGCAGTAGCAGAATATATGCTTTCAAAATTCTCTAAAATTTTGGAGGCAGCAGTAAGACGGTGGTTTTTATAGGCCATCACATCCTTGATGGCAATTACCACCCCGTGCAAGGCTTTTAAAGGTTCCCCTTCCATTCTCTTTTTATCTAGCTGCGCTGCTTTTTCTACCGCTTCTTTTGCATAAACTGCTACATATGCATTAAGATTTTTATGCTCTTCTATTTGTGCCAAATAATGCGTTACTGCTGCTGTACAAGAAGTTGCCTGCAACCTAAGTTGTTCGTGGTATTGTTCTATGGATAAAAAGGAAAACATGCAGGCTATTACTATTAATAAAATAGGCTGAAGCGCAGCTTTGAACAGGCTCGAATTGGAGCATCTTCAAAGAAATCACTTCAGCCGATTGATTGTAAAATCGAAAAAATATTAAGCCTGCTTTTGCTCAAGCTGGCGACGTAGTTCTTTAATTTCAGCGTCTTTGTCTTTTTCTTTCATGCCTTCTTCAATCTCCGTTTTCACATTGTCTTTAGCATCTTTGAATTCGCGGATACCTTTTCCAAGGCCTTTCATTAGTTCAGGGATTTTTTTACCGCCAAACAATAAAACAATCGCAAGGATTATAAAAATCCATTCAGAGCCGCCTGGCATGCCAATTAAAAAAATCGACAATAGTTTTGTTATCATCATGACAAAATATTTGAGGGTCAAAGATAAATGAATTATTCATTACAGCTAACTTTTCCACCCTGCTAATTAGAAATGATTAACAGACTTTATTGGGAATGGTATTCTTACCTATAAAATTGATTGCCCAGTAATATTGTTTGTAATTGAATGCCCTTTATATAAAAGGATTAGCGGATATAGTTTTTCCCACACCTGGCTTTGCCATTGGCAGCTTGTTCTACAGTGATGCCACGGGCACAAGAGGCTAAAAAGGCGAGGGCGAATAAAATAACAAATGATAAAATCCATCTTCTCATGGTAGGAAAGGTTTAAGGGTTAATTACTAAAGTAAACGCTTTTAAAGCTATAAAGATTGTCGAAAATTCAAATATTATGCCAAATTAATATTTGTGGCAAAAAAAAACGGAAACCTGTCGATTTCCGCTGAATATTATTCAATTGCTGTGCTTTATTTTGTAGCGACTGCTTGACGTTTTTCCTTAATACGGGCACTTTTTCCGCTTCTTTCACGTAAAAAGAACAATTTAGCCCTGCGTACACGACCTGCCTTATTCAAAACAATACTTTCAATATTGGGTGAGAAATAAGGGAAAAGCCTTTCAACACCAACACCGTCGCTGATTTTGCGAACAGTAAAAGTAGCCGTAGCGCCAGTACCTTGGCGTTTGATAACATCGCCTTTAAAGCTCTGGATACGCTCTTTATTACCCTCTACAATCTTATAATTGACAGTGATATTATCACCTGCTTTAAAGTTAGGATGGTTGGCTGTTTGGCTATTCAGCTGCTCGTGCACAAAATTAACTGCGTTCATAATAGTTTTTTTTAAACGGAGGGCAAAGGTAAGGGTTTTAAGTAATAATTGGAAATGCTTTTTAGATAATTTTTGCAGTTTCTCCTAGGTTTTTCTAAATTTCAATACTTGTACCTGATTACTAGCATAAACCAGCCCTTTTTCTAAAAAAGAAAACCGGCAATAGTATTTGCCGGTTCTATAGTAAAAAATTGAAAAATTAAATTATCGAGCCACATTCACACTGCGTTTTTCCCTAATTACAGTTACTTTAATCTGTCCAGGGAAGGTCATTTCAGTTTGAATTTTTTGGGCTATTTCAAAGCTGAGTTTATCGCTATCCGCATCGGTTACTTTATCTGCTTCAACAATAACCCTCAATTCACGACCCGCCTGAATAGCATAGGCCTTCTCTACTCCGCTATATGCCATGGCTAGGTTTTCTAGGTCTTTAATACGTTGAATATACTGCTGCATGATTTCACGCCTAGCTCCTGGTCTTGCACCGCTGATGGCATCGCAAGCCTGGATAATAGGAGAAATCACAAACTGCATTTCCATTTCATCGTGGTGAGCGCCAATGGCATTCACTACAGCCGGGTTTTCGCCATATTTTTCAGCCAGTTTAGCTCCTAATAGTGCGTGGCTCAATTCAGTTTCTTCGTCCGGCACTTTTCCAATATCATGCAATAGTCCGGCCCTTTTTGCGAGCTTAGAATTCATGCCCAATTCGGCAGCCATAATACCGCAAAGATTTGCCGTTTCCCGACTGTGCATTAATAAGTTCTGTCCATAGCTACTTCTAAAGCGCATGCGACCAACCATTCTTATTAATTCTTTATGCAGACCATGTACGCCTAATTCTATAACAGTTCTTTCTCCAATTTCCATTACCTGGTCATCAATCTGCCTTTTAGTTTTTTCTACCACCTCTTCAATGCGAGCAGGGTGAATACGACCATCAGCCACCAATCTTTGAAGCGATAGACGGGCAATTTCTCTTCTTAATGGGTCAAAAGACGATAATACAATTGCTTCAGGAGTATCATCTACAATGAGGTCAACCCCAGTTGCAGCTTCAATTGCCCTGATATTTCTACCTTCTCTACCAATAATCGAACCTTTGATTTCGTCACTTTCTAGGTTGAAAACAGTAATGGAGTTTTCAATGGCCTGCTCTGCAGCAGTACGTTGAATCGTTTGGATGATAATTTTTCTAGCTTCTTTACCAGCTTTTTGCTTGGCTTCTTCGATGATTTCTTGTTGCATCACCATGGCCTTGCTAGTGGTTTCATTGCGAAGACTTTCCAATAATTGTTTTTTGGCATCTTCTGCGGTCAGGTTGGCTACTTTTTCCAGGCGACGGATATGCTCTTCCTGGTGTTTTTCTAATTCTGTACGCTTAATATTGACTACTTCAATCTGTCTGTTGAGTGTTTCTTTGATTGCCTCGTTTTCTTTCAGCTGTTTGTCTAAGTTGCCCTCTTTTTGATTAAGGCTTTGTTCTTTTTGCTTAATGCGGTTTTCGCCTTCAACCATTTTTTGATTGCGTTGCATCACATCCCTGTCATGGGCAGACTTCATTTGCACAAACTTTTCTTTTACCTCTAGTTCCTTTTCTTTGCGAATGGTTTCAGCTCTAAGTTCCGCTTCTCTAAGTATGGTATGTGATTGTTGCTCGGCTTCTTCTATTTTTTTCTTTGTATTCTTGGTAAAAATTAGTTTACCCAGTATAGTGCCTACCACTAAGGCAGCAGTACCGATGATGATCGAGAGTATATTCGGTTCCATGTAGCATTACGTTTTTTATCTGATTCACAATATTGTAAGTTCCCTCTGTACCCATAAATGGAGATATTGAGTTGAATGAGCGAAGATAAGGAATTTTATGCAGCCTTCATGCCTTGGCAGGGGCCAAACTGGGGTAATCTGTTTTAATATAAAGGCCGAAAATGTATCCGGCCTTTATATTGTGTAAAATTTTGTAGCGACAGGTTAAATAACCACATTAATCATCTTGTTTTTAACGAAGATGATTTTTTTAGGAGGCTTCCCTTCTAGCCATTTTTGCACCATTTCATTTTGCAAAACAATGGCCTCTACCGCTGCTTGCTCAAGGTCTAGGGAAAGGGATAAACTGGTTCTAAGCTTTCCATTTATTGAAACGGGATAATCTTTGCTACTTTCTACTAACAAGACAGGATTGAAAATTGGATATGCTGCATCGAGCACACTGCCGCTATTGCCCAACTGCTGCCATAATTCTTCAGCAATATGGGGGGCATAAGGCGCTAATAGAATCAGTATTTTTTCCAATATTTCTTTTTTATTGCATTTGCTGTCTGCCAACTCATTCACCGCAATCATGAAAGTACTTACCGCCGTATTGAAACTAAATCGCTCTGTATCTTCTTCAATCTTTTTTATAGTGCGATGTAGGATTTTTAATTCCGTTTCAGTAGGCAACTCATCATTCCAAACCTTTCCTTTAATATCGTCAAAGAATAAACGCCATAATTTTCGCAGAAAGCGATGCACCCCTTCGATGCCCTTTGTATCCCAGGGCTTGCTGGCTTCAACAGGTCCTAAGAACATTTCATACATGCGGAAGGTGTCGGCTCCATATTTTTCACATAAATCATCAGGATTGTCAACATTAAATTTTGATTTTGACATCTTTTCAGATTCTTCTTTCAAAAAAATAAATACCTCCGTCCCGTCCTCCTTCCATTCAATTGGCAATTGAACGGCATCTAATGGGTGTGCGGTATTGTACTGATCCAATGAGGCACGGGTAAGTTTTCCGGTACTGTCAACAAATTGATGACCATATTTGAGTCTTTGAAAGCTATTTGTCTGGCTGTCTTTGTTGTAGGATACAATTTTCTTTGTACTATCAGTGGCATTGGGATTGTGGTCTATTTCAAAGAAAAAAGACTTGCCAGTAATCATGCCCTGGTTCAATAGTTTTTTAAAGGGTTCATCAAACCCAATATAGCCTAGATCAAACAATACTTTTGTCCACATGCGGCTATATAACAAATGCCCCACTGCATGTTCGGTACCCCCGATGTACAAATCCACTTGATTCCAATAATCACTTAATTTTCTGTCGCAGAAAGTATCCTTATTATGGGGGTCCATATATCTTAAAAAATACCAACTACTTCCTGCATAGCCTGGCATGGTGGAAGTTTCTCTTCTGCCGTTTGAGAGATTAATCCAATCTTTCAAATTGGCTAATGGGCCTTCGCCATCAGGTCCTGGGCCATATTTGTCAACATGGGGAAGTTCCAAGGGTAATTCAGTTGCATCAATGGGGATGGCAGTTCCTTCGTTCCAAATAATAGGAAAGGGCTCTCCCCAATAACGTTGACGGCTGAATCCTGCATCCCTCATGCGATAGTTCACTTTGCGTTTGCCGATGCCTAGTGCTTCAATTTTATCAATGGCAACAGCAATGGCATCTTTCATAAGTAGGTCATTGAGAAACCCACTGTTTTGTAACCGAGCTTCCTTGGTGGGATTGGCTTCAGTACCAGTATAAAAATCGCCAATGATATTGGTGATTGGGATAGTAAAATGTTGGGCGAATGAAAAATCGCGTTGGTCACCACAAGGCACGGCCATGATAGCGCCGGTGCCATATCCTGCCAATACATATTCAGCAATCCAAATAGGAATTTCTTTTCCATCAAAAGGATTAATAGCATAAGCTCCTGTAAAGCAGCCGGTAATTTGTTTTACTTCAGAAAGTCTTTCTCTTTCACTTCTGCTTTTTACATATTTTAAGTAAGCCTCGATGGATTCTTTTTGATTCGCCGAAGTAATGCTATTCACCAATTCATGTTCTGGCGCCAACACCATGAAATCGACGCCAAAAATGGTGTCGGGCCGGGTTGTATAAACGCTGATTTGTGAATTAGAATTTTTAATATTGAAGTCCATTTCAGCGCCTTCACTTTTGCCAATCCAATTACGTTGCATTTCTTTCATGCTATCACTAAATGCAACTGTTTCTAGTCCTGCCAATAGCCGCTCTGCATAATTAGTAATGCGGAGGTACCATTGTCTCATTTTCTTTTTTTCAACTGGGTGTCCTCCTCTTTCGCTCAGTCCATTGATTACTTCGTCATTGGCTAAAACGGTACCTAGGGCTTCGCACCAATTAACTTCGCCATATTTACTAAAGCAGAGTCGGAAGTCCATCAGTATTTCCTGTTTTTTCTTTTCTTCAAAACTGTTCCAATCCACTGCTGAAAAAGACGCGTTATTATAAAAATATAAGCTTTGGCTACCATTGGTTTCGAAAATGGTAATCAGTTCTGTAATGGGTTTGGCCTTTTTTGATGGAAGGTCGAAATAGCTATTGAAAAGTTGAAGAAAAATCCATTGGGTCCATTTGTAGTAGGAGGGATCGCTGGTCATCACTTCCCTTTCCCAGTCATAGCAAAAACCTATTTTATCTAATTGCGCTTTAAAAGTGGCGATATTTTTTGTGGTGGTAGTAGCAGGATGTTGTCCAGTTTCCAGTGCATATTGTTCGGCTGGTAGGCCAAAGCTATCAAAGCCCATTGGATGCAGCACATTGAAACCTTTAAGTCTTTTGTATCGGCTATAAATATCGCTGGCAATATAGCCTAGTGGGTGACCTACATGGAGTCCTGCACCACTGGGGTAGGGAAACATATCCAGCACATAGTATTTAGGTTTGGAAACCTGTCCTTCTTGCGGATTTTGTACCTGGTAGGTTTTGTTTGTCTTCCATTTTTCTTGCCAGGACTGCTCTATCTTTCTAAAACTGTATTCCATTTTTTATTTTTTATTTATCTTATTCTATTGCTTAATAGAAATAGGCTACTCAATGCTTAATATTAAACCATATTGTTATTTATTTTCTCTGTTAGTACAGTAGTTACTAACCAAAGTAGACATTGTGAAAGAAAAGTTATATATCTTCTTTTCTATACACAAAACGCCGGGAGAAAAAATAAATAAGGCGGGCAATCGTTTTGCAGAAGGCAAAAATAATGTAATACACGCAAATTGGATTAATTTGCAGTTCATAGCCATCTAATAAAAAAGTAAATTTAAATATGTCTCAATTCGGAAGAGCAAGCAGTAAACGCGGAAAACCCAATTATGCTTATGCCATTATTGGCGTAGCCTTGGTGTTATATCTATTTGGTATAGTAGGATGGTTTTTTCTGAACCTTAGAAAAACAGGGGATTATTTTAAAGAGAATATCCAGGTGCAAGGATTTTTGAATAGAGACGCTTCTAAGAAGAAGATCGACAGTGTAAAGAATTTTGTAGGCGCGCTGCCCTATGTAAAATCGATTGAGTACATCACTAAGGAGATGGCAGTTAAACGGTATGAAGCCGACAATGATACTACCTGGCGTAAATTCATTGATAATAACCCTTTGCCAGAGAGCATCGATTTTTTTGTTAAGGCCAGTCACGTTCAAACAGATAGTTTAAAAAATATTTCTAATATTATCGATGCCCGATTCCCTGGGGTAATTTCAGAATTTAAATATCCCGAGGAAATTGTTTCCAAGGTGGGTGGTTTTGCAAAAAACCTGGTATTAGGCTTTTTGTTTGCTGCTATATTGCTGACCATTTTAGTGATTATTTCCATTGATAACACTATAAGATTGGCAATGTATAGTAATCGTTTTTTAATCAAAACGATGCAAATGGTAGGGGCAACCCGCTGGTTTATAGCCAAGCCAATTAATATTAGGGCCATTGTTAATGGGTTGGTTGCATCTGGAATTGCCATTGTTTTAATATGGATTTCCGTCTTATTGATTGAGGCTTTTCGTCCAGAATTCAAAGTTTTAAGAGATAATAAGAGTCTGATTCTATTGTTTTTTACCATTATTTTTGTGGGCATAACCATTACATTGGTGAGTACACATAGGGCAGTTATAAAATACCTGAAAATGAAATTGGACGATTTATATTAATATTGCATCCTAATAAGTATTTATGAGTAAAGACAAAAAACAAGCGCCGATTACCAATACCCCCTTATTTGGGAAAGAAAATTTTATTTGGATGGTGGCTGGATTAGTTGTGATGGCCATTGGATTTTTTCTAATGTCTGGTGGAAAAAGCCCCGACCCTAACGTATTCAAGGATGAAGAGGTAAATAGTTTTACCCGCATTACCTTGGCACCCATTCTGTTGGTAGCAGGTATGGTGATGGAGGTTTTCGCCATTATGAAGAAACCTAAAGACAGTTAATATTATTATATAAATAATTCATATGCGGAGTATAACAAGTACTTCGCTTTTTTATTTTTAAAATTTCAATATGAACAGCATAGAATCTATTATTGTCGCTATTGTGGAGGGCTTGACGGAGTTTTTGCCCATTAGTAGTACAGGGCATATGATTATTACAGAAAAATTATTGTCCATTACTCCTACCGATTTTACAAAACTATTTACTGTAGCTATCCAATTGGGTGCTATTTTGGCGGTCGTAGTATTGTACTGGAAAAAGTTTTTTGATTTTAAGAAATGGCAATTTTATGTAAAACTGGCTGCTGCGGTGGTGCCTGCATTGATACTCGGTTTATTGTTTAGCAAAAAAATTGACCTGTTGCTAGAAAGTGCATTAACTGTTTCTATCACCATGTTAGCAGGCGGCGTTGTTTTAGTATTTGTAGATCGATTTTTTAGTAAACCTCAAATTGATACAGAAGAAAAAATAGCCTTTCCAAAGGCAATTATCATTGGTTGCTGGCAATGTTTGGCGATGATTCCTGGTATGAGCAGAAGTGCAGCATCTATTATTGGAGGAATGCAACAAGGACTGACGCGAAGTGCTGCTGCAGAATTTTCTTTTTTCTTGGCGGTGCCTACTATGCTAGCGGCCACCGGCTATAAATTATTAAAGTACTTTAAAGAACATGGCGGTTTTACCAGTGCCGAGATACAACAATTGGCTATCGGAAATTTGGTGGCTTTTGTGGTGGCTTTATTGGCTATTAAATTTTTCATCAGTTTTGTAAAAAAATATGGCTTTAAAGTATGGGGCTGGTACAGAATTCTGCTTGGTTTGGTTTTGTTGATTTTAATTTATAAAGGATACATACAATAAATAGCGCCTTTGCTATGCACAATTGGAAGTAGCAATTATAGCTATAGGAAATAGGAATTTATTCAGCTTAAAGAAACTAGGGCGTTGTAAATGCAACAGTTTCTTTTTTTTATGTACTTTCAGCATTCTAAAATAACTGCATGAAAACAGCATCCAAAAAAGTAATTAATGGCTGGGCGATGTACGACTGGGCCAACAGTGTATATAATTTGGTTATAACCACCACTTTTTTCCCCGCCTACTACGCGTTCGTTACAGGTCCTGATAAACCTGGTTTTGAAAAAGGGGTGTCTTTTTTAGGACGCAATTTCGTGAATACTGAAATAAAGGATTATATACTGGCTTTTGGTTTTTTACTGATTGCATTTTTTTCTCCTGTATTATCTTCTATGGCAGATTACAAAGGCAATAAGAAAAATTTCATGCGCTTCTTTTGCTATTTAGGGGCACTAAGCTGTAGTCTGATGTTTTTTTTCGATAAAGATCATGTAACCCTTGGGTTGTTGTGTTTCATGTTTGCGGGAATTGGTTTTTATGGAAGTCAGGTTTTCTACAATTCTTATTTACCTGAAATTGCAGCGGAAGAAGATCGAGATAGGGTAAGTGCTCGTGGGTATACTTTTGGGTATATAGGAAGTGTATTGATGCAGTTAATTGCGTTTGGGTTGGTGATTTTGATACCTGACAATCCGCTTCCTTTGAAAATAACTTTTTTGTTGGTGGGAGTGTGGTGGGTTGCTTTTGCACAAATAACATTTGCACGATTACCTATGTCTTCCAGTTCAGAGCGCAGCGAAAAAAAGCATATTCTTACCAATGGATTTCATGAATTGAAAATTGTTTGGAATCAGCTAACGCATATGCCTGTATTAAAAAGGTTTTTATCTGCCTTCTTTTTTTATAGTATGGGGGTGCAAACAGTTATGTTGGTAGCGATTGATTTTGGAATTAAAGAGTTGAAACTAGAAAACACCAAACTCATCATTACGGCAGTTATCATTCAGTTGGTGGCCATCGTTGGGGCATTGGGGATGTCGAGGTTGTCCTCAATTTATGGAAATATAAAAGTGCTCATTTTTACCGTATTGCTTTGGATTGGTGTTTGTATAACAGGTTTTTTTATTCATACTGAAATGCATTTTTATATTTTGGCTTCACTGGTAGGCTTGGTGATGGGTGGTATTCAGTCGCTGAGCAGGAGTACCTATAGTAAACTGATGCCAGAGACAAAAGACACTGCCTCCTTTTTTAGTTTTTATGATGTTACAGAAAAATTGGCCATCGTAATTGGTTTATTTAGTTTTGGTTTGATTGAAGGATTAACGCATAATATGCGCAATTCTATTTTAGCACTGGTGGTCTTTTTTATAGTTGGTTTGGGCTGTTTGTTGCTGACCGCTGCTAAGCAAAAAAAATAAAACTAACATAGTGAAATTATATAGTATCAATACTGGTTATTTTAAATTGGATGGCGGCGCTATGTTTGGAGTAGTGCCTAAGTCAATTTGGAATAAATTGAATCCTGCAGATGACAATAATATGTGTAATTGGGCATTGCGTTGCCTATTGATAGAGGATGGTGATAAATTGATTTTAATCGATAATGGTATGGGGGATAAGCAAGACGCAAAGTTTTTTAGTCATTATTATCTTCATGGCAACGATACGTTGGATAAATCATTGGCTGCGCAGGGGTTTGTTAAAGAAGATATTACCGATGTGATATTAACACATCTTCATTTTGATCATTGTGGGGGCAGTATCGAGAGAGTGGGCGGTCAATTAGTACCAGCATTTAAGAACGCAAGGTACTGGAGCAATGCTTTGCATTGGAAATGGGCAACAGTGCCCAATGCTAGGGAGAAAGCAAGTTTTTTGAAAGAGAACATTTTACCCATACAGGAAAGTGGGCAACTTCATTTTATCGACATTCCTATTCCCGGTGATTCCTTGATTTCCACTGCTGCCACTTCTATTTCTTCTAATATTTCAGTGATTAGCGTAAATGGTCATACCAATGCAATGATGTTGCCTAAAATTCAATACGGGGAACGCACATTGGTTTTTATGGCAGATTTATTGCCCTCTGTTGCTCATATACCCTTGCCTTATGTAATGGGGTATGATATGTTTCCTTTGACCACATTGAATGAAAAACAAGCTTTTTTTGAGGAGGCTATTGCACAACAATATACCTTGTTTTTTGAGCATGACCCATCAGTAGAATGCTGTAACTTAATGCTAACAGAAAAGGGTGTTCGAAAAAATGAAACTTTTCAATTAAAAGAATGGTTGTAAAGCTTTCTAGCGTACACTTATCAAAGAGGTAAGTGGATAGCGAAGATTTTTGTAAGTAAGCATATCTATTTTTACACTTCCCACAGCAATGGGGCTTTCCACGCGAAGCAGTAAATGATTGGGATCATCACTGACCCATGCGGTCATTTTTTCCCCACCCTCAAAAATAGTTCCTTTCAATAGTAGCGGCTTGAATTTGATGGCATTGAATTTTCCATACCGAGTTTTTAATTTTTCTTTTCCCATATACCGGATATACATGTGAAATACTTCATCATCCAGAAACATATCAAAAGGTATCTTGTCGTCAACATTGTATTTGTTAAAATCAATATTCCGTGCGTAATAAACTCCGCTAACTACATCTTGAATGCAGTTGGGCACTTTAAATACCCCATTGGTGCTAACAGCAGTGCCGGCACTCTGGTTAAACGTTACATTGTTGTATTTTTTATAACCTCCCTCATCTACATTGCGTACAAATTTATAGGGTAATAAATTTGCAGTATCTATATAGCTTTCATATCGGTCTCTTACTCTAAAAAAATTATCAAAGAACGAATAACTTTTTCCTTCTCCTACACAGTGGTAAACTGGTTTTCCGCCAAATCGTTCTAATGAAGTAGTGAAGGTAGCTTCCCCAGCACCAATATACATCCCTAGTGTACTGTAATAAACTTTCATGGTCACTTGTTCTCCATCCTGAAAAGCAGTATTCCTAATGCCACAGAAATTATCATAATCAGGCGTAATGCTAAAAGAGCAAAGAATCAGGGTGGGTAAAATGAATTTCAAAATTTTAATCATCTGTCTTGGATGTTTTAATTCCTAAAATTAATAAACTACCAGCAAGTGCAGGTAGGAACAGGTTAATGAGCCAAATCCCAAACGTAACGGTTAGAATACCTAATACATTTCCCGTGTACGCAAAAAGGCTGGTTGCAATGGCTCCTCTAATGCCTAATTCAGCTATTGCAAAGCTCGGTATAATTGCCAGTAAAAGAAACATAACAGATACCAGCCAAAAACTTTGCCAACTATTCTGTTCTACCTGCATCAATTGTAGCATAAAGATGTATTGTAAAGCGAATACAAAGTACCGAAGGGTAGACAAGGCAAGTAAACTTAACAAAATTTTTACATCCAATTTTTCAAGCACGGCAATGTGTTTTACAAAGGGACGGGTAAAAGAAAATCGTTCCACCCATTTGGTGAGCCATGCCATTTTGAAATAGAACAAGCAAAGGAGTATAGTTACCAATAAGCAACAAGCAATCAATATGGTTAGCCAAATATCATGGATGCCAATTGTACTCAGCGAAAGTTTTTTAGCTAGTAAAAGATATAGTAGTCCTAGAGATCCTATTATAAGTGTTATAATTAATTGGGCAATGCTGCCAGCAACGGATAGTGATACAGCTTGTAGTCGATGGCCTTCTTTTATAAAAAAAACTCTTCCTCCATATTCTCCAATACGATTCGGTGTAAAAAAAGTAAGGGTTATGCCACACAATACCGATTTAATGGATTGCAATAGGGGCATGCTTTGTATGGTTGAAACCAATAATTTCCATTTGTATGATTCAATGCCCCAGTTTAAAAAGACCAATATTATTATCAACCAACTTTTCCAAGCCTCGCTGCCAACCATTGCTTGTAATAATAGTTGCCTAATCGAAGTAAAGTCTTCCTGTCCGTTAATTTTTTTATAGAGAAAATAAAAAAGTCCGGCAGTTAAAAGGAGGGCTACCAGCCACTTGATTAATATTTTAATACTTTTGTTCAATATACAATGTTACTTTAAATAAGAGGTTTATAAAAATATTTAGCACTTGTCGCAGAAATCAACAATTATTTTAGGGATTGATCCTGGTACCATCGTAATGGGCTATGGTATTATTAAAGTGGTAGGAAATACCATAACATTGGTCGACTTGGGTGTATTAAAGCCAGGGAAAGTGCCAGATGTATACAAAAAATTGCAGTTGATTTTTAATACTGTCAGCGGATTAATTACTAAATATCAGCCTACCGATTTTGCCATTGAAGCTCCTTTTTTCGGGAAAAATGTACAAAGTATGCTCAAATTAGGACGAGCTCAAGGGGTGGCGATTGCCGCCGCCATGCGGCATGGTTTAGATGTAACGGAATACTCGCCCAAAAAAGTAAAGCAATCTGTTACCGGAAATGGGAATGCCGATAAAGAGCAAGTTAGAAAGATGTTGGAGCAATTATTACATTTTAAATACGATGCTAAACTCTATGATGCTACTGATGCACTAGCCGTGGCAGTTTGTCATCATTTTCAAGACAATCCAGTATTGAAAACTCCTGGCAATAAGGTAAAAGGATGGGAAGCTTTTATTAAGAATAATCCTGGAAGAGTAAAATAAGATGATCTATTTGCAGCCTTATAAATGTGCAAGGATGTTTTGTTGAATTTCTTTTAGTGATTCAGGCGAAAACTCCAGTTTATCATTCGTGAAGTTCAAGTCATCCGCATCGTTGATAGGCAACAAATGCAAATGTGCGTGCGGAACTTCTAGTCCAATAACGGAAATGCCACAACGATTACAGTCAAATGCTTTTTCGATGGCCTTGGCAATGGGTTTTGCAAAAATTAAAATTTCTTGTAAGTAGTCGTCTGTTAAGTCAAAAAATTTATCTGTTTCAATTTTAGGCACCACCAATACATGTCCCTGTACCAATGGAAAAATATCTAGGAAGGCATAGAACTTTTCGTTTTCTGCAATTTTATAAGAGGGGATTTCGCCGGAGATTATTTTCGAGAATATAGTCATGTCAAATTCTTTGAGTAAAAGTACAAAACAAAAAAAGATTCTTAACTTGAATCCTCTCCCCATAAAAATTAAAAATGGCATGACAAAAGCAGCATTATTACAAGAATTGGCAAACAATACATGGGTTCGATTAAAGCCCAGTGGCTTACATGGTATTGGTGTATTTGCTATTAAAGTAATACCTAAGGGGTGTAAAGAAATGTTTGCGGCAGAAATGGGCGATTGGGTGACCATTGACCGAAAAGAGGTGGAAGCATTGCCGGTTTATGCAAAAGACCTCGTTGAGAATTTCTGTTTATATGATGAAGTCAATTATTTCTTGCCTGCGCAGGGATTCAAGTCGATTGACTTGTCATTGTTTCTAAACCATGCGGATAGTCCAAATATTCAATCAGTAAATGACGGTGCTTATTTTGAAGCCCTTCGTCAAATTGAGGAAGGAGAGGAGTTGGTAATTGATTATGGTGAAATTGTATCGGGCGAAGAGTAATTGTATTCACAGTTATTAATAACCTGATCAATAACAGTGAGAAATTATATTAGGAAGTTATTTTTTCGATTTTGAACTTTAAAGTGCCTGCCGGTACTATTACTTCTGCAATATCACCTACCACTTTGCCTAATAAACCTTTTCCAATTGGAGAGGTTACTGAAATTTTTCCCAATTTCAAATCGGCCTCTTTTTCGGAAACAATCTGGTAGGTTACTTGTTTTTTTGTGCCCAAATTGGTCAATGCAACTTTTGTCAGTATAGATACTTTGCTGGTGTCAATATTGTTTTCATCCAATATTCTTGCAGTTGCAATAACGCCTTCTAAATATTTAATTTTAGCCTCCAGCATACCTTGAGCTTCTTTGGCGGCATCATATTCTGCATTTTCTTTTAAATCGCCTTTTTCTCTGGCTTCTGCAATAGCTCTGCTAGCAGCAGGTCTTTCAACCCCTTTCATTTGCTGCAATTCCAGTTTCAATTTTTCAAAAGTATCCTTGGTAACGTAATTAAAATCAGCCATACAATTCATTTAAGCAAGTAGAAAAAAAATACAACGCCCCGTATCTACCGGGACGTTGCATTGTTCACAAAGGTAAGAAATTATATTAAAAGATAATTTTTTCCAATAAGACTTTGGCCATTTTATACAGGGCTTCCTGGCTATAACCGGCGATATGGGGGGTTAATAACACATCCGATCTGCTATTTAAAAATTCCAATTCTTGGGTTTGCTGTACACTAAGGCTGTCTATTTTTTCATTTTCCAAAACATCCAGGCAGGCCCCTTTTAATCTTCCCTTTTGCAATGCTAGTACAAGCGCTTTTGTATCTATAACTTCTCCTCGAGAGGTGTTGAGTAACCATGGCTGCTTGTTCATTTGTTGTAAAAGTGATTCATCACAAAAATGCTTGGTTTCGGCACTAAGTGGTAAATGAAAACTTATAATATCAGCCTCTTTTAGTAGTGTTTGCAAATCCGTTTCCTTTACCTGTTGATTTCCAAATCCTTTTTTGTATTTATCATAGGCCAGTATGCTTACTTCAAATGATGCTAAGCATTTGGCAAAATTGGAGCCAGTGTTTCCAAATCCAATGATCCCAACAGTTTTGCCTGCAAGCTCTGTACCTCTATTGGCTTCTCTATTCCATTTGCCGTCTTTAATTTCTTCATTTGAAACATTTATTCGATGCAGTAAACTAAGCAACATGCCAATAGCATGCTCTGCTACTGCATTGCTATTGCCCTCTGGGCTACTATAGCATTGGATTCCTTTTGTATTAGCATAGGCAACGTCAATCAATTCCATACCGCTACCTAATCTACCAATCCATTTTAATAGTGGAGCCTGGTCAATCATATTGGAGTGAATGACCCGGGTAGTAACAATCAAGCCATGTGCGTCAGTAAGGAGTGTAGCCAATTCAGTATCAGTGGCATTGGGTACTGAAATTACATCAAACCCTTTCTCTATTAAGGAGTCAATTAAATAGACATGTGCATTGGCCGCAACAATAACCTTTTTTGTAGGCATAATCCTTATTAAAATGAATTAACTTAGAAGACAAAATTAAAACATCCTCTTATGTTTACTAAAACTTCTTTTGCAATAGTACTGCTGCAATGTTTTTTTTATTTTGCTCCAGCACAAATCTTCGATTTAGGTGAAAATGCTCCTGTAACTGAAAATGGGATGGAATATGGTTATATAATACGAAATGAACAGATTAAAGAAAATAAAGGAGAAGAGTATAGCCGATACGAGATTGCCTTATTTATTGCCAATCGAAGTGGCTGTACAAAATTGTATTCCGATCGGAAACCATTTTCTACCAATGGAGAAACCCCCAACCTGTTGGCCACATTTAACGTAAGCAATGCCAATGGCAAGCGTTTAACAGCTAAAAGTGGAACAATTCGGGCAAAAGATTTTTACATCAATGTAAAAGTAAAGGAGAATGATAAGGAGGAGTCCAAATCGGTAAAAGCAGGTTTTATTTTCCGAAATGGAGACATCCTTAAAGGCAATATTGTTGTATTGGTGCCAAAAGGGGATCGACCCATCATTCAGTGTTCCCTTGGAAATCCGTATGAATTGCAATGATTATTTTGAGGCAATCATGCTGATTTCAACATTTACATTTTTGGGAAGACCTTTTACCGCCACCGTTTCTCTTGCAGGAAAATCATTTTCAAAATATTTTCCATAAACCTGGTTTACTTCCGCGAAGAATGACATGTCACTAAGGAAAATAGTGGTTTTAACAATATGGCTAAAATCCATTGCGGCGGCTGCAAGAATAGCCTTGATATTTTGCATCACTTGGTGTGTTTCTTCTTGAATATCTTTATTGGCCAATTCTGAACTTGCTGGTACCAAGGCAATTTGACCTGAAATATACAGTGTGTTGTTTGCCAATATGGCTTGACTATAGGGGCCAATTGGAGAGGGGGCATTGTCTGTTTGAATGATTTGCTTGCTCATTGTGATATATATTTTCTTAGATGCAAATATATCTTTTTGTATCTGCTTATTTTTGTAAAAATTATTTTAATGACCATTCTCGTTTTGGCTACAGATATTCAGTGGGAAGAAATGCAATTGCTTGTAAATGATCAATGGCATCGTGTAGTAGATGAAGCAGCTTTTTTTGCAGGTAAAGCAGATATTTATATTAATCTTTTAGAAGACTCCATAAAGAAGGATTATAGTAAAATGCCGGAGCCGGTATTGGTAAATGCTACCTGTACAACCTTGCATTCAATGCAGGCACCTAGCCATGTTGGCCGATTGAATGGTTGGCCAGGTTTTTTGAATCGCAGCACTTGGGAATTAGCAGTTTCAACAGCTTCCTTATTTGAAAACTTTTTCAGAGAAAATAAAATAACTCCCCTATACGTAGCAGATGAACCCGGATTGGTAAGTGCCAAGGTAATTGCTATGATTGTAAATGAAGCTTATTTTGCACTAGCGGAAGGGGTGAGTACAAAAGCGGAAATTGACATTGCAATGAAGCTTGGAACAAATTATCCCTTTGGTCCTTTTGAGTGGAGCGAAAAAATAGGTGTTCATAAGATTGCCTCATTATTACTTAAATTGAGTGAAACAGATTCCAGGTATACAGCCTGCCCGTTATTGCTAAAAGAATCCAATTTATAATGTCAAAAATTCTTCAAATAGATACAGCTAATAGCCTTGCAGCGGTAAGTCTTTCCAATGAAGGAAAGTTATTGGCTGTTTTGGAAAGTGAGGATCAAAAGAACCATGCTTCATTTTTACAGACTGCCATTCAAAAAATATTGCAGGAGCAGCAAATGAATTTAAATGAACTAGATGCCGTTGCAGTAGTAGCTGGTCCAGGATCCTATACCGGGTTAAGGGTAGGTTTGGCCAGCGCAAAAGGAATCTGCTATGCCATTCAAAAACCAATCATTTGCATTAATACCTTAGACTATCTAGCTGCTTCTGCTATTCATCAGATAGATCCATTGAAGGAGAATTCCAATACTTTATTCTGTCCAATGATGGATGCAAGAAGGATGGAAGTATACACTGCTTTGTATGATAATCAATTGAATAAGATTATTGAACCAATGGCTTTGATACTTCAATCGGAATGTTTTATAGAATTTTTAAATATGAAAAAAATTCTATTTTTTGGAAACGGGAGCAGGAAATGGAAAAATATTTGCGATCATTCTAATGCTCATCTACATGAAGTTGCATTTCAACCTTTTGTTTTAAGTGAAATTGCTTTTCAATATTATATTAAAAAACTGTTTTCAAACCTCGCCTATTGTGAGCCAACTTATCTAAAAGATTTTTTCGATACCAGTGTCAAACACTGATTCAGCCTACAATTGAAAGAAAATAGTTGAAATAAATATCCTTTAAAATTTATTTACATAAGCAAACATTCTTATATTTGGTTGTTCAAATATTGTTCAAGCATTTTTAAAAACTCTAACTTCTATGGCGGTTAAAAACCAAACACATGGGAAAGCTACGGCTTCCGGTGGTGGATCTACATCATTAAATGTAGATTACCATAGCCTAAAAAAAGCAGCTCTTGTTTTGCGGGCACTCAATCACAAACTTCGTCAACAAATTCTTAAGTTGATTGAAGACAAGAAAAAAATCACCGTTACAGAAATCTATGTCAAATTAAGACTAGAACAATCTGTTGCCTCACAGCATCTTGCTATTTTAAGAAGAGCAGGAATTGTACTTACAGAAAGAGACGGTAAGTTTATTTATTATGGTGTTAATTTTAAACGTATTGATGAAATCAGCCATTTTGTGGAAGGTTTATTAAAATAAGTTTATATTAAACATGTTAAGGCGGATGTTCATACATCCGCCTTTTTATTTTTATATTTGCAAGCTAAAAATAAATTACATGTTTATTAAACAATTATACACTGGTTGCATAAGTGAAGCAGCTTATTTTATAGAGAGTGAAGGAGAAGTGGCTATTATTGATCCTTTGCGAGATACAGACGAGTACTTGGCTATGGCAAAAGATAGACAAGCCAATATTAAATATATTTTTGAAACACATTTTCATGCGGACTTTGTAAGTGGGCATATTGACCTAAGCAAAAAAACAGGTGCTACGATTGTATACGGTCCAAGTGCTACTACACAATATCAAGTTCATCATGCAAAGGATGGAGAAATTTTTAAACTTGGAAAAATTACCATCGAGTTAATGCATACACCCGGACATACTTTAGAAAGCAGTTGTTATTTACTGCGAGATGAAGCGGGTCAGCCAAATGCCATCTTTACTGGCGACACTTTATTTATTGGCGATGTAGGTCGACCAGATTTAAGTAGTGGTAATTTAAGCAGTGAGGAACTGGCTGGTATTTTGTACGACACTATTCAAGAAAAAATTTTGCCACTAGCTGATGAGATAATTATTTATCCTGCTCACGGTGCCGGAAGTAGTTGCGGTAAAAATTTAGGTCCCGAAACTTTTAGTACTATGGGTGAGCAAAAGAAAACCAATTATGCCTTGCAGCCACAAAGCAAAGAGAAATTTATTAGTGCTATAACCCAAGGCCTAACTACTGCGCCCAAGTATTTTGCTATTAATGCAATGATCAATATGAAAGGATATGACCCTTTGGAAGAAGTTAAAAAAAGAGGACTGGCTGCATTGTCGATTAATTCATTTAAAGAAAAACTGCAAACAGATTGTATTGTATTAGATACTAGAGCTGCAAACGTATTCACCGAGGGTTTTGTGCCTGGAAGTATTTTTATTGGATTAGAAGGACGTTTTGCTGAGTGGGCAGGCAGTCTACTATCATTTGATAAACCTATATTATTGGTTACAGATAAGGGTAAAGAAGAAGAAACAGTGATTCGGCTTAGTCGCGTTGGCTTCGACAAAATGATAGGTTATTTGAAGGGGGGATTTGAAGCATGGAAAGCAGCAGGAGAAAAAATTGATTTAATAATTGATGTGGAGGCAGATGAGTTAGCAATGGATATTCCTCATGATGCCGATCTTCATGTGGTGGATGTGAGAAAGGAAACTGAGTTTGCAGATGGGCATGTGAAAGCAGCACTAAATATGCCTCTTTTAGAAATGACTGATCTCGTACATTTAGCTGGATTCGAAGATCATCAAAATTTATATGTGCACTGTGCAGGTGGCTATAGAAGTGTAATTGCCTGTTCATTGATGAAGCGACAGGGTATTCATAATTTAAGGAACGTAGTAGGGGGCTGGTCCGCCATTAAAGAACAAGCATCTATTGTTGTAGAAAAAGATATTGCGATGCTCAATTAATAGTAGAACCGGGATTGGGCACTTTGTCAATCCATAGCTTTTCGAATTCTTTGGTGTAATTGTATTTAAATCTTTTATGACTCCATAAATAATTCGCTGGATCTTGGCGAATTGTTTTTTCCAAGATATCCCTATACAATACAGTTAACTCGCCTATATTGGTTGCCGCTGATTGTTCACATAATAAAGTAGTTTCGAAGTGGTAGTACCCTCTTTTTATTTTTTTAAATCCAATATAAACTACTGCTGAATTGTTTTTTATAGCACCCTTTTCTGGTCCTGTTATAAAGGGCGTTGGTCTGCCAAAAAAATGTAACCAATGTGCAGAACCCGGGCTGCCCGGATTTTGATCAGCTGCTAGTGCCAGCAAATACTGTTTTTTAAATACATCATGCATTTTGTTTTTGAAATCCGGCGCACTGATAAGGATGGTTCCAAATTGACCACGGAAATCATAAAATATTTTTTCAAATATTTTATTTTTAATAGGCATATAAATGCCAACATAATTTACTTTGAGGTGAAGGGCACATAGTAAATTGGCATATTCCCAGTTAAATTGATGCCCAGCCATTAAGTTAACATTGCATCCCTTTTTTATTAACTCATTAATTATTTCAAAAGAACCCGTACTTCTCTTGAGTATTTCCTTTTTTGAAATCGAAATAAATTTGAGGCTTTCAATCATTGTATCAGTGAAATATTGATAGAATTTCTGACAAATTTCATTTCGCTCCTCGATTGATTTTTCTGGAAAGGCGATGGCTAAATTATTTAAAACCACCGCTCTTCGATATTTAAATACATGACATAGCAAAAAGGAGATGAAATCGCTGATGCCATATAAAATAAAAAATGGAAGTAACGATATTAAGTATAGAATGGGGAAAACAATATAATACATGCGCGAATTTGAACAGCAAAGGTAGGTTTAAGCCTGCTTAGTCGCAAATCTCCAAAAATCTGACTTAAGTATTACAATACTATCTGTTGAGTCATGGTTGATTTACCAGGGAAATCTGTGTTGAAATGCAAGCCCCTGCTTTCGTGTCGGAAGCCAGCGCTTTTTACAATCAGATAAGCCACCGTAATCATATTTCTTAATTCACATAGTTGAGGTGATACAATGGTTTTTTTATAAAGCTCTTCCGTTTCATCATATAATAAATCTAATCTTTTCATTGCCCTTAACAATCGTTCATTGTTGCGTACAATGCCCACATAGTCACTCATTAATAATTTTAGTTCTTTAAGGCTTTGTGTTATTAGAATCATTTCTTTTGGCGAACTAGTGCCGTCGGCTCTCCAATCGGGAAGATCATTTTTGTATGCAACTTCATTGATTTGTTGAATGGCATCGCGATGCGCACGGTGTGCAAAAACCATTGCTTCTAAGAGAGAATTACTTGCTAATCGATTGGCTCCATGTAAACCAGTGCTAGCGCATTCTCCCGCAGCATAAAGATTTTTTATGGAGGTTCTTCCCCATTCATCTGTTTTAATTCCGCCGCAGCTATAGTGCGCAGCAGGTGCAACAGGTATCAAGTGCTTTGTGATGTCAATACCTATGCTCAAGCATTTATCATAGATATTGGGAAAATGTTCGGTAAATTTTTCTTTGCTAAAGTGTCGGCAATCGAGGAATACATTTTCTGTGCCAGCTACTTTCATTTCATTATCGATGGCACGTGCAACAATGTCTCTGGGGGCAAGGTCTTTACGGGTATCATACCGCTCCATGAATGCTTCTCCTGCTGCATTCCGTAAAATGCCGCCATCGCCCCTAACTGCTTCCGTTATCAAAAAACTTTGTCCTCTCACTCCAGGCTCATATAATGCGGTGGGATGAAATTGAATAAATTCCATATTCTCAATTCTTCCTTTAGCTCTATATACCATGGCTACACCATCTCCTGTAGCGATTGCAGGATTAGTAGTGCTTCTATACACCTGACCATTACCGCCTGTAGCCAGTAAGGTAATTTTAGCTGCTATTTTTTCAATTTTATTATTACTTAGGTTTAAAACATATACTCCATAGCATTCAATGTCTGGGGTAGATTTTGTGATTAGATATCCTAGGTGATGTTGCGTGATAATATCTAGTACGAAGCAATGACTTATTAAATGGATGTTTTTTTGTTTAGCTATAGCTGCCAATAGGGCTCGTTCCATTTCCATGCCAGTGACATCCTTGTGATGTAAAATTCTAGATTCACTGTGTCCTCCTTCTTTTCCTAATTTATAATCACCCTCCGGGTCTTTGTCAAACTGCGCACCCCAATCAATGATTTCTTGAATTCTATCTACCCCTTCTTTGACAACTATTTCTACAATGTTTTTATTGCAAAGTCCATCACCCGCAATCAGGGTATCCTCTACATGTTTGAGAAAACTATCATTGTTGAAATCCATTACACCTGCAATACCACCTTGTGCATATTTTGTATTGGTTTCGTCACTTTGTGTTTTAGTCAATACCGTGACTGTTTTGGCTGGGCATTCCTGCGCTGTTTTCAAAGCGTAAGTGAGTCCAGCAATACCACTTCCAATAACAAGAAAATCAGTTTGCATAGTATAGTTACTTAAGTTGGATATGGATTGCTTGAAAATTAATGAATGGTAGGGTTCACCCAGGCGCTATTTTCTTTTAATAAATTGATAAGTTCATCAACAGCAATGTTGGAATCAATATTTCTTTTAACTATTTCCTTTCCTTTGTATAAAGTTATTTTACCAACGCCACTACCTACATATCCAAAATCAGCATCGGCCATTTCGCCTGGTCCATTAACAATACAACCCATAATTGCAATTTTAACACCTTTTAAGTGGTTGGTGACTGCCCTTATTTTTGCGGTGGTTTCCTGTAGGTCAAATAATGTACGACCGCAACTTGGGCAACTGATATATTCTGTTTTACTGATTCTTGAACGGGTAGCTTGTAAAATGCCGAATGCAATTGAGTTTAAAATTTTTGGTTGGGCGGCAAATGAATGGTCTTCATAGTGAAGTCCAAAACAAAGGCCATCAGAAAAGCCATCTAATAATAAACCTCCCGTTTCGATGGCGTAATGAATTAAACTCTGGTCAATCGTTTCGTCCTTGCTGTCACAAATAATAATCGTGGGTGCCGTAATATTATTTTCCATTAAGGTTACAAACATTCTTCTGATACTTTGCAATGCATTTTTATTGGTGCTGCTCAGGCATAATACAGCTGTTGGGTCTTTTTCTACTGCTGCAAATAATTCGGTAATATTTTCAGCTGAATTATTTTTTGAAAAACAATCTAGCATAATAAAATTTACTGCATGCGATAGTGGGTTTGCTTCCAAATACTTGGCGGCGTCCATTATAGGGAAACATTTTTCTTTATCATGGCTAGTAAGCCATGTTTGATAGGGGAGTATAATTTTCAAGCTGCCCGGCAAGGCAAATTCAATTTCATTATTGGCAAATAAGTAATCGGCTGCAGCATCGCCAATATGCCACTTGTCATTAATTGAATCGTATTGATAGCCAATTGTACTTAAGTCCTGCGGTTGCAAAACTGTTGATTTGCTGAAATCCGCTATTACAACGGGGACTTGCTTTCCTCCTAAATTATTTACTTCCTTGGTTTGTCTTCTCTTATATTCAAATGGATTATAAGGTAGTTTGATGGTAGAATCTGCTGCTATTGTTGATACACTAGCAGTGCTTTGGTGATATCTATTTACGATGTCTTTACAAACAGGAATTTCTAATTCTGGGTCTTCGGTAAGGGATACACGTATTGTATCGCCAATGCCATCCTCGAGAAGGCTTCCAATGCCAATAGCAGATTTAATTCTTCCATCTTCTCCGTCACCTGCTTCAGTAACTCCAAGGTGCAGCGGATAACATTCCCCAAACTCTTCCATCATATGGTATACTAATAATCGGTAGGCCTGCACCATTACTAGCGGGTTACTACTTTTCATACTAAGAATGATATTGTGATAATCCTCGCTTCTGGCAATACGCAAAAATTCCATTGCACTTTCAACCATGCCCATGGCGGTGTCACCATATCGACTCATAATACGGTCGCTCAGGCTGCCATGGTTGGTGCCAATACGCATGGCGGTTCCATATTCTCGACAAATTTTTACAAGTGGTGTAAATCTTTCTCTGATGCGCTCTATTTCTTCTGCATATTCAGCATCTGTGTAATCGATTTGTTCAAACTTTTTCTTGTCAACATAATTGCCCGGGTTCACCCTTACTTTCTCAACAATGCGGGCAGCAATTTCGGCTGCATTCGGCGTAAAATGAATGTCTGCAATAAGTGGTGTGGTATAGCCTCTTTTTCTCAATTCATCTTTGATAAGCTGTAAATTTTCTGCTTCTTTTTTTGAAGGTGCAGTTATACGAACCATTTCAGCACCGGCTTCAATACAACGAATGCTCTGTTCCACTGTTGCCATTGTATCCATCGTGTCTGTTGTGGTCATAGTTTGAATCCGAATAGGGTGACCTCCTCCCAAAAGAAGATGACCAATTTTAACTACTCGGGTAGTCAAACGCCTATATGAATACAGGGAAGGGGTATATACTTGCATGATGCAAAAATAACAAAGAAATAAAGCAATGGTTCTATAAAAAATACCCTGATTTGATGCTAATCCATAAAATAAAAGGAATAGAATTGCCCACTTGCAATTTTACCAGTCTTTTTCGGGTCTTTTGGGGTCTCCTGATTTCACTTTTCTGAGCTTGTCCTGCAAGTTTTTTTCCTGTTGTAATAAAGCCTTTAATTTTTCTTCAGCATCTTGTTTGGTTAATTTGGAAGGCTGTGGTTGTGGCTGATTGTTTTTTTCTTCCTGGTCTTTTGGTTTTTCTTTATTCTTCTGTTGTTGATCTTCCTTTGGTTTGTTCTTCTTTTGTTGTTCTTGTTTTTGTTGTTCTTTTAATTGTTGCAATGCTTTTTGCAGATTTTGTCTTGCATCATCATCCCCAGCATTTAATTTCAATGCATTTTTGTAAGCATCGATACATTCAGGTAATTTTTTACCATTTTGAAGGACTACTCCTTTATTATAATAAGCTTCCGACTTGGCCTCCTTTTTTTTGGAAACCTGAATCGCATTGTTGTAGGCTTGAATAGCTTCTTCCGTCTTATTGCCTTTGTATAAAGCATTGCCTAAATTAAATTGTGCAGCTTCGTCTGCTGGGTTTTTGCTGATTGCCTCTTGATATTGTACTGCAGCTTTGTCAAAATCCTGTTTGTTATAAGCATCATTTCCTTTTTTGATAATGCTATTTGTTTTCTGTGCAAACAGGGCTGAACTTAAGCTGGTAGATAGTAGAAGGAATACAAAAAAGCTTTTAATATGGCTGGTAATATGCTCCTTGTTTTTATTTCTTTTTAAGAAGCCTGGCAGTTGAAACGAATTGCCAATATTTTCAGATACAAAGAATTCTATAATCAATAATAGTAGAGCAGGTATCAGTAGCCATTGAAAAAAAGTTTTGTAATTGACCAGCGAATCCTCGGTAACAGTGCGTTGATCCATTGAGTTAAGTTGTTGGTCTAATTTGCCCACCACTTCTTCTGTATTATTAAAAATCTGATAGATGCCATTGCCTTTCTCTGCAATGTTTTTAAGTTCTTCTTCATTTAATTTAGAAACAACAACATTGCCATCATTGTCTTTTTTTACTTCATTGGTAGTGGCATCTACTAATGTAGCACCTTCTGGAGAGCCAATGCCGATTGTACAAATCATGATGCCCTCCTCCGATAATTGTGCTGCAGTTTTAGTGGCTGCTTCGTCATGGTCTTCCCCATCACTTATAAGAACAATGGCTTTGTATTTTTTTTCGGCTTTGTTAAAAGCCATGCCACACATTTTTAAAGCATCTGCTATTACAGTTCCTTGTGTTGGTACTGCGTCTACATTGGCAGCAGTTAAATACATTTTAGCAGCACCATGATCGCCGGTTAATGGCATTTGCAAATAGGCGCGACCGGCAAAAATAACAATGCCGATTCTGTCATTGCTTAGGCGGTCAATCAATTTGCTCACCACCTGCTTTGCTCTTTCCAATCGAGAAGGGTTGATGTCTGTTGCTAGCATACTTTTGCTAACATCCAATGCAATCATTACATCAATACCATTGCGGTTTACTTTTTCTGTGCCTTCTTTTGACCTTGGATTGGCCAATGCGAAACAGCCTGCGATAAAGGCTATTATTAGTAAAATGAATTTAATTCGATGTTTTTTCGGAGAATAGTTTTTAATTAATTCTTTCACTAATCTTTCATCCCCAATTTTTTTTTGAGTATTCTTCTTCCATTGGAGCAATAATATATAGCCTAGTACCAATAAGGGAATGGCGAATAAAAACAATAAATAGGCGGTATGTTGAAATAGAGGCATATTGCTTACTGCAAATTAGTAAATCATAATAAAGGATACTGTTAAAAGTGAATTGGGCAGGTGTCTTGCCTTTATTTTTTTCCTTCAAAAAAGCCGTATTTACTAAGAATACCACGGGTAATATTATCTCTTACCTGTTTAATATCAATTGGCCCAGGCGGCGCCTTGATAAATGTTACAAAGAAGTAAACATGTTTATTCTCTTCAATCCAGCCTACTTGCCAACCAATATTATTATTATTTTCGTCTTGGGTCCAACCTGTTTTAAAACATAGTTTATAGGCAGTATTTTCTTCTTGTATCATGGCATTCCTTACCATTTCATGTACACTTTTCCTAAAGGGTAACTGATCAAAATACAATCGTTTTACTAATCCCAATTGCTCATCGGGTGAAACTTTAAGTGCGTTGTTTAACCAAAATGAATCAATAGGCCCCTGTAAGTTTTTATTGCCATAGCCAAGGCTGTCAATCCAGTGCTGCATAGTATCTCTGCCTATTCTGCGGGCCACTTCTTGATAATAGGGAACACAACTAACTTTAAAAGCCTCTGTCATACCCATGTCTTTGTTCCAGTTTTTTGCCGTATCTCCATTGGAAAAGACACGTGTTTTTCCATCCCAGGGAATTGTCATCGTATCATTTAAAATTACCCCAGTTTGTAAGCCTATCAAAGAATTGACAATTTTATAAGTGGAAGCTGGGGAAAATCTTTGTGTGTCTAGTTCCATGTTGTAAACAGTTACTTGCCCTGATGCATTATCAAACATGGTAAAACAACCATCTACTTTGTTCTCGTCAAAATACTTTTTTAGTGAGTTGTCGATTTTCGCTTTGTTGGCTGAGCAAGAAAAAAGCACAACTGCAAATAGGAGGGCTATTGGGGTGTAAAGTATTTTTTTCACAACTATTATTTTGGATTATTTTTTGATTGCATGTGTTTGGCAGTAGCGTCTAAATCCTTGTAAAACTGTGCGCCGTATTTTCTTGTCAGGGGTTCTTTCAAGAATTTATACACAGGCACTTTTAATTTTTTGCCTAGCGCACAAGCAGCTTTACAATTATCTTCTCGAGGTTCGTAATTAACATATTCTGTTGCTGTTAATTTACTTTTCTTGGTAATAATGGGGAATAGATGGCAACTGATGGGTTTTTTCCATTTTACCTTCCCGTCGATATAAGCTTGTTCGATACCACATTTTACGATACCCTCTTTATCCTTAATTCCATATACACAAACCTTGCTATCAATAGTGGGGGTTACCCATCCAAACTCTTTGTCGTATACATACCTGCCTTGTCTCTCAAGTTCTTTTCTACTTTCCGCATTGAGATAAGGCAACACTTTTTCAAAGACAGCATTTATTTGATCTAATTCTTCTTTTTCTAAGGGGGCGCCTGCATCACCATCTACACAACAGGCTCCCTTGCATTTGCTTAGGTCGCAGACAAATTGTTCTTTCACAATTTCATCGCTTATTAATTTATTGTCAATTACAATCATGGGCGCAAAAGTACGAACTTAAAGCGAAGTGCAGGTAGGGCATTTGGCAGATAATGGGAGGCGTAAATTATACCAATGCTAGTTGTTCACCCATCTAAAACTATTGATCATATGGTCAATGTCCCTGCCTACAAATTCTTGCATGGGCTTGATGGAATCTGCATTGGGGGTAGCAGAAAAATAGAGAGCTCCTCTAATAAAATGCTTGATAGTATCACTCAAGAAAAACTGTCGAGCAGTTGCTACATTTCCGCCCAATTTAAAGGAGACACCAGTTATGCCATTGGGGGTATGTAGTAAACTGTCCTTTTTTGAACTAGCCACCGGTTCATTTTTATTAGTCAAATTAAACGCATCTGCCACCATTTTATCAAAAACATTGATTCCAAATGAATCTACGTATTGGCCATTAGGCTGTTTTATTTTGTATAGTGATTTTCCTCCCACTGCTTTGTAACTGAGGAAAATTCTTGCATTAAAATCGGGGAAATCAATATTATACCAGAAAGGGCTTTCGGGGTCGTTGTCAAAGTAGGTACTGTCTTTAATGACATTGGCATAGGCTGGGTACTCAAAACTGTAGGGTACTCCCACTTTTTCAAAAAGAAGGTATTTTTTTTCAGGAAAATCCACTTTAAAGTATCCTTTTTTCTTGGATGTATAGGTGCTATTACATTGTGCTAATCCTATTAGCATAGCGAGCGTCCAAAATATTTTCTTAGATAATACAACAGCATTTTTAACACTAAATATATTTAGGCGACATCGTTGTGAAAAGGAAGCGTTAAAAAAAATAGGCATATCAATTGGGGATAGTGTGTTAAGATTTGGCTTGTATAATTACTTTAATGGTATCTATTCTGTTTTTTTCAATTTCAAGCGGAATAAATATAAAATTACCGCTTGAAATTTCCTCATTAATCTGTGGAAATTCTCCTGCAATTTCTAGTACCAAACCAGCGAGTGAATCACTATCACCTCTGGTGGCCTCAAAGATGTCTGCTGGTAAATTCATTGCTTTGCATACATCATTAATCATTGTCTTTCCTTCAAAAATAAATGTATGGTCATCAATTTTTTTGTTGGCGCTTTCTTCATCGTCAAATTCATCTTTTATATCTCCAATGATTTCTTCCATAATGTCTTCTAATGTTACAATGCCGCTGGTGCCTCCAAATTCATCCACTACAACTGCAAAGTGAATTCTTTTTGACCTGAATTCTTGCAAAAGGTCCTCGATTAATTTTTGTTCGTGAATAAAATATGGGCGGCGCATGAGCTCATGCCAATTGAAATCGGCCGATTCATTCAAATGTGGCAATAGGTCTTTTGTATGCAAGATGCCTACCACTTCATCTAGATTGTTTTTGTAAACAGGAAGCCGACTGTAATGCAATTCTTCCACCTTGCGAATGGCATCAGTCAAACTACTTGTGTAATTGATGCCACTAACATCTAATCTGGTATGCATGATTTGTTTAACCGTGGTATCTCCAAACTTCCGAATCCCTTTCAAAATTTGTTTTTCTTCCACTGTGGCTTCGTGTTCGGGTAGCAAATCAATAGCATGGTCTAGCCTTGAGCTATCTAATACAGCATTGGTTTGCACTGAAAATTTCTTTTCAATGCCGTCGCTCATTTTGACCATTCTTTTACTGATGTTGTAAAATAGACTATTAAAGATGTCGACAATCAACGAGGAGGTTGCGGCAAATCTTATTTTATCATAGGTTGCCCAAACTTTTGGCAATACTTCACAAAACAAAAGAATAAGGAATGTTACTGCCACCACTTTTATTAAGAAGCCAACCCAAAAGCCAACATGGAGTCCGCCTATCCAATCATTGATGAGAATATTGCTGATTAAAATGATGCAGATATTTACCAACGAATTGGTGATAAGCATGCTGGCCAATACTATTTTGGGCTGTTCTAGTAAACTAACAATTCTTCTGTAGCTGGGATGTTGTAAAGTTTTAAGCCTGTTGATATCCTTATTATTCAAGGAAAAAAAAGCTACTTCAGCACCAGAAATAAAAAATGATATTCCTGAAAGCAGCGCTCCTAAAATCAACAAAACAGTAGTACCTGCAGGGGCAATGGCCAATAAAGAAAATACGGCGCTAGTAGAAAAATCCAAAACCGAATGATAGTCCAAGTCGAAAAATTTGATTAAAAATAACAATTTTTAATTTGTCAGTAGCAGCTTCTAGTAAAAGGCTAACAGAATGATAATTGCTTTTGGATTTATATCAGAAGGGGAGTGTTTCGCCGCTATCTTCAATAGGTGGAATTTCGGGGCTATTGTGACTTTCCAGATTATCTGGCAATGAAATAGATCCATCCGTTCTTTTATCTAGCATAATTAAATTATCCCCGACAATTTCAGTAGCGAATTTTTTATGCCCTTCCTTATCTTCCCATGTCCTGGTTTTTAAACGTCCTTCTACATATACCAAACTGCCCTTATGAAGGTATTTCTGTGCTAAATCTGCCAGTCCGCGCCATAAAACAATGGTATGCCATTCTGTTTGTGAAATTAACTTTCCACTTCTGTCTTTATACGTTTCAGTAGTGGCAAGGGAGAATTTGGCCACGGCGATATTTCCTTCTAAGCTTTGAATATCTGGGTCTTTACCCAAATTGCCAATCAACATAACCCTGTTTACGCCTCTCATATTGTGTTATTTAATGAATAAAATTTTCTTCAATAACTAACCATCTCTCTAAAGGTACATTTTTTTAAAAAATAGGCTTCTATTTTTTTGTGTCTTAACATAGCTTTAAAATATTCATATTATTCATTCCCGGTTTTCATTGGGTACTAGGGTAAGCTGATTATCAATAATCGTATTCTCTTTTAAACATATTCAACCTAATGCCAGCTGTAATCATTTTGCAATCTGGTTGACCTGTAATATTGGCTTTTGAGTATTTTCTGTATTGCAATGAAAGATCAAAAAACAGGTTTTCTTTCCATTCATAGGAAGTTTGTATTAAAATATTCAGGCAAGTAGCTTTAATGCCACTGCCAATTTTAAAGCCGGATTCCCTTGGTCTATTGATATAAGGCAACAATGGGTTACTCCCAAAATCTCTCCCTGCGCTATCCAATCCCTGGTAATAATAAATTCCTTTTGCCAACAGAAACCATTTGGGAGCAGGCTGATACCGGAGGATTCCAATGAATTCTTGAAAATTACTACCTAGTGGGTGTGCCAGTGGTTGATTGTAGTGGGTGTAATTGGCAATGGAATCTTTGTGTGAATACGTATATGGACGAACTCGGTTGGTTTCTACTTGTAGGTCTAAGTTTTTTACACCAAATGCATCTAGGTATTTTACACCCAATTGGATGCCCCATTTATTTACCCAGCTAGTTGGATTGTTTTTTATTTCAGATAAAATAAATTCATCCAATAACAATTGGCCGTATACCTGTGCTCTATGGGCAATATTGGCTTTGAAATCGAGGCCAGCAATGGCATTGTCAGGACTGCCCACCATGCCTTCAATATGTCTGTAAAAAATAATTGGATTGAGGTATTGTAAATCGAACCTATTTTTTCTGCCAAATACCACGCCTTCAAATACGCCTACATTAAGCCATTTGGTAACGTTCATGCTTAAGTGATGAATGGCTGCATATTTTCTATCTAATAGGGTATCGCCGCTTTTCTTGAATTGTGGCATCAATTCCATGAAGATATTCTGGTAATTAAATTTCCATACCTTGGTGTTGAGCTTAAGAAATAGATAGCTATTACCCCAATCACTCAAGAACAGGCTTCTATATCCATTGCCAATAAAATTTTTGTCATAGCCAAACTGTAGGTCTACAAATTTGGTGGCATTAAATGTTATATAGCCTCTTGCATCAAAATAGTCTACCCCCGTTTTTTTAAATGTTTTATAAAAGCCAACGCCTGGAACAGCCCTGAAATTATTTACTTGTTGTTGAAAAAATTGTGGACCTCTTTCTTGGTTGTCTGTTAGAAAAGTGGAGAAACCTATTTTTCTTCCAATTAATCCTCGCGCCGTTATACCGCGGCTATTGATAAATAATCGATCGCTTTGGCCAGATTCTACTCCCTGGTGAAATTGTATAACTGGATTGACTGCAATGAAAAAATCCTTTGTTTTGGCTTCAATGAAATTCGCCTTGGTTTTATAAAAGGTTCTTAGCAGCATTTTTTTGCTCATAAAGGGGTCCGAGGGGGTGGTTGTCCATTCGGCATTATTCAACAACAAACTTTTGAGATTGTATTCATCCGTTGGGGTGAGGTCTAAGTCGGTCCATTCTTTATATTTGTCAACCCCCGTTAGGCTATCGATATAACCCATTCGGGCACTGTCTAAAAATTCAGCCTGGCGAACAATGGCCTTTCTATTAAAAGGCCTTAGTGTGCTAAAATTAAGATCAGTATTGGTTTGTTGTTTAATTTCCAGTCTGTCTACAAAATGGGCATCTTTGGAGCCTTGTAATAAGTAAGTGGATTGAGCCGTAGCAAAAGCAGGGCAAATAAAAACAAAGAGTTTGGCGAAGCTTTTAATAATTTGCATCAGAATTGTATCATTTAAATTAAACTTTATATATCAAGATATGCAAAAATACCTTTTTAAAAACATACAGGTAGTAAATGAGGGTAAAATCATTGTGTCTGATTTATTAACGGAGGGTGAAAGAATAGAAAAAATCGCTTCAAATATAGCAGTGCAGGGAAATGTAATAGAGATAGATGGAACGGGTAAATATCTTTTTCCTGGGGTCATTGATGATCAAGTACATTTTAGGGAGCCTGGGATGACGCACAAAGCTTCTATATATACCGAAAGCAAAGCTGCTGTTGCAGGGGGTGTTACCAGTTTTATGGAAATGCCCAATACAATTCCCAATGCACTTACCAAGGAATTGCTGGACGATAAATATACCATTGCTCAGCAGCACGCACTTGCCAATTATTCTTTTTTCATGGGCACGAGTAATGATAATGCGGAAGAGGTGTTGAAAATGAATCAGTTTAAAGAGCAGGTTTGTGGGGTGAAAATATTTATGGGTGCCAGTACAGGAAATATGTTGGTGGATAGTCATACAACCCTCGATACCGTTTTTCGGGAATCTGAAATGTTGATTGCAACCCATTGCGAAGACGAGCGCATTATTAAAGCTAATTATGAACGTATAAAAAAGGAAAGACCAGTTTTGACAATCGCTGATCACCCCCTTATTAGGGATGAAGAAGCTTGTTTTGAAAGCTCCTTAACTGCTATTCAATTTGCAAAAAAATACAATAGTCGTTTGCATATACTGCATATTAGTACAGAGAAAGAGTTGCAACTATTCGGCAATATGTTGCCATTGAAAGATAAACGAATTACTGCAGAGGTTTGTGTACATCACCTACATTTTACTGCAGATGATTATGATCGATTAGGGTACAAGATTAAGTGTAATCCAGCCATTAAGGCAGCTCATCACAAGGAGGCATTGTGGAAGGCATTGTTAGATGACCGCCTGGATGTTATTGCTACTGACCATGCGCCTCATTTGTTAGCAGAAAAGGAAGGTGATTATGAGCATACGCATGCGGGACTTCCGCTCGTACAGCATCCTTTATTATTGATGCTACATTATTATCAGGAGGGTCGTATTTCTTTGCAGAAAATTGCAGAGAAAATGAGTCACGCAGTATCCGATTGCTTTCAAATTCGTGATCGGGGATATATAAGGGAAGGCTATTTTGCTGATTTGGTGATGCTGGACCTTACCCAACCGACAATGGTAACAAAAGAAAATATTTTATATAAATGTGGTTGGAGTCCTTTAGAGAATTTTCGGTTTTCTGCATCTATTCTAAAGACAATGGTTAGTGGGCACTTAGTATGGAATGAGGGAGAATGGGATGAATCTGTAAAAGGCAGCCGATTGTTATTCAATAGATAATTTATACAAACTTGATGCGCTCGTATGGAAATAGATAAAACAACGCTTACGGATTTGTCGATATTTAATACAGAGGAAGAATATTCTGTATTTTCTAAATTAAATCTTTGTACTACCACGAGTGGAAGAGAAAGGCTGCAGTATAATTTTGCTCATCCATTGAAAAGCAGGGCTGCTATACAGGGTGTGCAGTCAACCATTCAGTTTATATTAGCACATCAACAACATTGGCCGCAGCAAATCAGCAATGGAGGCCTATTGATGATTGATAAATTTTTCAGTGCTACCATTGATGAAATTCCTGCTCAACCTTCTACCGCTGGGGCAATGGCGTATAAGCTTTTCCATGGTCCCGATTTTTCCTTGGTAAAATATTCGGCCTTGCATTGTTTTGATTTTATTAAGGGAATGCAGCAAATGCAGGAGACTTATTTAAGAGTTGATACACCATCGCCGTTGAAGCAATTATTAGAGCAGGTTAAGAAATCAATTAGTAAAGAGCAATTTAGTTTTTTAGCCAAGCACAAAACAATTGCAACCGTTGGCTTACCCGAGCAATTGTCATTTGCCCATTATATTCGTTATCAGTACAAATTGCATATGCTTGAGTTAATGGATATCTATGCACAATTGGATGCATGGTACGGAATGGGGCAGGCAGTAATAACTTATCAGCTGGTTTTCCCAGAATTTATCGAAAGCCAAGCACCCGTGATGAATACAGTAGGTCTTTATCATTTGTTATTACCTACACCAGTGTCTTATGATGTTACATTGGATCAATCTAGTAATTTTTTATTTCTTACTGGCGCTAATATGGCGGGGAAAAGCACTTTTATCAAATCTGTAGGAACTGCTGTTTTTTTAGCACATATAGGAATGGGAGTGCCAGCCAAGCAAATGCAGTTAACCGTATTCGATGGATTACTGAGCAATATTAATGTAGTGGATAATTTGGTGAAGGGAGAAAGTTATTTTTACAATGAAGTACAGCGTATAAAGGCAACCGTTACTAAGGTAAATGATGGCAGGAAATGGCTTATCTTAATTGATGAATTATTCAAGGGCACCAATGTGCAGGACGCTATGAAGTGTTCCACAGAAGTGATAGAAGGTTTGTTGAAAATTAAAAATTCTTTGTTTATACTTTCTACACATTTGTATGAAATCGGAGACAGCTTGAAACATTACTCTAATATTAATTTCAAATATTTTGAAACTGCTGTGGTGGACGATCAGTTGCAATTCAGTTATCATTTAAAAGAGGGCATTAGCAATGATCGACTAGGGTATCTGATCCTTAAAAAAGAGGGCGTGGTTGATTTGTTAAGAAAAATTTAGGTGTTTAACTGCAGATAAATCCTCTTTTGAGAGAGGAAAATAGCCTCAATAATAGTTTTTTACTCCGTTCGAATTATCAAGTCCTTACGAGATTACTGTTTTATTAAACAACTATGTTAATTAAAACATTTGGTAGTGCCGTCTATGGTGTAGAAGCCATTACCATTACGGTGGAAGTAAGTGTAAACAATCAGGGAAAGGATTATTATATAGTAGGATTGCCAGATAGTGCAGTGAAAGAAAGTTTGCAAAGGGTGGAGTCTGCTGTGAAAAGCAATCATTATTTTATGCCAAGAACCAAATTAGTGGTGAATTTGGCGCCGGCTGATATTCGGAAAACGGGGACTGCTTTTGATTTGCCGATTGCTATTGGTACACTGGGTGCTACAGCGCAAATTGAAAATCCAGAACGGTTAATTGAATATGTAATAATGGGTGAATTGAGTTTAGATGGAGAAATTAGGCCGATTAAGGGTGCATTGCCTATTGCCATACAAGCAAAAAAAGATCAGTTTAAAGGTTTAATGGTTCCAATACAAAATGCAAAAGAGGCTGCAATGGTAGAGGGGCTTTCGGTATATGGTGTTGGACATATTGAAGAGGTGATTGCTTTTTTTAGGGATGAAAATTATTTGCAACCTACTATTGTAAATACCCAGCAAGCATTTGAGCAAGCTCAAACTGATTTTGAAATTGATTTTGCAGATGTAAAAGGACAGGAAAATATAAAAAGGGCATTAGAGATTGCGGCAGCTGGAGGGCATAATGCAATATTAATCGGTCCTCCTGGAGCTGGCAAAACAATGTTGGCAAAAAGGCTTCCTACTATATTGCCTCCATTAAGTTTGCAGGAGGCTTTAGAGACTACCAAAATTCATTCAGTGGCAGGTAAGTTACCAGAAAATGCCACTATTATTTCTAAACGCCCCTATCGTTCACCACATCATACCATCAGTGATGTTGCATTAGTAGGTGGCGGCGGTAATCCACAGCCTGGCGAAATTTCATTGGCACATAATGGGGTCTTATTTTTAGATGAATTGCCAGAATTTAAAAGAACTGTATTGGAAGTAATGCGGCAACCGATGGAGGAAAGAAAGGTAACCATCTCTAGGGCTAAAATAGCATTGGACTTTCCTGCTAGTTTTATGTTAATCGCAAGCATGAATCCCTGTCCATGCGGTTTCTTCAATCATCCTGAAAAAGAATGCACTTGTCCCCCAGGAACAGTTCAAAAATATTTAAATAAGATTAGTGGCCCATTGCTTGATAGAATTGATTTGCATGTTGAAGTTACTCCTGTTGCTTTCAGTGAATTGTCTTCTATGCATGTATCAGAAAAAAGTAGGGACATAAGAAAACGTGTTATCGCAGCCCGACAAATTCAAGCATTACGATATGTAAATAGTGATGCAGTATATGCCAATGCACAAATGAGCAGCAAGCAATTAAAAGAGATTTGTAGTATCAATGCAACAGGTCAGGGGTTGTTGAAATCAGCGATGGAAAAATTGAATCTTTCAGCCAGGGCATATGATCGTATTTTAAAAGTTAGTCGCACCATTGCTGATTTGGCGGGTAGTGAACATATATTATCAGAACATTTGGCGGAGGCAATTCAATATCGAAGTTTGGATAGGGAAGGTTGGGCTGGGTAAATACTTGAAAAACCAATTTGCAATTAATCAAATTTTCGTTCTAATAAAAAAGCCGTTACAAGTAGAGACCTACCCGTAACGGCTTTTACATTTGGTAATCCTTGACAGTAGCAGCCATACCTTCATCATTATCCTGGCGCTGTCATTCTGATTCAGCCTAATTGGCTACAAGCATTTTTTGAACTGTTTTGTTTCCATCGGGGTGTAGGACTACCAACTGATAATTTCCATTGGCAACCTGTTTGCCAATATTCAATGTTTGACTTGTATTGCTATTGCTTAATTCTATATTTTGTTTCATTACTATTTGACCAGCGTAATTGACCAATTGAACGGTATACAACCCTTTCTCCATATTAAATAGTTGAATATTCATCTTGTGTTCAATAACAGGATTTGGATAAATACTGATGGATGGTTTTCCTGATCCTATTTTTACTTTCACTATTATACTGTATCTGGCATCACCATTTAAACTGATGCTACGAATGCGATAGAAATGATCTCCACTTGCAGGATGTAGGTCTTGCCAGTTGTATGTAGCATTAGAGCCATTCGCGCCAGTTGCTGCTTGTGTACCAGCTTTACTAAATGTTCTGCCATCAGTAGATTTTTCGATTTCATACCTTAGCATATTAACCTGATTCTCTACCTTCCATTCAACCTGAATGTTATTTGCAAGTTCAACAGCTTTTATGCTGGTAATCGTTACCGGTAGTGGGGTTGCAGGACCGAATACAATTTTAAAACGAGCTGTATCTGCTGAAAGAGGATCACTGTTTACACTGAAAGGATAAATAGTATTGCCATCCAAATTCAATGGAGTTGATGTGCTGGTATAATTATCTTCCAAGAATCCATAAAGATTTGGATGATTCATCAAAACAGCGGTTAAATCAAGTTGATAATCCCTGATTCGCGTGTTAGCTAATTTTAGAAAAATGGTATCCGTACTAGCAATGATTGTTCTTCTTTCTACAGTCAAATCCATTCCAAGCCTAGTCATAGAAATATTTTCTGTTCCAGGATTTGGCAATTTACCTGCATCATATTGATCAATAAGGTTTGAATTAAAATCATTGTACATTGCTAAAGCGCCGTCTATAATTGGAGGAGTAGGTTCCCCATTAACACCACGGAGATTAATGAATAATTGTTCATTGACACCCTGTGCTCCATAAACATTGTCGCTGCCTAGTGCTGCTTTATTTGATTCAGCAATTGTTAATGTGCCACCTCCATTCGATTCAACAAAGAAGCCAGCGCCAGATTGTAGGTATCCTGACAATGAACTAGTACTTGGAGGAACCATCGTATAATCTGACCCATTCCAGGTTGCAGTAATGAAACCACCTACATTATAATCACCTCCTGTTTTAGGATCCCAGATTTTGAAATTGTCTTTTATAACAGTACTATTAGCTAGCGCAATACTGTGTAAATTGATAGCAGAAACATATGGATTGTCTACCATGCTAAAACCACTAACAGGTACATTCGAAGGCTGGCTACCTGTTTTTAAATTTCCAATTATTCTTAGTGTTGTGTTGTCTGTAGCAGCATAGATGCCTTGGCTTAAATTATTTGCTCTAGATCCACGCACAAATAACATATAGGCCGGTTGGTCAGTTATTTTAGAAACATCTGTATTAGGGGTTGCAACCCAATTACCACCAATGTATTCTTTCAGCGATGAGCTTAACATTGGATTCACATCAAATCCATTTGATGGAGCTGTGGTACCAGTAATATGTGTACCATAACCTGTATTTGGATTGTCAGCAGCATTAATTGCTCCTTCCTGCCATGCATTGTGAATGGTGGGAGCATTGGTAGTACTAATGGGTGCTGATAATAATCTCCATGCTCTGTGTGCAGGTATAAAACGTTCTATTCTTACCATGCCATTGATGGCATTTCCATTATTCGCTCCTGCATTGGTAATATCAGCTAAGCGTGCAGTTGAGTCTATACTTGATTTGAAAGTGAGCCCAATATTTGAACCACTTGTATTGGTGCTAATAGTAACATTGCTAGCCGTGAATGCCACATCGCTGTATATATTTACACCAGGGGTATTGGCAATACCAACATTTCTGCCTGCATGGAATCTACTCAAGTTATTGCTACCACTGGTGAATGATAAATCGTTGAATGTTGCACCTGCACCATCTACTACCAAGGAAGCAGTAGCGCTTCCAGATATTGTACCACTTGTTCTGCTATGATTACCGCTTAGTGTTAATACATGGTTGTTGCCAATATTCAAAGCACCACTACTCAAGGTAAGTGCTGAGGCTACATGTAAGGACGTGTTCATTGCAACTCCATTGCTATTATTAATGGTTAGTGTTCCCAAATCTGCAATACTAGCAGGAATGAATATACTATTGAATGAGCCACCAAATGATAAACCTGAACTGGATGTACTAATCAGGTTTGTAGAAGTTCCTGCAATGGCAGTTCCATTCAAGCTGAGTACTTTGTCTGCAAGATTAAATGTACCAGCAGTTAAAGTAGTACTTCCATCAATTTGTACATTGCCATTCAATGAAGCAGTTCCAGAAGATTTGTTGATAGCGAAATTATTAAAGGCACCTGTTGAGCCAATTAATTGATCACCCAGCCCATTAAATTGAATTGTACTACCTGTATTGGTAAATGTACCTGCGGTCATATTCCAGTTGCCGCCTACTAAATGTGTGTAAGCACCTGCAGCAAAGGTAGTGCCAGCTGTAGTTTGGGTATAAGTGCCCAGCATGGTTAATGCACCTGATGGAGTTTTTGTTCCTGATCCGCTGATTTTTATTCCACCATAAGTAATGGCATTGTTTATTGGTTGTGCTGCACCCGCAAATTCAATGGTGCTGGCACTATCCAAATTGAAATAAGTAATTCCACTTGGCATACCATTAGTGCCTCCTATTTGCATGGTAGCAGCACTATCAACTATTAAAGTGGCTCCGAATGCAGGCTCTTGTGTAAGTGTATAACTGCCAATATTTAATGTACCGCTAAGCACTTGAATTAAATTCAACGAGTCGAAATTAACATTCAACGTTGCTGTTGAAGTAGGCGTAGTTTTTTCTATACTTATATTGGCAAAAAAGAAGGGGGGATTATTCGAACTGAAACTTGATGATCCGCTTCCTGTGAACACTAAAGCCGCCGTTGGGTCATTGAAAAGTGTACCCGCAGTTTTGCTATAATTTCCATTAATATTTAAATTGCCATCTGGAATAATAATTCCTGAAGTACTAACATTATTAAAGGAAGAATTACCAGATGCAACCGTTACATAGGATCCAGTAAAACTAAATGTGGATGTTTCTGCGTTCAAGATATTGTGATTATCGAAATTACCTGCTACTATATGTGTATAGGAACCTGCATTAAAAATTCCTGCATTAGCTATAAGGAAGTCGCCATTAACTGTCAATGCAGCCGGAGGGGTAATGCCAAGTGTATTTGAAATGGTAAGGTCGTTAAGATTAGCAAAACTACCAGTTAAACTGATGCTTCCAGTTCCACCTAAATTAATAATTCCAGTACTGTTTACTTTACTGCTACCTAAAGCAATTGCAACGGTACTAGTTGGATTAAATAAAAGCGTACCTGAGCTAGTAACATTGCCATTTGCAGTAAAGTTGCCTGCAAAACTCTGCGTATATCCTCCGCCATTGTAAGTAGCACCATTTGCTACAGTAAATGCCCCATCAACAATCCATCCCATTGATGGATTAATACCTGATGCACTTGTATTGTTGATATTTACTATGTTAAAATGAGGAGATCCATTTGAATTGAAAACAGGCGCAATAGTGCCATTGAAATTAACCGTTCCTGTTAGGTTAAATGAAGTGGCATTGATTGCTTGTATGCTTTGAAGACTTGTACCACTGAATATAACAGTGCCACTACCAGATAATGATCCGCTATTCGTAAGGTTTCCGCTAATGGTGGTGGTTGCTGAACCAAGATTAAAACTTCCGCTAGCAAATACTTCTAAAAAATTAGTATAGCTACTATTTATATCATTTACTGCATATGATCCGGAGATATGTGCGTTGTAAAAACTGGTTACACCATCAATGAGTTTGTTGGTTCCATCGAACCCAATGGTACTTGTGGACGAATTAAAAGCTCCATTATTTGTCCAGTTGCCTAATAAAGATATATTAAAGGCATTGCCATCAAGCGTGGCACCATTATTTATGGTTAAATCTCCAGATACAATACAATCGCCTCCAATGGTTTTTGCATTGCTTCCTCCATTTGATAAGAGGAGGTTTCCGTAATTACTGGCTGCAATGGTTTGAGCTACGGTACCATTGTAATGAGTATTACTTCCTGCATGTGCAGTATAAATTTTGAAATTGGCAGGATAATTATTGGCACCACCAATTAATAAACTGGCACCATCCCCAATTTGGAAAGATCCTCCAACAGAATTTCTATTGGCTGTATAAGTTGAAAGGTCAAATGTTCCTGCAACAATATCGATGTCACCTTTTAAATCAAGATTGCCTGTGAGGGTAGCAGTACCTCCTGATTTATTAATATCAAAAATATTTAATGGAGCTGCAGAAATAGATTGATTTTTGTTGCCATTTAGTGTGAATATACTTCCGTCAGTACTCATGAAACCACTATTATTTAAATTGCCTGACAAGTAGATATGTACAACATTGTGGTCAATATACATTTTAGCTCCACTGGCAATGCTTAAATTTCCAGCAATCTGCCAAACATTATCAATGTCCACTACACTTGAACCCTGAATATCCATACTGCCATATATGTCAGCATTCCCCTCACTTTCTGCCAATCCGCCCGACTTATTAAAGTTGAGATTACGATAATAAATTCCTGCTACTGTTTGGTAACCAGAACCATTATAAGTAACCGTACCTGACCCACCTGGCCAGAAAGTACCGCCTTCGAAAAAGTTGCCTCCTATATTCAGGTTGCTAGTTCCAGTACAGTTGAAAACTGAGTTTCCACTCATATAGAGATCTCCAGATACATTTACAATGCCACTATTTACATTGATATTGATATTGTGGTCAGTCGTTAAATCACTCATGTATATTTGGCCGTTCACAGTAAGTGTTTGCGCACCTACATTGATCGTGTGTGCAGCATTTCCAGACCAGGTTCCATTGATATTACCATTTAAGGTTAATGAACCACCAGTGCCAATAGTAAGTGTAGATGCATGTGTATTATTGAACTGCAAACTTCTTACAGTTATAGCAGAACTAATGGTAGGCTCATAGCTATGATTATTATTTCCTATTTCAACAATTTCTTCTCCTGTAGGAGGAATTGTAGGAGCTCCAGTAACTGCTGTCCAGTTGGAAGGATTTGTCCAATCGGCACTTACATTTCCATTCCACAAAACAATTTTATTTAATCCTGCTAAGGTCCACCTGCCGCCCATGCTGCTGATGGGAGAAAATTGTACGTAGTTATTGGTAGCATCAATACCAGTATTAGTAGTTGCTACCCAAGCGCCAGCGTTTTGATATAAATTAAGAGCAGCTTCATTGTTGCCATTTAATTCTGCATCTTCATAGTGTAATTTTAAAATACCTGTATAAGTACCTCCATTGATACTCAATTCATATTCTCTGTTAATAGCACCACCTCCAGCGAAATCGCCAACTGGAATAAGGCTGACTTTCACTGTTGCATCTGTTACACCAGCAACAGATGTAAAATTGATTGTATTATAGGGGCTTTCGAATGCATAGTCTGTTGCAGTGGAAAAACTATGTTGATGCTTGATGGTGCCATAAATGACGCCCGTTCCATTTCGTGTGCCCGTAATAGTGAGTGTAAAAGTAGTCGTTTCAATTCTGCCAGTAGTTACTGTAACATTTGTGGCACTTACGTTGCTGTTTGTTAATTGCACATAATAAATGGCGCTTGCTTTGTTAACCACTAGGTTATTGAAAGTAACTGCTCCCGAAATATGTGTTACTTGATAACCGTCAAAAGTAAATGTGCTTGTATTGGCATTGAATGTGCCATTGTTATAGAAGAATCTTGTGATGCTGTGAGAGTAGCTGCTTGCATCGAAACTGGTACTAGCTCCAATTATAAAATCACCTGTTATGGTTAATGCGCCAGCAGCAGTCTTTGTGCCTCCTGTGGCTGTTTCAAGAATATAGTAACTGGTACTTGGAATATTTTGAGCTCCTGAGCCATTGAATTTAACTGTGTTTGGAATATTGGTTCCAGTATTAAAACTGCCAGCTGTTAAACTTAAAATATTGGCAATATCCAATTCTGAATTGGCGCCCAAGGTGAAGGAAGTGCCATTGACTGTTGCATTATAAAGACTTGCTGTTCCCGCTAAAGCAGATACGCCTGCAAAAGTTATTGTGCCTGCTGAGGCAGTAAATGTACCACTAACATGTAAGGTGCTACTGATGCTGAAGCTAATGGCAGTACTAATTGTTCCGCTTACCGTTACCCCAAATAATGAAATAGTACCTGCGCCACTAATGGTTTTGCTGGCACCTATAAAACTTATTACACCAGCACTGGCAGTAAAGGAATTGCTACTGGTGGTTAGGTTACCAGTTAAGGAAATATCGGCGCTGGTACTAATGGTTCCAGTAGTTGTGAGATTACATAATTGAATGCCTATACCTGCAATAGTTTTTGAAGTGCCACTCATACTCAGGGTGCCAGCGGCATTATGAGTGAAAGTGCCTGAACCAGTAGTGGCTAAATTGCCACTAACAGCTATTGTACTTGCACCAGCTGCAGTATAGCCTTCTCCTCCAACGGTTAGGTTATTGAAATTAATGGTGCCTGCACCACTTAGATTACCTGCTGCACCTAAAAGTGTTATAGTACTCGTACCTCCACTGAGCGTGCCACCCACCGTTACATTACTTGAAAAGTTATGAGAAAAGCTGGAAGCTGAAAAACTGGTATTGGCTCCTATGCTTACATTTCCTGATACATTTATTGCAGCAGCGGCGGTATAAGATACACTGGTTGCTGCTCCTACAGTACTGGTAAAATTACCTAATACAGATAGTGTAGAACCAGGTAAGGTTTTTGTTACTGCTCCACTAGTGCCAGATAAGGTTAAATGGCCATAAGAGAGGGAAGTTATCGTTTGTGCGTTACCGTAATATTCTACCGTACTGGTAGCGCCTAGCGTTTTGGTAGAATAGTTTGAAGGAAAGCCATTGGTGCCTCCAATTTTTAATGTGGCTCCATTGGCAACGGTAAGAGTACCACCCGCCACTGATGTGCCTCTACTAGCGGTATAGCTGCCTAAGTCAAGCGTTCCACTATTAATGGTAATATTTCCATAAGCTAAATAGCTGGAATTCAAAGAAGGAAGATTGGCTATAAGAGATTTAGTACTGCTGCCACTGACGGTTAAATTAGAATAAGAATAGGAGCTACTAATTGTTTGGGCTATGCTAGAAGAAGCATATTCTACAGTGCTGCCTCCACTGATACTATAGGTACCAGAAAAACCATAATTGCCTGCAAATGTGGAAGCATATACTAATAATTTACTGCCACTGTTTAATGTTAAGCCGTTGGTCCCTGATATCAAATAAGTACTTGGATTCAATGTTCCTGAAACAGTAATAGATGGTGCAGAGGAGGAAGAAACGGTTATGTTATTTGCTAAGGTTACTGTGCTTGAACTATTTACAGTAATCCTCCTGAATGTGGTAGTAGTTGAACCTCCAATCGTTTGATTAACGCCATTAAATGTAACCCTACCTTTTGTATAGGTAGTTGTATAGGTGCCGTTATTCGTAAAATTCCCTGAAAGGGTAATGGTACCTCCAGAACTACTACTGGATCCATGTACCAATGTGCCATTTGCAGCAATGACAATGCTGCCTGATATTGTTATTGAACGGCTACTGCTGGAAAGAGTGGAAGCTTTGCTACCACCTATCGTTAAAGATTTACAATAGGAGGTAGATGATAAGGTGGGTTGAAATGACCCTGTAAAACTAGCGTCTCCTATTACAACATCATGTGCAGTAGTAGGAACGAGATTTAAGCTCCAATTAGTGGGAGTACCCCAATAAGTACTTGTAGTGCCTTTCCAACTATTTGTTTGTGCTAAGGAAGTTTGCAGCAGCAGGAGTAATGCCGGCAGGATAGTGATTTTCATAAAAAGGTATTTAGGATAATGATAAATTCAACTACAAAGCTATAGTTGGAATTACTAGAAATGTCTATAAAAAATATGACGTTAATCATATTTTTAAAATATGTTCATATTTGCTATATGAATCATTTGGTAGCCAACTAAATACAAAAACAGGCTTGAAATACTGCCTATAATTCTATATTTTGAAGTGGTTTTGCACAAAATAACCACAACTACAAGGTTGTCAACACTATTTGATGAATTAAGCGAGTATTTTCCTTTAAGGAATATTACTTTTGCTGCATCTTAAATCGAAATTATTTCATCCAAAATTTTCCAATGCTGAGTAAATACTTTTTACTGTCTATTGTATTTTTAAATTTCTCAGCCTCTTTTGCTCAGATTTCTAAAAGTCAAGCTACCTCCAGAATACTCAAAACCGCCAATACATTATTAGAAGCTCAACAATTTGAGGCAGCAGAAGAATATTTTAAAAAAGGTTTGTCAAAAGCTACTGCCAATAAAGATTATTATAGCCGTGCATTGGCCAATGAGGGCTTGGGAAATTTGTATAATAAAATTGATCAAACAGATTTAGCCATCTCTCATTATACAGCTGCAGTTAAATTATACCGTGCACAAAAACTAACGGTTATTGCAAATGTGGTGGAAAGTTTATTGAAAAGTGTACAAGGCATCGGAGAGATGTATGCCGGCATCGAAATAGGCGCAAAGGGTGTTAAAATGTCCATCATTGAAGTGAAGTTAAGTCGCGATCGACAATACGATTACACTCTTTTTGGTGATACTTCTATCAATACAGATGCAGCTGCACTTTCCTATCAAAGTGAAAAAGAAACTTTTGATGCTATCACTGCATTGTGGGATATCATCAGAAATCGATATCATATCGACCCTAAAAAAGTACATATTGTTATCAGTAGTGGTTTAAAGCAGGAATTGGATAAATATAAAAAGGTAGAATATTTTTCTGCTGTAATCAGGCCGAAGGACCTTGATTTAGCCATTGATATTACTTCTATTACCGCCAATCAAGAAGCAGAACTTAGTTTATTAGGCATTGTACCGCAAAACAAACGATTTACTGCTGCTCAATTAGATGTTGGAAGTGGAAATACAAAAGGTGGATATTTTGGTGCCGGAAGAATTTTATATCCCATCACATTCCCATTTGGCACCAAATCATTCCAGCGCATGATTGATGCAAAAAATCCCGCTGATATCAATGACTATATTAAGCTGGCAGAAAAATATTGGTCAGATAGCCTTCGCCGTATTGTATTAGATGAATTTGCAGTAAAGGGAGATATTCGCTCCAGAGATATTCTGTATTTGTCGGGTGGTATACTTTGGGCCATTGTTACTTTGACTCATCCTGAAAGTATTTTGAATAATTATACAGAAATTTCAATGGCTGATATCAGCCATTTCAGAAAAGGCATTTCAGACAACTATTCAGAATTTATCCATCCCGATTTGTCCCTTGTATTAAAATCTGAAAATGCGGCGATAATTCAAAAGAATTTTAACCGGGCCATCAATACATACGACCAGAAAGCATTGTTGGCTGGTACTATTTGGCTGGATGAACTAATGAAGGAAATCAATACACAAAATCCTTCTAAAAAAATCATTTATCCAAAATATGCATATGTAGGGTGGATTAGCGGCTATATTATTAAAAAAGTTACGCAGCAATATACCGGCTTTGTAAAATAGTAAGCTATTTTTTGTTGCACTTGCCGTTTAAACATTGTTTACTGCAATATTGTCACTTGTTTAAACTTGTACGATATTTGCATCTATAGAAACAGCTCCGTTTCATTTATTTAAATTCTATACATGAAGATTCTTTTTAAATACCTAAAGCCACATAAGTGGCTGGTGTTTCTAACATTGTTACTGGCTTCGGTTAATATTGGTTTTTCACTGGTCGACCCCATTATTTTTGGCAAGTTGATCAACCTGGCCAATTACCACCAGGGCATGACTGAATTAACTTGGAATGATTATCTATTTGGCAAATTCACTTGGATTAACAAATTGAATCATCCAGAATTACTGTACGGTATTGTCTGGCTCTTAATCGCTTCTATCTCTGTTGCAATGATTAGTCGTATTGCAAAGAATTTTCAAGATTATTTTTTGCAGGTGGTGATCCAAAAATTTGGCGCAAAAGTATTTACTGATGGCTTACAACATGCCATGAAATTGCCTTATGCTCAATTTGAAGATCAACGCAGTGGAGAAACACTATCTGTACTAACCAAGGTAAGAAGTGATGTGGAGCGTTTCATGAATAGCTTCATTAATATACTTTTTGGTGTTATTGTCGGAATTGTATTTGTATTTGTATATGCTGCTTTATACATTAACTGGCGCATTCCTATTGCCTACCTTATAGGCATTGTAGTACTCACTGTCATCACTAATTTGCTCAGCAAGAAAATAAAAATTATTCAAAAAAATATTGTCGGTCAAACAACGGCACTGGCTGGTTCTACTACAGAATCGTTGCGCAATATCGAATTGGTGAAGAGCTTGGGTCTTACCGAACAAGAAGTAAATCGCTTAAATAAGAATACCTATAAAATATTAGGACTCGAATTGACAAAGGTAAAACGAATACGGAGTATCAGTTTTATACAAGGAACGATGGTCAATACGTTGCGACAAGTGATTCTGTTTATATTAATGTGGCTAATTTTTGGCAAACAAATGGATGCCGGACAACTAGTAACCATGCAGATATTCTCTTTCTTTGTATTTGGACCATTGCAAGAAATTGGCAATATTCTCCTTTCTTATAGAGAAGCAGAAGCCTCCTTGAATAATTTCGATGCTTTAATGCAAAAAGCTCCAGAAGCAGAGCCCGCATTACCAAAATCATTGGGTAATATTGAAACCCTTTCCTTTAAGGAGGTAAGCTTTCAACATCAATCTGCTTCTCATAAAGCCATTGATAATATCAGCTTCGATGTTAAAACAGGGGAAACCATTGCATTTGTTGGCCCTAGTGGAAGCGGTAAGTCTACACTCATGAAATTATTAGTAGGATTGTATCGTCCACAAGAAGGAAAAATTTTATACAATAATCTGGATGAAACTGAAATACATTTTGATCACTTGCGTAAACAAATTGGATTTGTTACACAGGATACCAATTTGTTTAGTGGCACCATCAAGGAGAATTTATTATTTGTCAACCCCTCTGCAACAGATGCCTTATTAAACGATGTATTGCAAAAAGCGGCTTGTACCAATCTTTTGGAAAGAGCAGAGAAAGGATTGGAAACTGTTATTGGGGAAGGTGGACTAAAACTAAGCGGAGGAGAAAAACAACGTATATCTATTGCCCGAGCTTTATTACGTCAACCACATTTGCTTATCTTTGATGAAGCAACCAGTGCGCTTGATTCTCTTACTGAAGAAGAAATAACAAATACCATTAAAGATATCTCTTCCCAAAAAGAACAAATTACCATTCTGATTGCCCACCGATTGAGTACTATTATGCATGCCGACCGAATATATGTATTAGAAAAAGGCGATGTAGTAGAAACGGGCAATCATGAAGGACTTTTGGAAGAAAAAGGATTGTATTATGCGATGTGGCGTCAGCAAATTGGGGAAAGAAAAAAACAACAATTAAACATTTTAAAATAAAAATAATATGAATTTAGATACACTTGGTTTCTTGGCGGGCACAGTGTCCGCGATTGTTTTTCTGCCTCAAGTAATTAAAACTTATCAAACAAAATCCGTTAAAGACATTTCTTTTTTAATGTTTTCATTGGCTACTTTGAGTGTTATACTTTGGCTCGCTTATGGGATCATTCTAGAAAACAAACCAATCATTTTTACCAATGGCTGCGTTTTGATACTGTCTCTAATCATGCTTTACTTTAAGATCAGCTACGGCAAACACGAAAAAAATAAATAATGTCCGACAGCAAACCAACACCTAATTATTGGTGGGCTACTTTTGCCAATAAATGCCCTCGTTGCCGAAGGGGTCCAATGTTCTCAAACAATAACCCTTATAGAAGTTTGAAGGCGGATATGATTTTGGAAATGCCAGAGAAATGCCCAGTATGCCAACAGAAATATGATCTCGAGCCCGGGTTTTGGTATGGCACTGGTTATGTTAGTTATGCCCTGGCCTTTGCCATGTCTGTCACTACTTTTGTTGCTTGGTATGTATTGCTTGGTATGTCTATTGATGATAGCCGTGTTTTTTGGTGGCTAGGTATAAATTCCGTTTTGCTAGTGGTATTGCAGCCTTGGTTAATGCGATTTAGCAGGGTAGTTTATCTTAGGTTATTTGTGCATTTTGACAAAGAATATGAAAACCATCAGCCAAAAGAATTTGATTGATACACTAACTATTTACTCTGTATCATATCGGTCAACTCTTTCAATACCTGGAAGTGCAATGAGTCGATTACAGAGTTCGTCTAGTTCGTCTTTATCGTGTACAAATATTTTTACATTTCCTTCAAATACTCCTTCCTTGGCTTCAATGGTCATGGCGCTGATATTGAATTTTAGCTCTCCACTAATTAGGTTCGTAATTTTATGAATGACCCCTACATCATCTAGTCCGATAATTTTCAATCCAGTTAAGAAGGAAATTTCATTGTTTTTAGCCCATTTTGTTTTGACTACCCGGTGACTATAATTCGAAAGTAAACGCGTGGCATTCGGACAATTGGTTCGATGAATTTTTAATCCCTCCCCAGTTGTGATAAATCCAAATACATCATCACCCGGAATAGGTTTACAGCAATTTGCTAAACTATATTGAATTCTATCACTACTCTCTCCAAAAATAATAAGCTCTGTATCTTTTTTATGTAGGGCCTTTGGCACCTCGTTTTCATGTTTTTCATCCAAGGGTATTTTCACATGCCGTGGCATCATTACTTTATCCCCATGTACCGTAAATTCTTTTAAGTCTTTTAAATCAATCTTCTTAGTGGCAATCTCATATAATAAATCAAGGGAAGAATGGACTTTATAATAGCTGGCAATTTCCTCTAAATTGGGTTGGCTCATGGGGGCGCCCATACCATCCAATTTGCGTTGCAATATATATTTTCCTTCCTCTGCAATAGTCCTCTTTTCTTCTTTTAAACTATCTTTTATTTTTGATTTCGCTCTGCTTGTAACCACCAAATTCAACCATTCACTATTTGGTTTTTGTTTGGCACTAGTAATAATTTCTATCTGGTCGCCACTTTTTAATTTGTGACTGATGGGTACGAGTTTGTGGTTGACTTTGGCCCCAATACATTTGCTGCCTACCGCAGAGTGCACACTGAATGCAAAATCCAAAGCAGTAGCCCCAACAGGGAGCATTCTAACTTCGCCCTTTGGTGTATACACATAAATCTCTTCCGTTAAAAAGGATGTTTTGAAGTCATGCAGAAAATCAAGGGAATTGTTTTCATGGTTCGACAAGGCTTCTCTAATTTGATGAAACCATTGATCAAATCGACTTTCATCATCTTTCCCCTCTTTGTATTTCCAGTGAGCCGCCAAGCCCTTCTCTGCTATTTCATTCATTCTTTTCGTTCTTACCTGCACTTCTACCCACCTGCCTTGTGGCCCCATTACCGTAGTGTGAAGGGCTTCATATCCATTGCTTTTTGGATTACTCAACCAATCCCTAAGACGTTCTGTACTTGGGCTGTATTCATCTGTAATCATGCTGTATACTTTCCAGCAATCTTCTTTCTCTTTTTCTCCAGGAGAGTTGACAATGATTCGAATAGCAAAAAGGTCATACACTTCCTCAAAAGCAACCCCTTTTTTCTTCATCTTGCTCCATATACTATGTATACTCTTAGGCCGCCCATGAATTTCGAAATCAAAACCGGCTTTTTCTAATTTGTCCTTTATCGGGCGAATGAAATCATTGATATACCTGGTACGCTCCCTTTTTGTGTCATTTAATTTTTGAGCAATATATCGGTAGGTATCGGGCTCCATGTATTTCATGGACAAATCTTCCATTTCTGTTTTGATATTATACAATCCCATTCTATGCGCCAAAGGGGCATATACATATACCGTTTCACTGGATATCTTGAGTTGTTTTTCCCTTTTCATACTGTCCAGGGTACGCATATTATGCAATCGGTCGGCCAGTTTAATTAATATCACCCTCGGATCATCGGTCAGTGTCAATAAAATTTTCTTGAAATTTTCAGCCTGCTGGGAAGTATTATTATCCATTACAGTACTGATTTTGGTAAGCCCATCCACGATTTTGGCAATTTCGGCTCCAAATTCTCTTTGTACATCCTCCAGGTTAATATCGGTGTCCTCTACCGTGTCGTGCATAAGGGCACAGATGGTACTACGAACACCCAAGCCGATTTCATTAACACAAATCATAGCCACGGCAATAGGGTGATAGATATAGGGCTCTCCGCTTTTGCGCCGCATGGTTTTATGGGCGGTAGCGGCCATTTCGAAGGCAGTTCGCAGCAATTCTTTGTCTCCAGGTTTCAATTTGGGCTTCAGCGCCTTCAGTAAACTCCGGTATTGACGGAGGATTTCCTTTTTTTCCTCCTCCTCACTGAGATTATAGCTTGATATTTTGATTTCGGCTTCCATCTATTAAGACGAATTTACGGAAAACAAATCTGTTTTAAAATTTTGTTGAAATGCCTTACTTTTGCAACCCTTTACTGGCAGACGCTATTTTTAGCCTGTTGAAACAGCCAGTAAATGAATCCCGGATGTGGCGAAATTGGCAGACGCACTAGACTTAGGATCTAGCGGAGTGATCCATGTAGGTTCGACCCCTATCATCCGGACCTCTTTATTCAAAAGCCCTCTCCGACAAGAGAGGGACTTTTTTAAAATTTAATTAGTAAAGCATCTATTATGGCTACAGTAACAAGATCAAATATTGGTTTATTGCATGATAAACTAGTAGTAAAAGTTGGCAAAGACGATTATTTTCAAGCCTTCGACAAAAAATTAAAAGAGTATAGCAAAACGGCCAATATTCCTGGCTTTAGAAAAGGAATGGTTCCTGCCGGCATGATTAAAAAAATGTATGGCGGTTCTATTTTCACCGATGAAGTAATCAAGTCTGTTGAAAAAGAATTGTATCGTTACTTAACGGAAGAAAAGCCCGATGTTTTCGGACAACCATTACCGTTAGAGTCGGATTTGGCTAAAATGGACATTAATAATCCAACTGATTATGAATTTGGATTTGAAATAGGCTTGAAGCCCGAATTTACATTGGCCGACTTTTCAAAGGCTACATTAACCATGCACACAGTGAGTACTGATGATGCGATGGTTGAAGAAGAATTGAGCCGTATGCAGATCAAAGGTGGAAAAATGACAGAGCCTGAAGTGATAGACAATGAAGAGAATGTGTTAAACGTGTTGTTCAAAGAGTCGGACAAAGAAGGCAATGCAATGGAAGGGGGTATTGAAAAAGAGAACTCGGTATTGTTAAAATATTTTTCAGCAGCTATTCAAAAGAAATTGAAGGGTAAAAAGAAAGAGGATGCTGTAGTATTTCAATTAAACAAAAGTTTTGAAGGCGATAAGTTGGAAATGATGTTGCAGGATTTAGGGTTTGAAAAAGATGACAAAACTGCTGCTGCCAAATATTTTAAACTAACCATTGTAAAAATTGGACTAGTTGAAAAAAGGGAACTGAATGAAGAATTCTTCAAAGAAATTTATCCTGCCAAGGATATCAAAACAGCAGATGAGCTAAAAGCGATTTTGAAGGAAGAAATTGAACAATACTGGAAGAGTCAAAGCCGCAATCAATTGCATGATCAATTATATCATTATCTGCTTGACGAAACAAAGATGGAGTTTCCAGCAGATTTCTTACAACGTTGGTTACAAACTGGTGGCGAAAAGCCCAAAACAGCTGAAGAAGCAGCTGCCGAATTTCCAGGGTTTAGTAATCAATTGAGATGGACTTTAATCAGCGACCGTATTATACAATCCAATAATTTGCAAGTGAGCAATGAGGAATTAAAAGAAAGTATGAAGGCTCAAGTGATGACCTATTTTGGCAACATGAGCATGGGAGATGACAGCAGTTGGTTAGATAGCTATATGGACAGAATGATGAAGGACGAAAAACAAGTAGATGCCAGTTATCGCAGATTGATTACAGAGAAATTATTTGGCTGGGCTGAAGCACAGGTTAAGCCAACTGAAAAAACTGTTACAGGAGAAGAATTAAATGGCATGATGCACAATCACCAA
>CAIOIZ010000157.1 GCA_903858475.1 uncultured Bacteroidota bacterium
AAAGCAATTGCAACCGCAGTCCAATAAATTTAGAGGGGAAGGCTATCTAATCTTTCGATTCATTTTCTTTATCTGGCTAAAGGACAGATCCATTAATTCATATTTACTGGCCATTGGCAAATAATAGTGCCACCATTCTGTTTCTAATGCTATAAATCCATGTTTTTCCATTATAGTTCTTAATAAATTTCTATTCTGCAGCACTGCTGCTGGCAATTGAGTAAAACTATGGTGTGCAGAATCAGTAAAATTATCAAAACCCGTTCCCATATTTAATTCTAGTTTGGAACTCAAAAGAATAATACTACAATCAACAGCAATGCCACGGTTATGGCCACTTCCCTTTTTGGGGTCGGCAGCATAACGGGAATCAGGTACTAATTCCCACATTTTTTCAGTAACATGATAGGGACGATAAGCATCAAATATTTTTAAACCCATCTCTAATTGTTGCAAATCATTTTGCACTTCAAACAAAGAATCGGCAGCTATTTTTCTTAAATATGCTACTGCTGAGGTAGGATACACTGCTTGATGAAGAAAATTATTTTCAGCAGCATACCTTAATTCAAAAACAACATTGGGAATCTTATTTTTCAATGCTACCAATTGCTTTTGGGGTTGATCAACGATCGTTTTCATAAGCGTAGTTGGATGGTCAATAACCCAAAGCCCATATTTATTTAATACTGTATCCTGTGCCCATCCCTTAGGAGAAAATAGGAGTAGAAGCAATATACATACGAGCATTTGTCGAGTCATACAATCAATTTATGGAGTTAGAAAGGTCTAATAGCAATATTTTATAATTTCAAATTCAAGTATTAACTTGTTGTGAAATAACTACTTTATAACAGTAGTAACTAATAAAACCGTACTTTAAGATAAGAATTTGGATTGAATATGAATACTAAAGCCAACATCTTACTAATTATTCTTATTACCATTTTTACTTGTAGCTATTGTAGCTGCAATAGTAAGGAGGCTAATACTGGGCAGGAAGTTGTAGCAGATCCTGATAATATGGATCAGGTAGTAAGTTCAAAAATAAAAGCATCCCTTCAAATAGCCTCCACTAAAAATGGCAAAGTAAACGACAGCCTCCAATTTCAATTTACAGAGGCCTTGAATTTATTTTATTCCAAACAAAATTATCAACCTATCTGGTGTAGTAAAGAAAAGTGGATGCCCTTGGCCGATTCTATATTCAATTTAATGCAACAACTTCCATTGGAAGGATTATTCCCAGATGATTATCAGGTTAACCAGATCAAACAAATTCAAACTGCATTCAAAATTGATTCTACTAAAAAAATGGATGCCAGTATTTGGAGCAGAGCAGAACTTTTATTAACAGATGGATTTATTCATATAATCAAAGACCTAAAAAGAGGCAGATTGGAACCGGATAGTCTGACCCTGATAAAAGATACTTTATTGTCGGCTGATTATTATTCGAATGCATTGAATCAGGTATTGAAGACAAATAATCTTACTGAATTTATCCGTACCCTTCAACCTGTTCACAAAGGGTATTGGGAATTAAAAAATGGCATACATAGTTTTTTAGATAGCATGGATACACGTATCTATCCCTATATTACTTACCCCTATAAAAAAGGAAACAAAACAGACTCTGTAGCCTTTATTAAATCCTTACAGCAAAGGCTATATGATAACGGCACTATTTCTTTTACAGAACCGATGCCTGATACTGCACAACTTTCCATGGCCATAAAGAATTTTCAAAAAAAGAAAGGACTTAAGTTAGATGGGAAGATCTCTACCTCCTTAATAAAATTGATGAACAGTAGCGACATTGAAAAATTCAAACGCATTGCTATTACCTTGGATAAGTACAAAATGTTACCCGAAAAAATGCCTGAAAGATACATTTGGGTCAATTTACCTGGTTATTACTTATGGGTGATTCAATCAGATACAATAGCACTGGAATCAAAAATAATATGCGGTAAACCCGAAACAAGAACTCCGTTATTACACAGCCTAATAACCGATATGGTTACCTACCCAACATGGACGGTTCCAACCAGTATAATTTCTAAACAATACCTTCCGAAATTAAAAACCAATGCAAACTACCTTACAAAAATTGGCTTAAAAATAGTCAATGGCAAAGGAGAGGAGGTAGATCCCACTACTATTAATTGGTCGAAATATACTAGAGGAATTCCTTTTTCCGTGATGCAAGGAAGCGGGGATAACAATGCATTAGGTGTGCTGAAATTCAATTTCAATAACCCCTATGCAGTTTATTTACATGATACCAATCAACGATACTTATTCAAAAATGCATTCAGGGCTTTAAGTCATGGTTGTGTGCGGGTACAAGAGTGGGAAAAATTAGCCTTTTTTATTGCCCGCAATGATAGCCTGCATACCCCTCATTTGCGATATAATACGGATAGTATTCGCAGTTGGATTGCAGCAAAAGAAAAACATCGAATTGATGTTCATAACAGCATTCCTTTATTTATTCAGTACTTTACCTGTGAGGGTCAAAATGGCAAAATTCGATTCTATGATGATATTTATGGAGAAGATAAAATCATCCGGGATAAGTTTTTTAAGGAAAAACATTTATAAGAAACTAAAATCAAGAAAAAGCAGCCCTAAGTCAAATATATTGCTGAATTAACCTATTTGACAAAAAATCAATCTAGTAATTTAAATTATGCCTAAATTTCACTAATTATCAGAGCCTATTTCCTATTATTTCCCATTATTTTAAGAATTATCCGATAAATTTTGATGGTTTACACATAAAAGGCTGATTTGGGTATAATTATGTTGGTAAATAATTTTATGATTTGAATTGAAGCAAGTATTTTTGCTCTGATTACGAAAACTATATTTATGAAGAAAATTATTATGATGTTTCTGGCCCTCGGCCTATTTGCAACATCCTTTGGTCAAACTGACTACAAAAAGCGTCCTTCAATCGGGATTCATTTTGCATTTAATGATTTTAGTACTGCTGCTACTTTGCGCTCAGCGGGGTTGTCAAGAGTACTGAATACAAAAGAATGGAAAAAAACGAAGAACATGAATCCAGGATTAGCTTTTAGCTATTTACAGGGTTTGAACAGTAATATTGACTTTGTTGCTACTGCTACAGGATCATTCGTGGATTATCCTATTCCTGGTAAAGCGTTGAAAGGAACAGATGATTTCCTATTAGAAGTTGCCACTACCGCCAATGTTAAATTATTGACTGATGAATATTGGTTTTCACCATTCCTTACGGTAGGTGCTGGTGCTAGCAAATACAGAGGCTATTATGCAGCTTTTGTCCCTATTGGAGCAGGTATTCAATTCAATATTGTAGATGAAACCTATTTGATCTTAAATACACAATATAGAGTTTCAATTACAGAAAATGCAGCCTATCACCTATATCATAGTATCGGCTTCGCAAGTAATCTCTTTAAAAAAAAAGAAATTAAAATAGTTGAATTACCAGTTATTCCAGTAGTAGAACCTCCTAAAGATAGAGATGGTGATGGCGTTTTAGATGCTGATGACAAATGCCCAGATGTTAAAGGATTAGCTGCCTTTTCAGGTTGCCCTGATACAGATGGAGACGGTATTACAGATGCAGAAGATAATTGTCCAACCGTTGCAGGTCTTGCTAAATACAAAGGTTGCCCAATTCCAGATACAGATAAAGATGGTATCAATGATGAGGCTGATAAATGCCCTACTGTACCAGGTGTAGCTAGATATCAAGGTTGCCCAATTCCAGATACAGACGGAGATGGCATTAATGATGAAGAAGATAAATGCCCAACTGAAAAAGGAATAGCTGCAAATAATGGTTGCCCTACTTTAGAAGATTTTTCATTCAATCCTAAGGCAGTACAATTTATTACTGGAAGTGCTCAATTAACTGCAAAAGCTAAAGCCGAATTGGACAAAGGTGCCAACATTTTAACTGAACATTCTACCCTTAATGTAACCATCAATGGTTATACAGACATCACAGGAAAACCTGCTACCAATCTTGCACTTTCTAAAAAGAGAGCAGAGTCTGTAAAAGCTTATTGGGTAAAAAAAGGAGTTAGTACCAATCGATTAACTGCAAATGGTTATGGTATTGAAAACCCAATTGCTGATAACAAAACTGCAGCTGGCCGTACAAAAAATAGAAGAGTTGAATTCAAAGTAAATAACTAATTTATTTTATATTTTAAAAGCCCGGTTTTTCCGGGCTTTTTTTATGTATATACTCAAATGGTAGTTTTACTAATCACCACGTTTTTTTCAGCAATGATGGCATATAAATTGCATAATGTATAATATTAATGGAATATTTACGTTCATGCTATACCCCCTAATAAAAATCACCTCTTACCTGCAAAATTGTTTTACTAAATAAAACGAGTTTGATTATGAGGCTATTTTTACATCTAGTTGTTTTTATTTTATCTACTTCTCAATTACTGCAAGCGCAGCAAACTGTTGCCCATTGGGATGAACAGAATCAATATATTAATGGTTACGCTAGAGTGTTCGCTCAAGATAAATTTAGTTTTATAAACAGTCGAGAAAAATTAATTAGCCCTTTTCAATTCGAGGATGCTCGAAACTTTTATCATCACTTGGCTGCTGTTAAAATGAATTCGAAATGGGGATTTATAAAAGAAAACGGAAACTTTTTACTGCCTTGCAATTACGATATCGTTTTTGATTTTAAAAATGAATTCACAATAATTTCTCGTGATTCCAAGTGGTGGATGATTAATCAAAAAGGTCAATTTATCAAGTCATTAGATATTACTGTTTGCTTGGGATTTGAGAAAGGCCTAGCAATAGTTGAAAAAAATGGAAGACGCGGTTTACTGAATTGGCAAGGAAATATTAGTTGGAATACTTCCGTATCCCAAAATAGTCAACATGCAATCCCATATTTTAGTCCTAATTCACCCCTGACTAATAATAGCTGTCCCGATAACCTGGATTTTGAATTCGGAAATTTTACCAATTGGCAATGCTATATAGGGAATGTTGATTCTATAGGTAATACTAACATTATTACGGTGAATCCATCAGCTCCAATAGTTGGCAGGCATACGATTTATGCAAGAGCAATACCATCCGCTATTGATCCCTTTGGTTTATTTCCCACCAACCCTCCTGATGGCAGTCAGTTTGCAGTTAAATTGGGTAATACTGGGGTAGGAGCACAGGCAGAAAGAATTCGCTATACCATACGTGTACCCGCAAATGATTCTAATTTTTCATTTAGGTATCATTATTCTGTGGTACTGCAAGATCCTGGTCATACCCCATGGACGCAACCAAGATTTACTGCTAAATTATTAGACTCAGCTACGAATACCTATATAGATTGTGCTTCCTTCGAATATATTTCTACTTCCAGCTTACCTGGATTTACGCGTTCAACAGTTGATACCTCTGTTATTTTTAAACCTTGGTCTCCAGTATTTATAAGTTTACGGGGCTATGCTGGTAAAACACTTTACCTCGATTTCACCACTGCAGATTGTGTAAGAAGAGCTCATTGGGGATATGCATACGTAGATGTAGAGGATATGTGCGGACAAGCTATTCAAGTAAATTATCAATGTGATACACCACATGCTACAACATTAACAGGTCCTCCGGGATTTCAAATTTATAATTGGTGGGATCAAAGCTTTACTAATTTATTAGGCAACGGCCAGCAGATAACTTTAAATCCTGGTCCAGCACCGAATACTTTATTGTGGTTAGAAGTAATTCCATTTGCCAATTTTGGTTGTTTAGATACCATACCGGTTAGAGTAAATGGAACTAGCATAGCACAGCTAAGTAGTTCAGATACCTTGGGTATTTGTGCACCGCATAGTTTTACATTTTACAATCAATTAAATTCTTTAGATACTGCTTACTGGGATTTTGGAGATGGAAATAATGCAATAGGAGATACCGTTACCCATGTTTTCAATTTACCGGGAAACTATATTGTCACCATGACAGTAGGGAATCCCATGAGTTGCTTGGCGATAGCAGTAGATACTATTCATGTAGTACAACCTACGGGTGCATTTAGTTATGTTGCAGGTAATTTTTGTAACACTCAATTGGTACAATTTACAGCAACCACACAATACATTGATAGTCTTTTTTGGACATTTGGGGATGGCACTTTCTTAAATACTACCCAAAACACCATTAGTCATACCTATTTACAACCAGGCATATATCTACCTCAACTAAAAATAAAATCTAATGCAGGTTGCGAAATAATATTACCAGGTACCGACACTATCAAAATAGAAAAATTAATTCCTGGATTTACAAAAACCATTCAATATACCTGCACTTCCACCGAAGTTAGCTTTACCGATACCTCTCATTCTTATTTTGGCATCAATACAAGAACCTGGTATTTTGGTGATGGCACCATAGCATCAGGCTACCAAGTATCACATACCTATTTAAATACTGGTACTTATCAAGTTAAATTAATTATTACAGGCATAACAGGTTGTGTAGATAGTATTAGCTTTCCAATATTTATTCAAGTATATGAATTACCTATTGCCAACATAATTGGAGATTCATTGCGCTGTGCCAATACCTCGATTATATTTTCAAATAGTATTTTGTCTACTGATTCAGTCAATGTTAAAAACTGGACTTGTTCCAATGGGGCAATTGGTACAGGCAATAATTTCACCGTTCAATTTCCCAATCCTGGTCAATATACTATTCGCTTAATTGTAAATACTGTATATGGCTGTAGTGATACAAGTTTTAAAATAGTACAAATAAATCCAATGCCTATTACAACAGTTGGATTAGATAAAATATTGTGTTTAGGTAGTTCAATACAATTAAATGCAGCGGGTGCAGATTTATACACATGGAGCCCTGCCAATTATTTAAGTTGCGCTAATTGTCCTAACCCAATTGCAAACCCAATCGATACAATTGAATATATAGTGAAAGGAACAACCCTTTTCGGTTGCACTACTTATGATACAGTACAAATAAAAGTAAGAATGCCCTTTCAAATATCTGCTTCACCAGATGATACCATTTGCATTGGAAAATCAATTAATTTAAACAGTATTGGTGCTAATAATTATGCCTGGTCGCCCAGCACAGGTTTAAATAGATCGGATATAGCCAATCCAATTGCTAGTCCGAATTCCACCACAACCTATCAAGTAATCGGGTCTGATGGGTACAATTGTTTTACAGATACTGCCTATATTAAAATTACTGTTGGACCCATTCCAATTGTTACCCTTGGGCCTGACCTTAACCTTGCCACAGGCGAAATCGTGCAGCTGCAACCATCCATACAAAATGGGCCTATCATAAAATGGTTATGGGAACCTGCTACTTATTTAAGCTGTAACAATTGTTCAAGCCCTCAACTTACAGTGCATGATGACAAATCATATTTTGTTACAGTAACCAATACTTTCAACTGTGTTGCCAAAGATGCCATTAATATTTTTACGTTTTGCAAATCAGCTCAGGTCTTTGTTCCCAACGCATTTACACCAGATGGCGATAGAGTAAATGACATATTAATGGTTAGAGGGAAAGGCATTTTTGTAAACTATTTTAGAATTTTTAATCGTTGGGGAGAATTGATTTTTGAGAAATATAATTTCCCGCCGAATGAGATGCAATTTGGATGGGATGGAAAAATCAGAGGAGTTCTTGCCCCTCCAGATGTTTTTGTTTATACCGTAGAAGTAATATGTGATAACAATATGAAATATACTTTGAAAGGGAATACCACTTTGTTAAAATAAATTCAATGAGCATCAAAAGAATTATATATATCCATTCCTTTCTTTTAATATGCTGTTTAAATAGTAAAGGACAAGACATTAATTTTTCACAATTCTATGAATTACCCATGCTGCGTAATCCTTCACTTGCAGGAATATTTGCTGGTGATTATCGATTAACAACTGCCTACAGAAACCAATGGCAATCGGTAACAGTTCCGTATAGAAGTTTTGCAGCTGGTCTAGAATTTAAAAAACCATTAAGTGAAAACAATGATGATTTTATAACAATGGGAATAGAAGCCACCAATGATGTAGCGGGTGATTCTAAATTGAGTAGAACACAAGCATTCCCGGTTATCAATTTCCACAAATCAATAGCAAACAATAAAAGCACTTATTTATCTGCTGGAATAATGGGTGGCCCAGTATTTCAAAGATTTGATCCCAGTAAATTAAATTTTGATGACCAGTTTGTAAATGGGGCCTATCGAAGTACCAATCCAACACAACAGGTTTTTCAAAATACAAGTTTAGTATTTTGGGATGCATCAGCAGGATTATGTTTTAGCAGTTTTGCTGGGGATAAAACACCGTATTATATTGGCTTAGCAATGTTTCATATTACTCAACCTAAAGTAGCCTTTCAAAAACAATACGATGTAATACTTAATAGAAAGTGGACGATTAATGCAGGTCTTGCTACACCAGTTTCGGAAGCTGATAAATTAATTGCGTATGCTGATTATTTTATGCAAGGTGGTAACCGACAAATACAAGGCGGCGTAATGTTGGCACATGATTTTTCACTGTTTCAAGATGAAAAGACAAGTTTATCTGGCGGTTTATTTTATCGATGGAAAGATGCCTTTATACCGGTAATGAAATTAGACTATTACCGACTGGGCATCGGCATGACATATGACATTAATACAAGTAAATTAAAAACAGCCTCCCAGAATAGAGGAGGATTTGAATTAACGCTTTCGTATAAAGCTTACCGTGATATACATAATAGCTCAGCTAATAAAGTAAAATGTCCTTCATTTTATTAAAATGAAACTATTTTGCAATGCTTATTAGAAAAGTATAAAATAACTGTAAAATTATCTATACCCTTATTCTGGTATCAGTCCAATAGGCAAAATAAATTCCCAACGATTTTTAAGGGTAGGATAAAATAAATCTTGGTCCAACAAATGCGAATACCTGACTCCAAAACTAATTGGTAAGGCATTCCAAAACTTGGTATCAAAATACAATTCAGTTCCAGCACTTCTTTGCTTGATGTCTGTTAGTAACCCATTTACGCGTGCTCTTGCATTGGTATAATCATAAAATAAATTGGTCCTAATTCTTTGAAAAAACAACAAATTAGCGAGTCCCCAATCAGGGTAGAGTAGGGGTAAATGATAGTTAACACCCCACTTATACATTTGCCTTGTACTCAAGGCCTCATAGCCTCTGGAATAAGAAAAGGATTTACTGAATAAATCTGGCAATGAATCTCTTTTTTGAAAGGAAGCATTAATTACTAGGCTATGATTCTTACGGAGGCCAGGAAAATAGAAGGAAGCATTAGCTGTTAATTTATGACTATTTCTAAATGTAAATGCATCTCTATAAGAGATGCCGATAGATTGTGCGAATGAAGGAAATATATTTTGTAAAGCTTGTCTTCCTTGATTGGTAAATGATATATAAGTATTTACATAATCAATTGCCTTATTATTCAAAACATTTTTACCAATCCCTTTATAGATAAATGGTTCAATATTATAGCCTAATCCCATATTCAAATACTGGTTAAATCTACCCCCAACAAAACTCAAGGGTAAACTTATGGCGGCCTGCAGCTTAGCTGTATTGAATTGCATGGATTTGCCAATGGCTGTATCCATACTTCGATTAAAACTATGAGAGGCATTTATACTCAATAAAGGATACCAACCTGCATAGGTTCCAGTATACTCAATGGTATGACTTTTATCAGTGCGGTTATAATTATAAGTGAGGGCAGTATTAAATTTACTCAGTACATCATTACTAAAAAAAGTATAGCCCAATTCAGGATCATTATAAACTGGACGCCAACTGTGAAAATTAATTAGTTTTTTAAAATTATGATAGGCTGTTATTTGATTTTTATTTTCAGGCACTGATTGCAATATAGTAGTCAGGTTGTTTTTTTGCAATGTTTCTCCAAGGTATAAATTAGGTAATTGAGTAAAGGCTTCCATATTGATATTGTCCCATTTGATTCCAGCCTTGTATTCGGCCAATCGATACCCTTCTGCAGTAAATGCACTGACCAATAAATTGTTTACTGAATTTACAGCAGGATGATAAACGCCATTCACATTATTTGTTAAAAGAGATAACTTTTTATCCTGCATATTTACTGCAAATACTTTATCTGAATTGCCATACATACAGGAAAAATAGACCGTATCCTCTTTCACAAATGGGTACCCCAACACATTATACGTAAAAGGGGTAAGGGTAGATGTTGTTCCAGTTGGTAAAGCGATTGTTATCAGCGCCATTTCACCCTCCGTATTTCTAACTGCGGCAACAGCCAAATAATCATTGACAAATTTTGTTTGCGTATAAAAATAATTAGCTGAATTTGGCAAACGCTTTAAGACAGTTCCATTTGCTGCATCCAGTATTACCAATTCATTCTTGCCTTGTAAATCAGTAGAGACGGCAATAATTTGTGTTCCGCTTAAATTAATATCAGGAGAGAAATATTTTGACTTAAAACTTAACTGTGTTTGCTTTCCAGAATAAATATCCAATAATTGCAATACACTGTAATCTCGATTACCCCACCTTGGATCAGATTGAAAGGAGCAATAAACAATTTTTCCATTGCGATAAGAAAAATAATCATCGATGCTAAAATTTCTTGCTTTGATTTTAAATTCCTTACCCTGGGTTAGTAAATAAAAAGCGGCAGGACTGTTGTAAGATTTTTTTGTAACAACAATACTGTCATCGCTTATATAGGCAGGATACTGATAATCCACTACATTATTATGTTTAGTATCAGTAATAAATTGAAAGGCTGTTTCAGATAAACGATCTTTTTGGAGGGAAGCAGAAAAATATTGCATCACCTCATTATAATATTGACTGAAGGATTTACCAGAATAACGACGAATGCCTTTATTAAATCCTTTTAATGAAAGTGCCTGGTTGGTAATTTTTCTCCAAAAATCTTCTCCGTATTGATGATACCCATAAGCTACCATCATATAACCCAATGGATAATGATCTGGCACAAAACTCTTCATCGAGCCGCTTCTGATTTTTATCCAGGGATAATTTTTTTGTTCCATCCACAATGATTTAAATCCATTGTAAAAAGAAGGCATTCTTCCACGACCTTGATGACTAACTAAAGTTTCTTGCCAAACGGCATCCCCCTCAAAAAAATAATTTGGAATAAATATTGCATTGCCCAATAATTGACCTTCTTGCCCTAGAAAAAAAGAGAATAATTTATTTACCCCACTATTGAAATTACTAAACTGTTGAATATGGCGATCTTCATGCGTAAGCAAATTATCATCCCAACGAATACTCCCCGTAGAGAAATTATCTTGATCAGGTGTCATGTTTAATTCACTCACAACAGGTGCCATTCGAACATAGGCATTAGGAATGGTTGTTTGTGATTGCAAAACAATATTCCATTTTCTTTCCAACTTACCTAATTGTGTAAAATGCTGTTGATGTAATACAGTCAATAAATTGGCCATTCGATTAGCCTGACTATCTAAACCAGTTGGAAAAATTATCCTGACTTTTGCAGTATTAATTTGCTTCCAATGAATGTCAGGAGGATTCCCACCAAAATTTTGGGCGCTGACAGAATAGGAGAGTAATACCCCAATCAAAAGGCATCTAAAATGTATCATACTTTAAAATTAATAAAATTTAAAGCAGATTGTATTGACTACTTGCGGAATGCTAACTCATATCTGCTAAAGAACTATAAATGATACAGCTGCAGTTGTATTGCTATTAATATTCGGGAATTCCCTTTTATTGGTATTAGGATCAGTAAAATCGTTGGCTTTAAATGAATCACCATACATTCTTACATAAACCGTTTGACCGGTAGAAAACCCCATTCCAATAAGATCATTGCTGGTAAAGCCAGCTACATTACTTAAACTCGAAAAATTATACAATGAGCTATATGCTACATAATTAGTACTACTCACATCTGGCGTTGTGCTGAAAAAATACCGTATAAAAGCCCTGCTTGAAGAACTAGGTGTTGGATTGAGTCCATAATTAAAGCTAACCCCAGGAACTCCATTGAAGCTATTACCAGCAACAGAAAAGGCACTAACACTGGTAGTAGAATTTTTACCAAATGAAATGGTAGGAAGCAAGGTAAATAGCGAACTGCTGCTACTGGTATGACTAATTCCAAAAACCTTTAGCGTACCATAGCCAGCCTTGCTAATGATCATATCATATACGTCAAAGGGAAGGTTTTCAAACAAAAATTTTCCGCTAGCGTCTGTAGTAGAGTTGGTGCTAAATCCAGTTAAATTATTCAAACTAATTGATATACCACCCGCATCATTAGTTGAAACTGTTTTATCGTCCCAGGTTTGAATATTTCCAATTAATTTACCCGAACTGGCTTGTATAGGCGTTGCTGTTTCTTTACTACAAGATTCCTGTGTTATTACAATTCCCATTACACAAGCAATCAAAATAATTCTTAGGTTAAGGTTTAAGGTATATATCATTTTACATTTATTAATTTTGCAAATCTAAAGGAAATAAGCAAATCAACCCAAATAATGTAAATCATTGACTATGAATTTAATAGTTTACATGATTCTCAATTTTTAAGCATATATTACTGCCTTATAATTATTATTATGTTAAATAGTTAAATTGATTTAACCCATTTATATAAAAAGGCCAGATCATGTCTGGCCTTTAAAAATCTTCTTAATACACCCTATTCAACTACCTCAGGTGACTCGGTATCCGCTATTGAATCGGTATCTGATATTGAATCAGTAGCTGATTCACTTATTTCATCTATTGGAACTGTTGTAGCCAGATCCAAATCTTCTTCCTTTTCATCCAAGTTGGTAATGGCTGCAATCTCATCTCCATCATCTACACGAATTAATTTTACTCCCTGTGTAGCCCTACCTTGTTCACTGATACTTGTAACACCCATCCGGATGGTAATTCCGCTCACACAGGTAATCATTAAATCTTCTTTTTCTGTAACTCCTAATAATCCTACCAAACCGCCAGTCTTATCTGTTACATTAATTGTCTTAACACCCTTTCCACCGCGATTTGTTACCCTATAATTGGCTTCCCCGGATTCTGCATCATCCAATGAGGTTCTTTTACCATAGCCCTTTTCACTGACCACCAAAATAGTTTGATTTTTGTCCTCACGGCTGATACAAACCAATCCTACAACCTCATCCTTTTCATTGGCTACTTCAATTCCTTGTACACCCTGACCTCCGCGACCGGTACTTCTTACTTTTTCTTCAGGGAATCGAATAGCACGGCCACTTTTAATAGCCATAATAATCTCAGAATTACCATCTGTTAAACGAGCTTCTAATAATTGATCCCCTTCCAAAATATGAATGGCATTAATTCCATTTTGTCTTGGTCGGCTGAAATCATCCAAATCGGTCTTTTTAATCATTCCCTTCTTGGTACACAATACTATATAATGACTGTTTACATAGTCTTTGTCCTCAAAATTTTTCACATCTATAATCGCCCTAACCTTATCATCAGCTGGAATCTGAACTAAATTCTGAATAGCTCTTCCCTTACTTGTCTTATCTCCTTCTGGAATTTGGTAAACTGGCAACCAAAAACATCTTCCTTTTTCGGTAAAGAATAATAAAGTATGGTGCGTACTAGCTACGAAAAGCTTCTCTATATAATCTTCCTGGCGAGTAGCACTTCCCTTAGCTCCACGACCACCTCTTCTTTGTTGACGATATTCTGTGGCAGAAGTACGTTTGATATAACCTAAGTGAGATATGGTTACTACCACATCCTCATCTTCAATAAGGTCAATCATTTTAATCTCATCGTCCAAATAAGTAATCTCTGTACGACGTTCATCCCCGTATTTAGCTTTAATTTCAGCCAACTCTCCTTTGATTATTTCAAAACGTAAACTTTCTGTATCGAGGATTTCTTTTAACCTTTCAATCAATTTCATTATCTCTGCATGCTCTTCCCGTATTTTCTCAATCTCCATTCCGGTTAACCGCTGCAAACGCATTTCCAATACAGCTTTAGATTGAATTTCGCTCATGCCAAAATTGCTAATCAATCCTTCTTGAGCTATATTCGGAGTGGCTGAATTTCTAATCAAAGCAATAACTGCATCCAAATTATTCAATGCAATGATATAGCCTTCTAAAATATGTGCCCGCTCCTCTGCTTTCTTTAATTCATATTTAGTTCTTCTAATTACAACTTCGTGACGGAATGCAACAAACTCCTTCAGCAAATCTTTTAAATTCAAAATACGAGGCCTTCCTCTTACAATCGCTACATTATTGATGCCATAGGAAGTTTGTAATTCGGTATGCTTATACAATTGATTAATGACTACTTGTGCAACAGCATCCTTTTTAAGATCAACTACAATTCTAGTACCCTCCTTGCTATTGCTTTCATCATTTACATTGGAAACGCCCTCTATTATTTTATCAGAAACAATATCACCGATTTTAGCAGTTAATGCATCAATATTAACTTGGTATGGTACTTCATAAATAACCAATTTCTCTCTTCCATGTGCACCAGGCTCAATATTCACCTTACCCCTGAGCACTACCCTACCTCTTCCGGTATGCATCGCAGCCCTTACTCCTTCAAAGCCATGAATAGTACCACCTGTAGGAAAATCAGGCGCTTTTACATGCTTAATCAAATCTTCAATACTAATTTCTGGATCATCGATATATGCAATACAGGCATCAATCACCTCGCTTAAATTATGCGGCATCATATTGGTGGCCATACCTACAGCAATACCACTACTACCATTCACCAACAACTGAGGTATTCGAGTAGGCAAAACCGTTGGCTCCTGCAGACTATCATCAAAATTCAATTGATAATCTACTGTTTCCTTCTCAATATCTTCCAGCATAGCTTCCGCCAATTTCTGCATGCGTACCTCGGTATAACGCATGGCAGCTGGAGGATCACCACCTTGACTACCAAAATTTCCCTGTCCATCAATAAGCGTATAGCGCATATTCCATACCTGGGCCATACGAACCATGGTATCATAGATCGCTGTATCACCATGTGGATGATACTTACCCATTACTTCACCGACAATACGAGCACTTTTCTTATATGGCTTATTGCTATAATTACCCAATTCACTCATCCCATAAAGCACCCTTCTGTGTACTGGCTTTAGTCCATCTCGTACATCTGGCAATGCCCTTCCTACGATTACGCTCATGCTATAATCAATATAGGATGTCTTCATCTGCTCTTCAATATTTACAGGTATAATTTTACCCCTGTTATTGAGATTTCCGCCTTCAAATTTTTGTTCGTCTTGCATAATATTTAATAGTCTGCGAAACTACCGAATTTCACTCGTTTTTCTCTATAAAAAAGGGGGTATTTTAGGGCTTACTTGTACACATTTTTTAGGCTATTGTGGAGAATCTATTTTGACCCAATTACAGGTATTTAAACGATCCCTTAAACCTACTCATTTTATCCCCCAACAGTCAATTTCAACTGCCTATTTTGACGAGGATATTGAAGTGCCCCCTATCTTTGTTGAATGACAACTGATTTACGTTCCGACACATTTACCAAACCCTCCCCAGCCATGCTGGAGGCCATGTTTAAAGCAAAAGTAGGTGATGACGTTTTTGGCGAAGATCCTACCGTAAATCAATTAGAGTCCATGGCTGCTGAAATGTTTAAAATGGAAGCAGCTATTTTCTGTCCCAGTGGTACCATGACCAACCAAATTGCCATTAAATGCCATACCCAACCGGGAGATGAAGTGATCTGTGATGAACTAAGTCATGTTTACCAATACGAAGGAGGCGGAATTGCCTTCAATGCTGGCTGCTCTGTTAAGCTGCTTCATGGAAATCGTGGAAGAATCACCGCCGAACAAGTGGAGGAAGCTATCAATAATAAAACTGATTTACACAAAGCCTACACTCGATTAGTAAGTTTAGAAAATACAGCTAATCGTGGAGGTGGATCCTGCTATGATTTCAAGGATATTTTAGCAATAAAAAATAGCTGCGATCAGCACCAACTTCAATTACACTTAGACGGTGCAAGAATATGGAATGCGCTCATCGCAAAAAAGGAAAAACCTATTGAATACGGAACTGTATTCAATAGTATATCTATCTGCTTAAGTAAAGGTTTAGGCACTCCAGTTGGCAGCCTGTTATTAGGCACTACTGACTTTATAAAAAAAGCCAGGCGAGTAAGAAAAATATTTGGAGGCGGAATGCGTCAAGCTGGCTATTTAGCAGCTGCAGGTATCTATGCACTGGAAAACAATATTAATAGATTAGAAGAGGATCATATTCATTCAAAATTAATTGCGGATGCATTGTCCAAAAAAGATTTTGTTGGAAATATAATACCAGTAGAAACCAATATCATCATCTTCGAAGTAAAAGGCCCATACAGTCCGGTTAGTTTTTGTGCCAAATTAAAAGAGCACCAGATTTTATGTTTACCTATTTCCGCTTCACAGGTAAGAATGGTGATTCACTTAGATATTACCCATGAAATGGTCAACCTTTTATTGTCTGTTTTAGAATCACTCTAACTAAGCAGTCCCCTATTTTGCTCAATTTATCCAACTAGAATGCAGTTATTTTTATTCTACTTGGGTTAACTTCGCTTAATTCAATTTATATCAATGTTACCTACAATCAATCCCACCACAACAGCCGCCTGGAAATCACTGCAAGAACATTTTACTGAAATGAAGTCTGTAAAAATGTCTCAATTGTTTTCAGAACAAACAGATCGATTTAATCAATTTTCAATTTTGGATAATCAAATACTAGTTGATTATTCTAAAAACATACTTTCCCAAAAAACACTTGATTTGCTTTTTCAATTGGCCAATGAATGCCAATTGCCTGCTGCTATGGAAGCAATGTTTACAGGTGAAAAAATAAATAAAACTGAAAAAAGAGCTGTTTTACATACTGCCTTGAGAAATTTTACTGGCCAGCCAGTTATAGTTGATGGAAATGATATCATGCCAGGCATTACAAATGTATTGGATCAGATGAAAACATTCTGCACTACTATTCATACAGGAACAGTAAGGGGGTATACTGGAAAGAAAATAAAATACATTGTTAACATCGGAATTGGTGGAAGCGATTTGGGTCCAGTAATGGTAACGGAGGCGCTTAAACCTTATTGGGTAGAAGGTATTCAATCGTATTTTGTAAGCAATGTAGATGGTAGTCATATTGCGGAAATATTAAAAAAAATAACTGCAGACGAAACACTGTTCCTGATTGCATCTAAAACCTTTACGACACAGGAAACCATGACCAATGCACATACTGCTAGAAAATGGTTCCTTGACATCGCCAAAGACGAAAATTTCATTGCTAGTCATTTCGTAGCACTAAGTACAAATGCAAAAGATGTTGAAAAATTCGGAATCAATATCAGCAATATGTTTCCATTTTGGGATTGGGTAGGCGGACGTTATAGTTTATGGAGCGCTATAGGATTGTCGATTGCATTAACCGTTGGCTATGACAATTTTGAGATGCTATTAAAAGGAGCACAGCATGCGGACTTGCATTTTCGGCATACCCCATTAGATAAAAACATACCAGTAATCATGGCCTTGATTGGAATTTGGTATGTCAATTTCTTTGATGCGCCTACCGAAGCAATTCTTCCCTATGATCAATACCTACATCGTTTTGCGGCCTATTTCCAACAAGGAAATATGGAAAGCAATGGAAAATACATTGATCGTAACGGAGCAACAGTAAAATATAAAACAGGGCCAGTTATTTGGGGTGAACCTGGCACCAATGGACAACATGCATTTTATCAATTGATTCACCAAGGCACACAACTGATTCCATGTGATTTTATTGCAGCAGCAAAAACACATAATCCCATTGGCCAACATCACTCCATTTTAATGAGCAATTTTTTTGCTCAAACAGAAGCATTAATGAATGGAAAACCTTTGGATGAAACAACTGCAAATGTATATAGGGTGTTTGAAGGCAACCGACCTACCAACTCTTTTTTATTAAAAGAAATAAATCCTTTTACACTCGGGCAAATCATTGCTTACTATGAACATAAAATATTTACACAAGGCATCATTTGGAATATCTTCAGTTTTGACCAATTTGGGGTAGAATTAGGCAAGGTACTCGCCAATCAAATTTTGCCTGAATTAGCAGATACTCATTTAGTGCAATCACATGATAGTTCTACCAATGGGCTGATTAATACATATAAAAATATGCGGGCATCTTAATAAAAAATAAGTAGATAATTAATACAGGAGTATACAAAGTTTTCAGCCATTGTAATTTATTCAGCTTGATGAAAATCAAATAAGGTAGCCGTAAAAACGCCTCGTTCTCTTTTTTTAAATACTGCTTTCCAGTTGCCATTGTATCGAATTAAAGAAGGGACTAAATAATTCTTATATTTTGCCATAGTTACTTCCATGTTTACTTTAAAATCATAGAACCCAGCATCATAACTAAGCGTGTAATTTCTGGCCACTACTTCATAGGTTTTATCATTGAACCAAGTAGTCATTTCATCCAATACAACATTGGCTTCCTCTCCTGGTTTTACCTGTTGTTTAAAAATATAACAGCTGGTCTTATTATATTCATCCAAGTCAATACTCATGTTGTATTTTTCTGCCATGTCTTCATCATAAATGGCTGTCTTATCTCCTAAAAATGGGATACCTCGAATTCTTTTTCCAGGGTTAAAGAATAACATTTTTAATTGCTCTTTGTGTTTTTCCATACCTGATTTACCTGCCACAGTAAAGTGCTTGCCATTAACAATATTTGTTTCTCCACAAATTGAATCATTCGTGAAAAATAAGGAGGCGTACATTTGTGCAGTGTAATAATTAAAGGCCCCCTCTGAATTGTACATATTGCCGGTTACTGTTTCCTCCAGCTTTTCCATCGTTCTACAATTAGGTGTCCTTTTTTGAATTGTTTTACTTCTCAAAGTAGCCTTAGGCTCCCCCTCACTATTATTCATACGAATATCATTAATAGCAGTAAAGCCAAGTACCCTCAAATTTCGAAATGCTTTGTAAAAACTAGTATCCTCTTTAATTCTATCAATAAATGCTGGCACATTTAATTTATTATTGACAACCACTTCTGACAAAGTGATTATTTTGGATCCAAATTGTACTATTGAATCTTGGCTATAGGAAGCTTTTGCAAGAAGAAAATAAATGACTAGGAGAAAGATTTTGTGAACCATACCTAATACAAATTAAAGTAAGAAGTGCAAAATCAAGTTTTTCATATTTGAATCAATGGAATAATATTTTCTACAAATATCATCTGTTGAGTAGCACAAAATAGACAGTGCACAATCCATTATACTTTATTTAGGAAAAACCATTCGGTAATCCACCTTTATTTTTCCTTTAGTTATATCCAATAATTTTCCTTGCAATAACTTTCTCTTTAAGGGTTTTATATGATCTATAAATAGCACTCCCTCAATATGATCATATTCATGTAAAATAACCCTTGCGGTGATGCCTGAAAATGTTTTGGTATGTTTTTCGAAATGTTCGTCGAAAAATTCAATTCGAACGATTTGTTCTCTTATAACATCTTCCCTGATTTTTGGAATACTTAAACAGCCCTCGTTATATTTCCAACTATCGCCTTCCAAAGATTGAATGCTAGCATTGATAAATACACCTTTGAATCCCTCATCTCCGGGAAACTCATTTATTTCGTCTTCTTCCAGGTTCTCTATAATTTGAAGACTGTCTACAACAAAAAGACGAATCGGCTTATTTATTTGAGGTGCAGCCAGCCCTACCCCATTACTATTATACATGGTTTCCCACATATCATCAATAAGTGTATTTAATTGATCGTAATTGGCATCAATATCATCACATTTTTTTCGCAATACAGGTGAGCCGTAAGCTACTATCGGAAGAATCATATAATTTAAATTAACCGCTTTTTATAAGTATGGTGCAAATTTAAGCCGATAAGATTAGTTGACCATCAATATTGCCCTAGATATTCCTGTAAAATGATAGTAGCCGCAATTTCATCAACCAATTTCTTATTCCTCCTATCTTTCTTTTTTAAACCCATTTCTAACATAGCATTTTTAGCCATCTTAGAGCTGTACCGCTCATCTACTGTTTTGATGGGCATGGCGGGAAAAGCCTTTTCTAATTTCTTGATGGCTGCCTTTACTAATGGCGTAGCATGCGTATCTGTTTCATCCCAATTCACAGGCATTCCAATAATAATTAATTCAACCTCTTCTCGTTGGAAATATTCCTTTAAAAAGCTGACTAAGTTTTTAGATTCAATTGTGGTAAGCCCTGTTGCAATAATTTGCATTGGATCGGTAACTGCAATGCCAGTTCTTTTTCCACCATAATCAATTGATATTATTCTGGCCATTGTATTTATTTAGTTGAGCATTAATTACTGATAAATATTGTAGGATTAGCCATGTAAATAAAAATCTAGCATTACAAAAAAGGCAAATACAACAGATGCAATTCCATTAGTGATAAAAAATGCCATATTGACTTTTCGTAAATCGGTAGGTTTTACAATTAAATGTTGATAGATCAACAAGCCAATAAATACGGCCACCCCTATCCAGTATGTTTCACCAAATCCTCCAATAATACCTGCCATGATTATGGTAGCCGATGACAAAAAATGTAATGCGGAAGAAATACGCAAGGCCCAAACGGTTCCAACCATTACAGGTATCGAATGCAATGATTCTGATTTATCAAATTTTTCATCCTGCAATGCATAAATAACATCAAATCCACTTACCCAAAATAAAACAGCAAACGAAAACAAAATGGGCAAAAGATTAAAAGTATCAGTAACTGCTAAATAGGCACCGATTGGTGCCAAACCTAATCCTATTCCTAACACCAAATGACAAAGGGACGTAAATCTTTTTGTATAACTATACCCCAATATCACTACCAGCGCAACCGGAGAAAGGTAAAAACAAATAGCATTAATAAAATAAGTAGTAAGTACAAATAGAAGAGCACAGCAAATAGTGAAAGCCAACGCATGATTGGGTGAAATAATTCCAGCAGGAATTTCCCGAATAGCAGTTCTTTCATTTTTGATATCAAACCTAGCATCCAGCCATCTATTAAATGCCATGGCTGCAGATCTGGCAAATACCATACACAATAAAATCAAAAGTAATAACCACCATTTTTGCATCAAAAAACTATCTGCTTTAGCAATAAAACTTTGCTTTTCTAATAGATTTAATGGCAGAGAATCGCTTTGATGAAAATGACTAATTCCAAGAAAAAAACCTATTAATGCAAACGGCATTGCAAAAATGGTATGCGAAAATTTGATGAGGGACAAGTAGTTTTTAAAGGAAGACATGCACAAATGTAGCAACAAATAAAGTATTATAAAACCGCTCCATTAAGACTTTTGAAATGCCTTAATTCTATCTCTTACGATTTCCCAAAGTACCACCCCCGCTGCAGTGGCAATATTCAACGAATGTTTTACCCCCAACTGTGGAATTTCAATGCAGGCGTTGCACAATTCAATAGTGGCTTGCTCCACCCCTGTTACCTCATTTCCCAAAACAACAGCAATTTTCTCATCGGCAGTAAAGTCAACCGATTGAAGAGGCTTACTATTAACCGCCTGTTCAATTGCAAATATTTTAAACCCTTCTTGGCGTAAAGATTCAATGGCTGTGGATGCAGTGGGGAAATGCTTCCAATGCACCGTATCTTCTGCACCCAAGGCAGTTTTCTTAATTTCCTTATGGGGAGGTACACAAGTATAACCAATAAGATAAATAGATTCTAATAAAAATGCATCGGAGGTACGAAAAACACTGCCCACGTTATAGGCACTCCGTATGTTTTCAAGCACAACCACTACAGGCAGTTTGGTAGACTGTTTAAATTCCTCGACCGTTTTACGGTTGAGTTCCTCCATAGAAAGCTTAGGATGTTGTACCAAAATAATTAAATTTCCAGCTGATTTTAAATTAAATCACTTCCGTTTCCAATAATGGATTTTTGATAACATCCCTTTTATCAGCAAATACTTTGGCTGCTTTTATAAAATGAACAAAAATAGGTTGAGGACTCTCCACCGTACTTTTCAATTCAGGATGATACTGCACTCCAATGAAAAAAGGATGTTCTGGTATTTCAATGATTTCTACTAACCCAGTACCTGGATTTTTACCGCTAGGCAACATACCTGCTTTCTCGAAATCAGTAATGTATTTATTATTGAATTCCCAGCGATGCCTATGTCGTTCACTAATTAAAGTATTATTATAAATCGTATAGGCCAAAGTTCCTTTTTTAATTTCGCAGGGATAAGCCCCTAAACGCATAGTTCCACCTTTTGCTGTAATATCTTTTTGCGCTTCCATTAAATCTATTACAGGATAATTTGTTCCCTTCTCCATTTCAGTACTATTAGCATCTTTCCAGCCTAGTACATTTCTTGCAAATTCAATGACAGCCATTTGCATTCCTAAACAAATACCAAAGAAGGGAAGGTTATTTAATCTAGCATATTTTACTGCTGTAATTTTTCCTTCCACACCCCGATTACCAAAACCTGGTGCTACCAATAACCCATCTAATTTGCCAAGTTTTTCAGCAACATTCTCCTCATTAATCGTTTCGCTATGCACATCCAACACCTGCACCTTGCATTCATTCATCGCTCCAGCATGTACAAAGCTTTCTAAAATAGATTTATAAGCATCTTGCAACTCAATGTATTTACCAATTAAACCGATGGTAACTTTTGTTTTTGGATATTTCAATTTATCCAAAAAGCTACGCCACTTGTCTAAAGCTGGGGCTGCATATCCATTTATCTGTAATTTTTTCAATACAATTACATCCAAACCCTCTTGTAGCATTTTTAATGGAACTTCATAAATACTAGCTGCATCTATCGCTTCAATCACCGCTTCGGGTTTCACATTACAAAATAGCGCTATCTTCTTTTTTAATTCATTGCTTAGTGGCTCTTCAGTTCTACATACTATCACGTCAGGATGAACCCCTTCGCTACTCAACATTTTTACACTATGCTGCGTTGGCTTTGTTTTCAGTTCTTTTGCTGCACGCAAATAAGGAATCAATGTCAAATGAACAACCATACAATCTTCATCTGGCATTTCCCATTGTAATTGACGAACCGCTTCCACAAATGGTAAACTTTCTATATCACCTACCGTTCCACCTAATTCAGTAATGATAATATCATATTTAGCATCCTTACCCAATAATAGCATTCTGCGTTTAATCTCGTCAGTTATATGCGGGATTACTTGTACGGTTTTTCCTAAATAAGCGCCCTCTCTTTCTTTATTTATTACAGTTTGATAAATACGTCCAGTTGTTACATTATTGGCTTGAGAAGTTGGAATGTTCAAGAAACGTTCGTAATGACCCAAATCAAGGTCTGTTTCAGCTCCATCATCTGTCACAAAGCACTCTCCATGTTCATATGGATTTAAAGTACCTGGATCCACATTTATATAGGGATCAAATTTTTGAATGGTAACTTTTAAGCCTCGGCTTTGTAACAGCTTTGCTAAAGAAGCCGCAATGATTCCTTTGCCTAAAGAGGAAGTAACACCACCGGTAACGAAAATGAATTTTGCCATACCCCAGCCCTGAAGGGAATTTAATTTGTTTTGTACAATAAAATCTAAGTGATGACCGGCGGAAAATGGATTAAAATATCCGAGAGGTCATTCAAAGATAGCACGAATAGTTGGCAGGTTAAAATTTTGGTTTCAGTTTGTGGAAAATTTGTTCATCCCGAAATAAAAACTACTACTCCTTAGACATTTTTAGCGCCGAATTTCAGGAAGGATATCAATGCCCCTGCTACCAATATTGAATGTATTATTTTAATTTGTAAACCCTGGCTTCGAATGGCCTGAGTGCTAAGGATTTCAGAGAAGGCGGGGTAAAATAGATATCATAGTTACCTACTAATAATTCTAATTTGGCAAAATCATAATCTGCAACAAATGCCCTATTATCCTCATCCAAATTGAGAATTGTCAAAAGGGTTTCATTTTCATTGTAACTCGTATATGCCAAAACATGTTTGTTTTTTTTATCTTGCATTTCCAGTTTTCCACTCTGCAAAACTGGATATTGTTGAATTAGGCTAATTACATCAGTAAAATAATGCCTTTCTAAGCTATCTACTCTATTCTCTTCTTCGATTGATAATATGGTACTGTCGCTTGGTATAGTATGATAAAATAAAAACTCCAGTTTATGCAGCATTGCCTGTTCTGCAGCATATAAACTTGTGTCTTTCGAAATGCAATCGAGTGCAGCCGCTTTTTTTAATATAAATTGCCTTTTTACTTCAGCTAAGTCGGACGCCTTTTCCTTTATAGGCATACATGTATAAAAGACCACCCCTAGAATGAGGAGTAAATATTTTTGCATAATAGTTGAGTTTGAAATTAGGATGAAAGCCCTTCAATAATAGGTACAAATTCGCTGACTACCAGACTTGCTCCTCCAACCAATCCGCCATCTACATCTGGCTTTCCAAAAATTTCATTTGCATTGGCCGCTTTTACGCTACCTCCATATAAAATGGAGATAGTATCTGCTATATCTGCTCCATATTGACCTTGGAATACACTCCGTATATGGGCATGCATTTCTTGGGCTTGTTCACTACTCGCTGTCTTGCCTGTACCTATTGCCCAAATGGGCTCGTAGGCAATTATAAAACCCTTTAATTGTTCAGCTGAAAATTGAAACAAGCTTTCTTTTAATTGTGTTTCCACATATTGATTTTGCAGTCCAGCTTCTCGTATTTTCAAGGGCTCACCACAACAAAAGATGGGCTTTAATCCATGCTCAAAACATCTTTCTACTTTTTCAGTTAACATTTTATGGCATTCATGAAAATACTCTCTACGCTCACTATGACCAATAATTACATATTCAACCCCAATGCTTTTCAACATAGGCACACTAGTTTCTCCAGTATAAGCCCCTGCATCTTTTGTATAACAATTCTGTGCTGCTACAAATACATTGGCTTTATTAGCTATTATTCCTTTTACCATAGTTAAATATGGAAAGGGTACGCCTACAACTACTTCCTGATTAATTTGTAAAGTGGGTAATTTTTCTATTAATTCATTTACCAATTTTTCCGCCTCCTGAATAGTTAAATTCATCTTCCAATTTGCAGCTACAATTTGTTTACGCATAAAATAGTTGTTTTAATTTAATGAGACTTGAATAATCAAGCACTTTTATTGATGATATAGATTTTCCAATTTTTCTTTTTCTTCCTTTGTGATTGATTTTCCCTTTAATTTTTTCCAATTGTCAATATGTTCAAACACCTGATCCAATCGATAGCGGTCGGAACCCCAACTAAAATCAGGAATAAATTTTGGTGGAAACCCCCTTTCAAAAACATTGCAACATATCCCTACAACAGTTCCGGTATTAAAAGAAGTGTTGATAGCTGCTCTACTATAATCTCCCATCAATAATCCACATTTTATTCCAATAGGTACAAAAGCTTGTTTCTTATTATCCCAGGATTTTATTTGTCCAGCGTCGTTCTGCAAGTTGCTATTGCTGGTTCCGGCACCCAAATTACACCAGGAACCGATAACACTATCTCCCAAATAGCCATCATGGGCTTTATTACTATACTCAAATAAAACACTGTTTTTGATTTCTCCCCCAGCAATACAAAATGGGCCAATGGTACTGGCCCCATATATTTTAGTTCCCATTTTAACCACGGCTCCTTCTCCAATGGCAATTGGCCCACGCAGCATCGAACCTTCCATTACAAGTGCATTTTTGCCAATATATATAGGTCCTTCGCTTGCATTAAGGATGCAATGTTCAATTTGCGCCCCCTTTTCAATAAAAATGGCGGATGGGTTGATACTGGTATTTGAGTTGGAAATTTTCTCAGAGGCTCTATTACACGTAAAAAGATTAAAATCTTGACGAAGAGCCCAATCATTATATTTAAAGATGTCTGCCGAGCACTCAAGTTTTTTTGATAGATGACTTTCTTGAACAGTTGTATCAACCGTAGCTGAACTTAAGAGATTTGCTACCCATTCCTTAGTAGGTATAATATTCGCATCTACTAGTATGCAATCAGCTTCCTCATTCCCTTTAGTAATATGCTGCCCTTTTAATTTCACTTCTTGCCCTAGAATCAATTCCCATTTTTCCTTAATGGTTAATATGCCGATGCGAATATTAGCTGCATGTTGTACCACAGCAAAGGGATAAAGTTGTTCATATACATTTGTATCATCAAGTATTATCTGCACAGGGCGTAATTTACAAAACAAAAATGAAGACTAAGTTCATTTTGCCTCTTGCTTTAAAAACAAAAAAGCCACATAGAAATGCGGCCTTTGTTAAGAACCTTTCGGCTCTGTAACCCCCAAAGAAAACATCTTGCACCAAGCTAATACGTTTTAAACCTTGAGGGCAGGGTATAAACGCAACTGAGTGATAATTATTTTGTCATATATATAATTTGACTAAATATTTCTGTACCATCGGTATTAACATGTTTTAGTCGATATGCTATTGTATTCAATTTGCTTGCTTTCCATTTGTCAGCATACTGATAGTGATCTCCTTTTTGTCTTGGGTCAGGCCCTAGTACAAAGGCAATACTTGAAAAATTAATTCCATCAGTTGATTGCTGAATTTCCCAATAATTAGTAGGTGTAATTCCATCCGTAGCCCAGTCAACCATTATTTTCTGATCCTTACAAGTAACTGAAAACTGGTTAATATTAATTTTACTGTCATTGGCTGCTTGCTGAGCAATCGTTTTACTGTTTATCAGCACGACAAATAGTAACAAGGACAATATTTTTTTAATTCTATTCATTGCTTAATAGATAATGATAATGTTTGCAATGAATATTGGATCGGTCAGCGGAGGTGAACCGGGAAGCTGCCTGCTAATGCCGACAGCTTCCTTTAATCACTTGCTGGTTATAATTAATTCTTAATTAATTTTTGTTTGTCGAGTACCACTCCGTTCAGTGAAACTTCAGTGATATACATTCCAGCTGTCAAGTTGTTCAGGCCTACCAATTGTATATTGTTATAGCCTTTAGTAATAGTAGTTTGTTTTGTAGCAACTACCTGACCATTTACATTAAGAATGCGAACTTGTGCACTTCCATTTTCACTTGAAGTAAATCGCACTAATAGATTCTCTACAAAAGGATTAGGTGAAATTTGAAGGCTAACTCCTGCTTTGGCTTGTAGCTTAACAGCCAATACTGTACTATAGGTAAACGTACCGTTTTTATCAATTTGTTTTAAGCGATAATAAACTACTGATTTACCTTGCAATTCTATTGAATTGTCCTTAAAACGATAAGTTTTCATGCTACCAGCGCTAGATTCAGCACCCAAAACCAATCCAATTGTTTTAAATGTACTGGCATCAAAACTCCTTTCCACCTCAAAATAGTTATTGTTTATTTCCTGCTCAGTTACCCACTTTAGCATAACTGCTTTGTCTACTACAGTAGCATCAAACGAAGCATATTTTACAGGTAAAGGGGCCCCTGCTGGGTAAATGAAATTTTTAAAGTAAATACTCTTCTGCCTAGTAGAGCTTGGACTTCCTATTTTCTGTGCTCCGCATTTATAGGTAAAGCTACTAACCGCGTTCTTTCTAACAGTAAACATCACCTGCTTTGCGCTTGTATCTATACTTGGATAATCAACACCAGCTAGGTTTTTTCCAGTAAAAGCTGTTCCAGATTGAGTAACTGCAATTTCAAGTGAAGTTGATTGATAAGAAACAGTTCCGCCACCTAAATCGAGAACATCCCATTCCTTTATAGTAGAGGTACCATCAATATCAATAGCTGTTGCAAATAAACTATCCTGAACCTTTAATATTTCAGTCCCAGCTATTACAAATTTTATATTGAACTCAATTAGACCAGTACTATTGGCCAAAACATTAACATTAGGTGAAAAAGCTTCTGGCTTAGTAATGGCATTATCATCCAATTTAATAAGAGTAGCACCGCCAGTGGCAGACATAATCGTAACAATTGCATCAGTGCCTGCTGTTACTGTTGGAAATCGATACTTTGCATTTACTTGTAATGCAGTACCTGACATCAAAATAGGCGTATTACTAAAATTAAAATTGAAAGAAGCCTGAGAAAAAGATGCAAGGCTAAATAGTGTACATAAAAGTACAACAGAGGTAAACTTTGTTTTCATTTGTTTTCTTGTGGTTTGAAAATAGTTAATGGGCTTTTAGGCCCATGGTCTAACCGAGGAGGAGGATTAGGTTGTAATAAAGAAGCCTGAGGTTAAAGGTCATTCAGAATTACAATGCAAACATAGAAACTATTTTTGTAATTCCAAAACTACAATATCAGTAATTTTACTACATTTCGAGTTAATTTACCTTTGAAGTCCATATGTTTAATAATTTTCAAATATTATTTGCTTTATTTAAACAATATTTACTTTAAGGTCATTTTATTTATATAAAAAAGTTTCAATTTGAGCTATCATTGAATAGATGAAATCAAAATATATGGCAAATTTGCATTGATTTAGTATGACAAACTACCCCTCAACTTATTCTACAAGATGATTTCTATCGTAGAAATCCCATCAAGTCCAAATTTTACCCTTTTTAATTAACCAGCTCCAGCAAATTTAATTTCCAGGCTGTTTTTCAGTAAAAAATTCCTCCCTAATTTGAATGATTATTAATATCAAC
>CAIOIZ010000158.1 GCA_903858475.1 uncultured Bacteroidota bacterium
AATTAGTTTTAGGCTGAGCTCCCACTAATTTGTCAACTACCTGGCCTCCTTTAATAAATAATATAGCCGGTATAGATGTAATACCATAAGTCATACTTACTTCAGGATTGTGGTCAACATTTACCTTTCCTACATTTACTTTACCTGCATACTCTTTACTCAATTCCTCGATAACGGGACCGATTGCACGGCAAGGACCGCACCATTCTGCCCAAAAATCAATTACTGTTAATTTATCCGATGCCAAAACTTCTGTCTTAAAGTTTGCGTCTGTGAATTCTGCTGCCATATTATGATGTTTAATTTTTCTAAAGAGAACAAATTTAAGTCCAATTCATTGAATGTGCAGGAATGACATATCCACAGATGTTGATGAATTTATGATTCCTGTTTTCTGTCAGCTTTTACGAGTTTTTTGTCAACTTGTCAATTTAAAAGTACACTCACAGCAAAATCGGGATGATTTTCAAGGAAAATAGACATTTCATCGTTCATGGTAAAGCCAGTTTCTAGACTATAAAGCGCCACTTTGTAATTATTCCGGGGGTCTTTAATTTGAAATCTAATGGTTGTTTTACCTGGGTTCATTTTTACATTTCGCTCTATAAATTGAATAAAGGCTGTATTTACCCAATGGGGTTGCAAATCTAATATTACCTGCTTTGTTAGAGTAGTCTTGACTGTTTCTAATAAATGTATTTTAGAGATGTTAAATTGATATTCGGTGCCGTTGAATCTTTGTTTAAAGCCCCCTTCTATCATTACTATCATCCCTATTTCCAAGTATTTTTGATATTTCACATAGTCTTCGCTCCATAACATAAACTCCGCTTTGCCAGAAAAATCCTCAATGGTGAGGATGCCGAAATTTTTTCCAGCTTTTGTTAATCTGTGCGCAGCATCTGTCACTAATCCTGCAACTCTAAATTGTTTGGCTGGACTTGGATTGGTGTTAACGGAATTCTTGAATTCTACATAATCAGCCAGCTGAGTAATATTATAGTGGCTAAGTTCAAATTTGTAATTATCCAAGGGATGACCACTAATATACATGCCTGTTACTTCTTTTTCATAGTCTAGTTGCTTCACCAAGGGCCATGGTTCACAGGTGGCTAGTTTAGGAGCTGATATTTCAGGCATAGCTAAGTCACCAAACAATGTATTGGTTGTAGTAGCAGCCTGCGATTGGTAGATGTTTCCAAATTTTATTATTTTTTCAAGTCCCGAAACATCTCCTGGGGCCTGGTAGAAATATTGCGCTCTGATAATGTCTTTAAAACAATCAAAAGCGCCGCTATACGCAAGACTTTCCATCGATTTTTTATTAACCGATTTTTGATTGCAACGTTTAGCTAAATCAAATATGCTGCTAAAGTGACCCTGTTTATCTCTTTCAATAATGATATCCTCAATTGCTTTTTCACCAACACCTTTCAATCCACTAAATCCAAAACGTATTTCTCCTTTTTTATTTACGGCAAATCCACTTTGACTTTCATTGATATCAGGGCCTAAAACTTTCAACCCCATTCGCTTACATTCCTCCATGAAAAAAGTAATCTTATCGATACTGCCTGCATGATTCAATACAGCAGCCATGTATTCACTCGGATAATGGGCTTTTAAATAGGCAGTTTGATACGCAACAAAAGCATAACAGGTACTGTGTGATTTATTGAAGGCATATTGTGCAAATGCTTCCCAGTCTGTCCATATTTTTTCTAATTTATCAACAGCATGGTTTTTTGCAGTAGCACCTTCTATAAATTGTGCTTTCATTTTATTCAGAATTGCAATCTGTTTTTTCCCCATTGCTTTTCTAAGTATATCTGCATCCCCTTTACTAAAACCTGCTAATTTTTGCGAAAGCAACATCACCTGTTCTTGGTATACAGTAATACCATAGGTTTCCTTAAGATACTCCTCCATGTCCTGCAAATCATATTCCACTTGCTTTTTCCCATGTTTACGATCAATGTATTCGGGAATATAACTCATCGGTCCAGGGCGGTACAAGGCGTTCATTGCAATTAAATCATCAAATTTATCTGGCTTTAATTCGCGAAGGTATTTTTGCATTCCCGCACTTTCAAATTGAAAGGTTCCATTTGTATCGCCATGCTGATAAAGCAGATAGGTCTTTTCATCATCCAATGGAATATTGTCTATTTCAATTTCAATCTGATGATTTTGTTTAATTAGGGACAGGGCTGTTTTTAAAATACTAAGGGTTTTTAATCCCAAAAAGTCCATTTTAATTACACCAGCTTCTTCAATAGTGCCACCTTCAATTTGGGTTAACCATAAATCACTTTCTTTTGAAGTGGCAACTGGAATTAATTCTGTAAGATCTTTTGGCGCAATGATAATACCCGCAGCGTGAATACCCGTATTTCTTACCGATCCTTCTAAGATTTCAGCTTCATGCAAAATGGAACTTTGTAAACCAGTAGCATTATAAATTTCCCTTAATTTTCTTACATTTTCTAAGTCATCTGCTTGTAGTGCTTCTTTCTCTTCCAGTGACTTTTCTCCATTCCTTGCTTCTCGAGTTGTAAAGGGAGCGTGCAATAATCTTTTTAAGTTGATACCTGGTTTTTCAGGTACCAGTTTAGACAGTGCCCTGCTTTCAGAAAGTGGCAAATCCATCACCCTGGCTACATCGGCAATACTGCTCTTGGCAGCCATGGTACCATAAGTAATGATTTGCGCTACCTGATTTTTGCCATATTTTTCAACCACATAATTGATTACTTTTTGACGACCATCGTCGTCAAAATCTGTATCAATATCAGGCATGCTCTTTCTATCCGGATTTAAAAATCTTTCAAATAGTAAATTATATTTAATGGGATCAATATTGGTTATTTTAATACAATAGGCAACAACAGAGCCTGCAGCTGATCCACGACCCGGACCAACAAATACCCCCATGTCCCTACCTGCTTTAATGAAATCACTTACTATTAAAAAATAGCCTGCAAAGCCCATTGTTTTTATTACACCCAATTCAAATGAAATTCTCTCTTCCGTTTCTGGACTTAATATTTTATACCTTTCTTTTGCTCCTGCCCAAGTAATGCTTTCCAAATATTCATCCTGCGATTTAAAATTAGCTGGTACAACAAAATGCGGTAATAGGATATCTCTTTTCAAATCCAATACTTCTACTTTGTCAACAATTTCATTGGTATTGTCTATGGCTTCCGGTAAATCTTCAAATACCTTGGTCATTTCAGCGGTATTCTTTAAATAGAATTGGTCATTCGGAAATGCAAACCGCCGATTTTTAACTAGGATGTCATCATCAGAAAATTCATTAAGTTTTTGTGTCGCTTGTTTTTCACCCGTATTGATGCATAATAAAATGTCATGCGCATTAGCATCTGTTTGATCTACATAATGTGAGTCATTGGAGGCAATTACTTTTACATTGTATTTTTGGGCAAATTTTAATAGAACTGCATTTACTTTATCTTGTTCTGGCATTCCATGACGTTGCAACTCTACATAATAATCTTGCTGAAAAATATTTAACCACCATTTGAATTCATTTTCTCCATCAGCTTCTCCTTTCTTCAGTATTGTTTGCGGTACCAATGCACCAAGGCAGCAGGTTGTTGCAATTAAACCCTCGTGGTATTTATGAATTAACTCTTTGTCAATTCGAGGATACTTACTATACATCCCTTCAATGTATCCCAATGAAGTTAGCTTGACTAAATTTTTATATCCTTCTGCATTTTTGGCCAGTAAAATCTGGTGATGCCTTGGATCTTTTTCTTCCTTACTAAAATTTTTACGGTGTCTGTCGGCAGTGATATAAAATTCGCAACCAACAATTGGCTTTACTTCTAAACTACCATCTGCTTTTTTATTGTTATGGGCCTCTTTTACAAATTCAAATACACCAAACATATTGCCATGATCGCTAATTGCCAATGCAGGCATACCATCCTTACGTGCCTTTGCATAAAGATTTTTGATGGATGCTGCGCCATCTAATAATGAATACTGTGTATGTACATGTAAATGCGAGAACTTCATGATTGATTGGGTATACTGCCTTTTAATTTTTGATGGTGAAACCAAGTGAGGAAGGTAGTTTTCTGACTAGCCTCCATGCTGCTTGATCGATGTCATCTGGTTGACAAAATTTTAGGTTGAATTTACAAATATCGGTTACAATAAAAGAAGCAGGAGTACGTTTTATCCACAGTAAGTTACCAAGCTTAATTATCTGAAAAACAATCCTTTACAAATATGTTTGGGATTGGGTTGCAGAATCAGGAATTCGGCCGTACCTTTGCAGTGCATTAGAAAAAATCATTTTATTAATTGTTTGTAGGACAGGACTTTAAGACAAGAAAAGAGCAATAGAAACAGTAAAGAATCAATAGAGGACTAAAAAACACAAGATTAAGTCGTACATACGCTTAAACCCAAAGTTTACGTATGAAAAGCTTATTTTTTGTTTCTGTGATCTTAAGTGCAGTATCAGGAACAACCAACATCGCCTCAGCTCAAACAGCCGTTACTCTTCAACGGATAAGCAATCATACGCCTTTTAAAATAACACCTCAATTCATTGATGGAATAGAATTGAAAAGAGACGTATTCGCTACTAATAAATTTACCGATAATACAATTATTAAACCTGCTATTGGTTCAGTAGTTAGCACTACTAATCCAGTTGTCAATAAGGCCAAAAATTTTAATGGGAAAAATATCGGTGCAGGCATGATCATTGAAGAATGTACTTCTTTGCAATTTAAATATGGTCAGCTAATGGATATCCCTGTGGAAGAAGTTAGTAATATGGCGCTATACAATCTTATTGAAAATTGGTGGGGTACACGTTACCGTTATGGAGGATCTACCAAAAGAGGTATTGATTGTAGTGCTTATGTGGGCGAGTTATTACGAAATGTATATAACCAGCATCCACCACGAACTGCACATGCTATCTATGCTGTGAGTGAAAAAATTAATCGGCTAGATTTACAGGAAGGTGATTTGGTCTTTTTTAATACAAGAGGCGGGGTTAGCCATATTGGTATGTATTTAGGAAATAATTATTTTACACATAGTAGTACTACTAGTGGGGTTACTATCAGTAATTTGAACGATAATTATTATAGCAGGAAATTTATCGGTGGGGGAAGATTAATTCCAGGGTTAAAGTTGGAAGAATATCCTGCCGAGGAGTAATAAATATGTTTATTTTTTAGAAAGGAGAATTTATTCTCCTTTTTTTATACCCAATCTTTTTAAGATAGTATACCATACCGGTTGAATATCGGGACTTAATTTTAAAAGTAAAGTGCCTATACCGTACAAAACAATAAAGCAGGCACTTCTAGCAACAATCCATACAATACCAATTTGATTCTTGAAAAGTAGATACGCAATGTAATAAGCACTTACCCCCAATACAATAGTATATATTGTTTTTATTGTAAATGGCTGCATCTTAAATCGCTTGATCAAGAAAAAATACCTAATAGCATTGTACAAACTAAAACTTATTAAATTAGATATTGCAGGCCCCATTACACCATAATAATATTTAGTTAAAATATAATTTAACGGCAATGTAATAATGAGTAATACAACTCCAGTAATAAAATCAAATCTCCAAAATGTAGAAGTGGCAATGATTTGTGCATTTAACCCGGTGCCCATATCAATAATACGCATCATGCCAATATAGAAAAAGACCCATTTTGCATCTAAATAGCCCGATTGTAAATGAAAACTAAATACGCCATCCGAAAAATTTAACCAAATTAGGGCAAACATGCCAACAGAAAATATTAATTGGTTGACAGAGGATCTAGTATAAATTCTACTGATTCTTCCCATGTCTTTATTTTTCCAGGCAGCAGCAAGTGAGGGAATCGAAGATGCAATAATTCCTCTTTGTGGCGCTTGAATTAAACTTCCTATATTTTGTGCAAGTGTATAAATGCCGGCTAATGCCATTCCTTGTGGTAATACCGATGCAATCAATATGGAATCAAATACTGATGCCAAGGTGAATACAAGTCCACCACTATATACGAAAGTTAGTAGTCGCAGAATTTGTTTTGAAAATTTTCTGGTCACTTTGCTAATAGAAAACTGAAAGTGTATTTGCTTGCTAAAGGCTAAATAGGCAAATAATAAAATGGCAATGGCAAGATAAGTAAGTGAATACAGTTTGATAAATAAATCAAATCCATGAATAATGCCTGCAAAGGATAAAATAATAAGCAGTGTAGTGAATACCCTGAATTGAACTTCTTTTAAAAAATTAGTCAATACCGATTTGTGTAATTGCCAAGCGTATGCTTCCAAAATAGAAAAGATAGTAAGGCCAAGTCCAAAGGGAAAAATCCAATAGAAATATTTTACCAGTTCAGGTGAATTGGTTCCGAATTTCCGAATAATTAAATCTTTAAAAATAAGTCCTCCCAACACTACCAAACAAAATCCAGCAATTGAAAGTAATAATGACCAGCTAAGCATGTCATTTTTTTTGTTGGGCAGATTATCTTTGTAATAAGGGTAAAATTTATAGATATAGGAGGGCAAACCCATATTGGCAATGGCGTACATCATTGCAGCGATGGCAATGAATATCCCCGTCAATCCATATTCCGCTTTTGTGAAACCGCCTTCTCGTGTAAACAAATAGGTGTTCAAGAAGCCCAATACAAAGCCGGTATATACGACTACAGAGGAGATGATACTTTGCCGGCGAATTTGGCTCATGCTTAAATTTGTTGCTAAATTAATCTACCTTTTTTGTTTTTAAATAGAAATTTGAATCCACCGAAAAACTAATATTGCCTTCTGGATAAACTGATAATGTTTGCCATTCGCTACTTGGCTTAATCCATTGCACAGTTTTAAAATTTATTTTGAGTGGCATTTTGAAACCTTTTATACAATTGGTATAACGATAGCTAAAGCTATAGCCATTTATTTTATACTCCAATACTGGAATGTCAGTGGTTCTTAAATATTGGTCAAAAAATTTACTAAAATCTATTTTGCTTTCTTTACTGATATACTGTTCTACTTCTTGCGAAGTAACTGTTTTATGGTAATATATTTTGTTAAGTCCCCTCAGTATTTTCCTGAATTTTTCATCATCATTAACGATTTGCCTAATAATATGTAATAAGTTGCCGCCTTTATAATACATGTCTCCACTGCCTTCTTGATTTACATTGTAAGGGCCAATGATAGGAATGTCATTTTGAATCAGTTTTCTGGTGCCTTGTACATAGGCATTCCCCGCTTCTTTTCCATACCAATAATCAGTAAATAAGGTTTCACTATAATTGGTAAATCCTTCATGTACCCACATGTCGGCTATGTCTTTGGTGGTAATATTATTGGCAAACCATTCATGACCACTTTCATGCACGATAATGAAATCCCATTTAAGACCCCAGCCGGTGGCTGATAAATCAGATCCATGATAGCCATTTTGATATCCGTTGCCATAGGCCGTTGCACTTTGATGCTCCATTCCTAAGTGAGGCGCATCAACTAATTTATAACCATCTTCATAAAAAGGGTAGGGGCCAAACCAATATTCAAAGGCCTTCATCATTCTACTAGCATCCTTAAATTGGCTCTTCGCTTTTTCAAGATTGTATTCCAATACCCAATAATCCATATTTAAAGGACCTTTTTCTCCTTGATATATTTCATTGAAATGAACATATTTTCCAATGTAGGGAATAATGCAGTAATTGTTGATTGGATTAATAACCGCCCAATCATAGGACGCGGTTCCATCTGGATATAATGTTTTGCCACGGAATTGTCCATTGCCAACACAAAACAGACTATCAGGAATGCGTATGTGCATTTCGGCACTGTCTGGTTCATCTGACTGATGATCTTTGCATGGATACCAGACGCTTGCGCCCAAGCCCTGGCAGGCAATGGTAACCCAGGGGTTCTTGTTTTTGTCTTTCTTCATTATTAGCCCACCATCCCAAGGTGGCCTAACTGCAATTCGGGGTTTGCCATGATAATATACAGTTAGGTATTCTTTCTGTGTATTTTTAAGCGAAAGAGTAGCTGCTGCAGCTGGTATATGAACTAAATAGGCATCTCCGTCCTTACTATAGGTACAAGCAACAGGGCGTTGTTTAGACGAATGATATAGAATACTGTCAATGATTAATGGTGCTTTTAGGTCAATTTGTAATATGCCTGATTTAGTAAGTCCAATTTGCTTGAATTGTATTGAATTATATCCGCTAATACTGCTATCCGATAAATTAAAACTTACCTGTAAATCATATTTTAATACATCCCACCAATTCCTCTCCATTCCATAATATCCTCTTACTGTATCTGCATGGGTAAATATTTTTTGTTTTTTTAGTGGTTGGGCATATCCAATACCCATTATACAAAAAGCAAATAGCGGGGATAAAATGTACTTATTGGAAAATTTCATTTCAATAATTTTATAGCAAGTTTTGAATTGGTGAAAACAGTTTGCGTTTTATATGCTAATTTAGTTTTCTTTCTATTATAACTGAACCGTTCAGTAAATAATTACAATTTAACCAAAAACAGCGATTTGAAAGATTTTGTCGATACTGCCTTCCAAACTGGGTTCCCAGCTAATTCAAGTAGGCAAAGATTCCGATTTTTCATTGCTGGCCTCCTTCTTATTATATTCCTTTCTACCTGTGAAAATCATCAACATGCTGGTCTGAAAATATTCCACTATAATGAAAGTAGTGGACTGGCTTCAATAGATCCAGCATTTGCCAAAAATAAGCAAGTGATGTGGGCTATTCATCAATTGTATAATACACTTGTTGAAATTGATAGCAATATGATCATTCAACCATCCCTTGCTAAAAAATGGGAGGTATCAGCAGATAATTTATGTTTTACATTTTATCTTAGAGATGATGTTTATTTTGTTGACGACCCTTGTTTCTCTAATGGGAAAGGGCGCAAACTCATCGCTTCAGATGTAGTATATAGTTTTAATAGAATCATAAATAAAGCGACGGCTAGCCCAGGTGCATGGATTTTCAATAACCGGGTAGATAGTATTACTCCATTTAGCAACTTAAATGATAGCGTTTTTAAGTTGAAATTACAAAGTCCATTTCAATCCATATTAGGCATACTGAGTATGCAATATTGTTCCATCGTTGCTAAAGAAGCAGTTGATTTTTATGGAAATGATTTCCGCAGACATCCTGTTGGAACAGGACCTTTTGCTTTTGTTGAGTGGGAAGAAGGCCAGGCATTGGTTTTAAAGAAAAATAAGGGATACTTCGAAAAAGATGCGTCGGGTAGGTCATTGCCTTATTTGGATGGGATAAAACTTTCTTTTTATGATAGCAAGGCTACTGAGTTTTTAGAGTTCCAACAAGATCGACTGGATTTCATTGATGATATTGATCCTTCTTTTAAAGATGAAGTACTTACCAAAACAGGAAATCTAAAAAAAGCTTGGATTGATAAAATAGTCCTCCATAAACAGCCCTATCTTAATATAGAATATTTGGGTATACTGGTAGATGCCGAAAATGATTTGGTGAAACAGTCGCCGCTTCGATTAAAGAAAATAAGACAAGCCATCAATTATGGTTTTGATAGGCGAAAAATGATTTTATACTTGCGTAATTCTATTGGCATTCCAGCTGAAAGTGGCTTTGTGCCCTGCGGATTACCTTCTTTTGATTCATTGTTGGTAAAAGGATATAGTTACAACCCTGCAAAAGCCATGCAATTGCTGAATGAAGCCGGGTTTAAGGAGGGCAAAGACCTACCTGTAATTAAGCTTATTACCATCCCTATTTATGGCGACTTAGGTACTTACATTGCCAACGAACTGAATCAAATTGGAATTACAGTAAAAGTGGAAGTGGTACAAAAAAGCTTATTGATGGAACAAACTGCAAAAGGGAAAGCTGCCTTTTTCAGAGCCAGTTGGATTGCTGATTATCCTGATGCAGAGAATTATTTAAGTGTATTTTATAGCAAGAACCCTGCACCCCCTAATTATACCAGGTACCGCAATCCGGTTTATGATCTTTTGTATGAAAAATCACTGGCAGAAAAAAATGATTCAATTCGGTATCAGCTTTACAGACAAATGGATCAAATAATTATCGAGGATGCTCCAGTAGTACCCTTATGGTATGATGTTGCTATTCATTTGGTTCATCAAAATATTCTACATTTTAATGCTAATAGCCTCAACTTATTGGAACTGCGACGGGTTGAAAAAAAATAAAACTTACTGCGGTAGAAAAATCTATGCTTGGTACTGTGTTATAGTTAGTGCTTTTTTAATTTGGATTTGAATACTTTTTCAAATTTTTCAAGTTTAGGTCTTATTACCATTTGACAATATCCTTCCTCACTATTATTGTTGTAATAATTTTGGTGATAATTTTCAGCAGGATAGAAAATAGTAAATTTTTCTAAAGTAGTGACTATCGGGTTTTCAAATGCACCCGATTGGTTAAGGGCTTCCTTATATTTTTCAGCTTTTTCCTTTTGTAAATTGTCATGAAAAAAAATAACACTTCTATATTGAGGACCAGTATCTGCTCCCTGCCGATTAAGGGTGGTAGGGTTATGTACCTGCCAAAATATTTCAAGCAATTCATCAAAACTAATTATAGTGGAATCGTATTCAATCTGAAGGCATTCTGCATGACCAGTTGTTTTGCTGCATACCTCCTGATAAGTTGGATTAACAACATGCCCGCCACTATATCCACTAGTTACTGTATCAACACCTTCTAGTTGTTGAAAGATAGCTTCAGTACACCAGAAACATCCAGTGCCAAACGTAGCAACTGCATTCGTGTTGCCGGCAATGGGCGTTTTTGTTGAATCTGTAATGGGATGAGTCATTGTTTTTAATTTAATATTGATGGAGTTATCTTTCTGTGCACAGGATTGTAAAGCAATCAAATAAGCAAAGGAAAATACAAGGGATTTAATCATATATTATAGGGGATGGCTGTAAAGATATCAGTACTCTTCTAATTAACAATTGTAATTTAGATAAGTTTAACAGAGCCGAAAATAATATAACAGGGGATGAAGTACACTTACATTCAGTTAGTCAATTAACTGATTCTTCATTGCAAAAAACACTAATCCGACAGAATTTTTTACGCCAAATCTTTCCATCAGGCGATCTTTAATTGCTTCAACAGTGCGGGCACTGATATCCAGCTTTTTAGCAATTTCTGCAGCCGTGAATTCCATACAGGTAAGGGTGAGTACTTCTTTTTCCCTATCACTTATTACGACTTCAGAATTAAGACTTGGGTTAAATTTTTGTTTTGAATAGTTTTTTTTGATCAATACTTTATTTACAAATGGGTTTAAGTAGAACCCTGTTCTTTGAGTTTCTAAGATGGCTTTTTGAATTTCAGCAGGCTCCGTATTTTTAAGTAAATAACCAGCAGCACCACAGTCCATTAAATGGCCGACAAACCGCTCGTCTTCATACATGGTAAGTATAATAACTCTAATTTGAGGATATAATTTAGAGATGATCTTGGTTGCATCAATACCATCCTTGATAGGCATTTTAAGGTCGCATAGAATTACATCTGGCATACTGCCGGGTATTTTATCTAGTAAGTCCTGGCCATTGTCGGCCTCCATTATGAAGCTGATTTTGTCAAAAGATTTCAAGGACAGGATGACTCCCTTCCTGAAAATTTGATGATCGTCTGCGATTGCTACTTTTATTACGTCCATAAGATCGGGGCTACCCGTATAAAGTTACGAGAAAACAGTTTTATACCAAATTGCAAATCAATTTTGTTGCTGAAAAAGGGGGTAAATTAAGATGATTACAAATCCTATAAAAATCGGGAAATAAATTATACAGTCATTTTTATTTCTTTTGCAACTTTCTCCATTGGAATCTCCAAGTTTACTTTATAATAAGTATGACTACTATCCAATTCGAAATGGATATTGCCTTTTAATACTTTAATGCGACTACTGATGTTCTTTAAACCCAATCCCAGGGCACTGTCATTTAATCTTTCATATTCACTTTGTGTAAGTCCTGTGCCATCATGATGTACTCTTATATACATTTTTCCTCTACCACCAACATGTTCAGTGAGGTGAATAAATCCGGCATTGCTATGTTTAATGATATTGTTAACCAATTCTTGTACAATTCTGAAAACCAGTAATTCCTGATCGGTAGTGAGGCGTACTCGGTAATCGTGAAAGCGTACGCTGGCACTCATACTACCACTACCGTTAATTTTATTAAACAAATCGGTGATAGCAGATTCAAGTCCAAAATTTTTGAGGGTAGGGGGCATCAAACTATGACTGATATTTCTTATTAACATGATAGCTTCGTCTACCACACCTCTTGCAGCCATGACATTTTGAACAAGGGTGTGTTTGTCGAGGTTGACCATATTCTCATTCAAATAAAGTCTAACCGTTGCCAACAAAGGGCCTGCATCATCATGAAGATCGGCAGCAATACGGTTTCTTTCCTCTTCTTGAAATTTGATGGAAGCCCGTACCATTATTTGCTGCTTTTCGTCTTCTAGCTTTTTAAGTGCAGCATTTTTGATTTTGATTTTTTTCTGGTGATATACCAAAAAATAAATGATACTAAAAGTCAGTAAGAGCATACCAAATGTGCCTACAAATAGTAGGATTGGTACGGCCATAAAAATACTGCTTAAGTCCATTATCGGCATGAGATGGTTTGCTGTTAGTTTAGAGTGGATTTGAATGTTTGTTCTTTAACTGTACTATGTAAATTTTCACTCTTTTCAAATTTTATTTCTTGGGTTTCTCTTTTTGAAATTGCATAGCAAAGGATTAAATTTTTGAGTATTGTAACTGTGCTATAAATTATTGTAAAATTGAATTTATAACTTTCATCTTTAAATGAAATTGATTCTGAGTATAGGAATAAACTAAAATTTCCAGAAAAATTTATAAAAAACGCTACAGAAAGCCAAAACATGAATTTAGATGAGAATAGTTCATCCTCATCATTATTAATTGTTTCAATAAAGAAATAGGTTATTAAAACAATAAAAAATAAACATTCAACTAAAAGTGGTAAATAAGCAATAGAAGGGGGCGTAATTTGAAAGTCATATATGCAAAGTAATGCGAAAGCAATAATTGATGGAATACAGATTGCTCGTACTAATAAACTTTTAATTTTCAGGAAAAAAATTAATGTAAGAAATGCGAACTCAATAATTATATCTATTCTTGCTACAAGATAATAAGTAGGCTTTTGTTTAGCAAAATAAACAAAGTAAACCGCAAGAATAATAAGTACAAAAATAAAAAAGGAGTACAATAAAAATAGCCTTTTTTCTTTTGTTAATATTCTACTTAAAAATATTAGACAAAACAAAAAAGGGAATAGTTCGCTTGCAAATGTGATATATCTAAGATTTTGTAGGATAGATGATTATTTCTTTCAAAGTTAATCAAATATCTCAAATATCAAAATCTATGCGAATAATAAATCAACTAAGATTTCAAAAATTTCTGAATGCATAAAATAAATATTTTAGTGGTTTATTGAAATACTGAACACAAATTTGGCTTTCAAAAACCAACTTTAAAAAGGGCCCAGTAAATCGAGTAAAATGCTAAAAACGGCTTGAAATCTTTGCTGTTAACAAGATGTTAGTAATATTTCACGTAAAGATACGTAAAATCGAGAAGTAAAACTACGAAATAAAAATAGTAAAATTACTATGGAAGCTAATCGTAGCTTTACCAAGCAATTTTACTATTGATAAAAAAGTGGAGGTTTCAGGGGGTAGGCTTTGTAAATCAATTACTTAGCTCTAGTGACAGATTGAAATCTGGGTTTTTTCTAGTAAGGTTCTCCACAGCTGTGGAAAAACTTGCATTTAAAATATTGGATTAAAACGGGATTTAAATTTAATAATAGTTGATTGACACCGGACTCACAAGCACAAACAAAGGATTTTCTTTAGGACAATTGGATTTCCGTCTATCGGATATTTTGGTTCTTTGGATATTGGATATTTTCGGTTCTTGGATATTGGATAATAATTTCAGTGGAACCGATGTCAATCAACTGGTACAAAAGTACCTCCTTTGTGTAGTTGGAAAAAGAGCAGAACTGCCCTTTTTTTTGGCTGTTGCATTTACTTTTTATCATGCAAAAACGCAAAGCGCAATCGTAAAACAACCTGCTCATTCAAACGTAATCATCCTACGTAATTTTACGCGTCAGCTACAAAATCAAGGGTTCCTTTGAAAAATAAAGTCAAATTCAATGCAGATTGGGGGAATCAAAAATCACTAAAACCTAACGATACCGTTTTTGACTGCATAAATTGCCAAGCCAACTCTGCTCCTGACATCCAATTTTTCAAATAATGCATCTCGATAGTGATCGATATGCCTGGGCGATAGGCGCATGATTTGCGCAATTTCTTTATAGGTCATATCGGTACTAGCTAATTTCAAAAATTCTATTTCTAATTCCGACAAAATAGATTTGTCCATGGATTTATTGTTTTCATGGTTTTTCTGAAAAAGGTTGGCCAGTTTTCCTGTGGCTTGGTGGCTATAATAATAGCCATTGTCGGCTACACTATTCAGTGCTGTTCTAAGTTCAGTTGGATGTATATCTTTTTTTAAAAATCCCCTTACTCCCGACTGCAGCATTCTAATAAGCGCAATTTCACTATCATACATAGTCAGTATCAACACTTTTATATTGGGATATGCCTCTTGTAGCCATTTAGCAGTTTCAAATCCATCCATACCAGGCATATTTAAATCCAGTAAAGCAATATCAGCTTGCGTGTCTTTCTTGAGAGCAGTTTGTACTTCCAGGCCATTCCCTGCAACAGCCATTACTTGAAATCGATCAAAACTATTAATTAGATTGGCCAACGCATCTCTTAATAGTATATGGTCGTCTGCCAGAATGATGCGATTGATTTTATTTGTTTCCATTCAATGGGATTTTAATGGTTATGGTGGTTCCTTTTTCTTCATTTCTTTTTATGGTCATTTCTCCATTTAATTGCAGCGCCCTTTTACGCATATTTTGTATGCCAATTCCTTGGAGAAAATTCTCAGCATATTCAATTCCTTTTCCATTATCAACTATTTGAAGCATTAAAAAATTATTTTCATAGATCAATAAAAGTTCAATACTATTTGCAGCAGCATGTTTAATAATATTGCTAATCGCTTCCTGCACTATTCTAAATAGCATCAATTCAAAGTGACTTTCTAAAAATACTGGGTGGCCTTTGAGGGTAAGTGAAATAGTATAGAGTCCACTTTTTTGCAATTGAGCAATTTCGAATTCCAGTGCTTTTATCAATCCATTGTTCTGGATGATTTCGCTACTCATGCTGCGACTAATATCACTCAGATCCAATATGGCTTCACTAATCATTTCGATGCTGCTATTAATGGACTCTTTTAAATTGGTTTCAGCTGAAAGAGAAAGCGTATTTAGTTGAAGTTTGGCAAGCGTTAATTTCTGTCCGATATTGTCATGTATTTCTCTACTAATATTTTGAAATGTTTCCTCCTGTATTTCAATTTGAGACTCCAAGATTGCTTTTTCGTGAGAAGCCTTTATGATTTCCATTTCATTTATGTAAGTATTCTGTTTTTTTTGATAATAATATCCCATTTTTATTATAAAGCCTGCAAACAGGAGTAATAAAATGAAGATACTGATCGTGAAAATAATTATTGACTGCGATGATTGATTGAACATAAAAAAGCTTTGACAAAAAATAAATGCATAAATGCATAGGAAAGAGATGAAATTGAAAGTATTACTCTAATGATGTCTTTATTTATTTTTAATGTTAAATACCCATGTATGGAAGAAATCGGTACATGCAAAACCATACAAAGGAAAATTCCAGTAATTATCCAAAAAGAAGGTTCATTTAAAAGCGAAGGACTCGGTAATTCTTTAAATAAATAATAGTAGTAGAAGATACAGAAAATTATTAGGCCCAAATTTGAAATAGCAAAAGCTATAAAATCTGATTTCGAATTATTGTTGTAAATGAGAATTATCAAGACACTTAACATTATTACAAAGAAAATAGTCCAGAATATAAATTTGTTTATAGTGTTTTTCGTTATTCTATAAATAAAATAACTCAGGAAACTGAAGTGGAAAATTAAAGAATAATTGTTGATTAAATGATAGAATGACAAACTGAAAAAATGGAATTTCGAACTAAAAATATAAGTAATTAAGATTAATATAGAAACAATATTGTACCAATAAAACCCACTCATATATTTAGGAATATTTTTGTTATTTATTAATCGTAATGAATAGTAAAATGATATTAAATAACAGGTGATTTGAAAATACAATATTACACTTCCGAAAATCTCTTTCATTTGAATAAGTTTTCTTTCCACAATACTACCCAATCCCCCTCAAATTAAAAACAGATTTATCTCCCTTTTTTTTGTTGTTTTCCTCATCAGTAAAAAAAAGCCATGAACTGATTGGGGTTTCAATAAATCATCCTAATTTATTTGGTAAAATAGCTTCATTAAATGGTGCTTTCCCCTTGTATGTAATTGTTGAAATGTAAAGATTTGCATCGTTTTTATTCCGTACCATTTTTAAAAATGTAACCGATAATCCAGTGGCCTATAAATGCCGGCCGTATGCTAACCATGACCCTTAAAACGGGATTGCCGAAAACCGTATAATAGAGTAGGTGTTAATTTATTTAAAACAAATTTGACTAAAATCGAAATACTACTGTGTACTGTTTCTTTATGGCATTTGTACAAGGAGGAGATGCCCAATTAAGAAATAGCTTAACAGAATTCAATTTCCCTCAACCTTTTGAAATCGATTGTTGGAGCAAATCGTTTACAGCAGTAATATGACTATGGTAAACTGATATACTGAAAACCTGGGCTTTGTCTCTCATCGCCTTCTGTAAGAGGGTTTGTTCCACAATCTTTTTCACTTAAAGCATTTTATTACAGTATTACCCCTTTTTTTAACAGCACAATTATTTTTTCGAGAACAAATACTTTCAATAAACAAAATTCCATGAGTAAATTAAAATCTGCCTAATTATCAGTTTTATTTCAATAGGAATAAACTAAGATGATTTTTCCGATGGGGGCTTGGTTATGACTTGTGGCAACGGGTTAAGGCAGGTTTTTTAGTATTTTTTCTATAAAATCTATTTTAATTGTAAATTGAAGCCTGATTATACTGTAAATTATCTTTCTATAGTTATGAACAACGAACAACAGATTAAATTAGCCATTGCCGACGATCATAAAATTTTCAGAGATGGAATAAAAATGGCCCTTTCCGGAAAAAAAGACCTTAAAATGCTCTGGGAAGCTGAGGATGGGAAAGATATGATGCATAAAATTTCTATCAAAAAGCCTGAAGTGCTTCTGATGGATATTAGAATGCCCGAAATTGATGGCATCAACGCTATTCAAATCATTCGTAAAGAATATGAGGATATCAAGATTATAGTGCTGACCATGTATGACGATCAGCAAATGATCAGTAAAATGATGGAAATGGGGGCCAATGCCTACTTAACCAAAACTACTGATCCAGAGGAAATCTATAATGCCATTCTAACCTGCATGAATGACGACTTTTACTTCAATGATTTAGTCAATCAGGCGGTAATGGGCAAGTTGATGCAAAAGAAAAATATTCGCCAGCATTATGGAAACAATGCCAGCGTAACTTTTAATGAAAAGGAATTGAAAATCCTTCAATTATTGGCAGAAGACAAAACTACCGAAGAAATATCCAAAGTAATTTTCCTTAGTCCAAGGACTGTTGAAACCATTCGGCAAAATATGAAGACCAAGGTAAATGCCAAAACAATCGGCGGATTAATTATGTATGGTATGCGCCATAAGCTGATTGAATAGGGGTTAGTGTATTTAAATTGAGCCTTATACACATATAAATATATTAGTAATAGTAATTTTCAACGGCGAAGTTCTCCTATTTTATCGTAAATTCCCCATGTTAGACATAGGGTAATTACCCTCTTTTTAGTGCGAGAATATAATTTGAACTTGCACCCTACGTTAATACAGTTAGAAAAACCAGCTAAATGAATAAAATTTATTGATATGTCTACCGAAAACACTGCATCTAATCCAATCAGAGTAATTATTGCCGATGATCATGTACTATACAGAGCAGGCGTAAAGACAGCCCTTAGTACCAAAAAAGATATTCAAGTAATTGCAGAAGCTGATAATGGAATGCATCTGCTCAATATGATTGGAGCCATTGAAGCAGATGTGGTATTGTTAGATATTCAAATGCCCATTATGGATGGGATTGCCACATTACCTGAATTAAAGAAAAAAGCACCTCATTTGAAAGTTATCATGCTTACCATGATGGACGATCAAAGTATGATTACCAAATTAATGGAATTGGGTGCCAATAGTTATCTAACCAAAACCAGCGATAGCGAAATTATTTATCAGGCAATTAAGACTTGCCATGAACAAGAATACTATTTCAACCAACTTACCAATCAGGCCCTATTGAGCAATCTAAAGCAAAGAAATTTCCCTGGTCCACAGAAGATCATACAAATGGAAGCTCAGCTGACTGATAAAGAAATCATGATATTAAGATTAATGTGTGAAGAAAAAAGTACCAAAGAAATTGCAGAAGTGGTAGAATTAAGTCCACGTACTGTAGAAGCAATCCGTGATAAATTAAAAGTGAAGACAGGTGCAAAAAGTACCGCAGGCTTAATTATGTACGCGGTTAAAAACAATATCTTAGACGAAGCATTATAATACCCGATAAACCTTAAGAACTATTTGCTTACCAACCCTTGGTTATCCAAGGGTTTTTTATTTCAAGCAATTTACTACAGCTATCTTTGTTTTATGTCATTTTTCAATTTTGATGGAAAAATATTTAAAGCAGATACCCCTGTTATCGGGCCAGATAATAGAGGTTTGCGCTACGGCGATGGTGTTTTTGAAACACTCAAAGTACTAAAGGGTAATATCATTTTCCCCGATGAGCATTTCGCGCGGTTATGGAAAGGAATGCAGCTGTTGTCCTTTGATATACCTCGACATTTTAGTCCTGAAATGCTGACTACAGCCATTCTTCAATTGACTGAAAAAAATAACTGTATCGGGGCAGCTAGAATAAGGCTTTCCATCTATAGAGGCGATGGAGGCTTGTATGATCCTATCAATCACATTCCTCATTATTTAATTCAAACTTGGCCTTTGAAAGAGTATAAATTGGAGTTAAACAGTAATGGTTTGGTAGTAGGTATTTATAGGGGCGCTAAAAAAGCAATTGATTCATTGAGTAATATTAAACACAATAATTTTCTTCCTTATGCCATGGCTGCCTTAAAAGCCAAGCAAGAAAAATGGAATGATGCAATCGTACTAAATACACAGGACCGCATCGCTGATACAAGCATTTCAAATCTATTTGCAGTAATAAATAGCACTGTTGTAACACCACCCTTAAACGAAGCTTGTATAGCAGGCGTGATGCGAAATTATATTATAGGCAGTATTGAAAAAATGGGATGGGAAATCAAAGAGCAACCATTGACCGTAGACGATTTACTCCAAGCCGATGAAGTTTTTCTTACTAATTCCATTTATACTATGCGATGGGTAAAGCAAATTGGCGATAAAGAATATACCAATTTGCGTATTCAGGAAATATTTTCATCCTTGGATTCAACTATTTAAGTAGTTCATTGTTAAATGTGAATAATTTCAATGGATAAAGCAACCCTACATAATAGCACCAAAATAAATGTCTTTTGGTTTCGTCGCGATTTAAGATTGGAAGATAATGCCGGATTATATCATGCATTAAAACAAGGCCTGCCCGTATTGCCCATTTTTATTTTTGATCAAAATATATTAGATAAACTAGAGGATAAAGCCGACGCAAGAGTTGATTTTATTCACCAAACAATTCTTTCACTACAACAGCAATTGATTTCATTGGGTAGTACATTGGATGTTCGCTATGGAAAACCTGCTCAAATTATTAAGGAATTAATAAGCACCTATACCATTCATGACCTATTTGCAAATCACGATTATGAACCCGCTGCTATTGAACGGGATACTGAAATAGCAGCTATACTGAAACCTGAAGGAATTTTGTTTCATACATTCAAGGATATTGTTGTTTTTGAAAAAGAGGAAGTAATAAAAGACGATGGTAAGCCCTATACTGTATTTACACCCTATAGTAAAAAATGGAAAGCAGGTTTGAGTGCAGAAAGTTTCACTGCCTTTCCATCTCAACAATACAGTAATTGCTTTCTTCAACAAAAACCTCTGCCCATTCCATCTTTAACTTCTATTGGCTTTTCGCCATCAACCATTGTTGCGCCGAAAGCAGATTTCAATGCACTACTCATTTCACAATATAGTGCCCAACGCGATTTTCCTGCCATCGCTGGCACTTCTAAACTGGGGATACATCTACGATTTGGTACGATAAGCATTCGAGCGTTAGCCAATTATGCGATGCCACTTAATGAAACTTTTTTAAATGAATTGATATGGCGCGATTTTTATCATATGATACTTTGGCATTTCCCAAGAGTGGGGAAGGGGCATGCCTTCAAACCGGCCTATGATCAAATTGAATGGCGCCAAGACCAGGGTGAATTTGACAAGTGGTGCCAGGGTCAAACCGGTTACCCAATTGTTGATGCAGGAATGCGGGAACTCAACACAACAGGCTTTATGCATAACCGGGTAAGGATGATTGTGGCTTCTTTTTTTGCCAAACATCTTTTACTCGATTGGCGATTAGGGGAGGCCTATTTTGCTAATAAACTATTGGATTATGATTTGGCTGCGAATAATGGAGGATGGCAATGGGCAGCAGGATCTGGTTGTGATGCAGCTCCCTATTTTAGGATATTTAATCCCTATTTACAAACTCAAAGATTTGATGCTTCTCTCGATTATATAAAAAAATGGGTGCCCGAATTTCAGGAATTAACTTATCCAACACCTATTGTTGTACATGAAGAAGCTAGAAAAAGATGCTTGGCCACTTATGCTAAAGCGCTGAAAGTTACGGAGTGATACTAGCCTCTTGAACAAAAAATTGTTGAGCATTGTTTTCACCTCCATGGGAATCTTGGTACACGCTAATTAATTGCTGTATGGCATTCTGCCCAATAGTACCCAATTCAATGGAATATTGATTAACATATAAATCTATGTGCTTGCGCATTACTTCCTCACTCATTTCTTGTGAATGCATTTTTACATAATCTGTGAGTATTTTATAATGGTGGCTGTAGGCGTATTCAATACTATTCCTGATGTATTGATTGATAGTAAGCTTCAAATTAGTATCTAGTGATCGCCTTATCACAATGCCACCAAGCGGAATATTACTGCCGGTTGTTTTTTCCCAATAATCACCTAAGTCGGTTATTTTATGTAAGCCCTTGGACGAATAAGTAAACCTATTTTCATGAATAATTACACCCAATCCTTTCCCAGCAAGTACAAATTCTTCTATCTCATTGTAACGGAGAAAAACTTTATTTTTTGCGTTGGGATAGGCTAATGAAAATAATAAATGCGCAGTCGTATGCTCACCAGGTATTGCAATGCAATAATTGTCTACTAATTGATCACCGGCATGGTTACTAATTAATAATGGTCCAACACCACTACCCAACGCACTACCACTATTGAGAATTTGATATTGATTGCTCACTAAAGGATAGACGCCATAGCTTAGTTTAGTAATATCCAGTTTCCCTTCTAATGCCCATTGGTTGAGGGTTTCCACATCCTCTAAATAAGGAGTCAGTTCAATGCCTGGGTGATCAATTTTATTATTTACCAAGGCATCAAAAATGAACGTGTCATTGGGACATGGCGAAAATCCAATACTTAGTTTCAAGTGAATCAGTTTATTTATTTTGAATTTGGGCGATGAAAAAATGTAGTTTTTGATGCAGGTTGTCAATGGCCTCAGTAAAACACCATCTTGTCTTATCTCTTTCACCTACCAAATTGCTAATGCTTCTAATTTGTAGAAAGGGAATTTTTTCCATTAAACAACAATAGTGTAAGGCGGCGCCTTCCATCGATTCAATATCTGCTTGAAATATTTGCCGTCTATTATTGCATACATGCTGATCTTCACTTACCGTATTAACTGTGATGCCTTTAACCTTTTTCATGGATGAGAGAAAGGGGAATTCATTCGGGTTCACTAACCAGCCTTCAGAAAATGGAAAATCATTTTTATTGGCAAGGGCCGTATTGAAAAGGGGCTCGAAGCTTTGTCTTTCAAAAATACCCAAGTCGCCAAAACAATCGCTTCCCACAAAAACGGTTTCACCATTTACCAAGGAAGGATCAAAGCTACCTGCAATGCCCGCTTGAATTACCAAGTCATAAGCAGTTTGCTGCATTTTCTTCTGTAATTGATAAATGGTAACAGGGATGCCTACACCCGAAATCAGGATGTCGATACCCTGTTGATTGCGTTGAAATGGTTCAATCTCCATTTCGGTAGCCGCCACCAAAAGTATTTTCATGAGGCAAATTTCAACTTTTTTACTGATAAGCTGTTATATAATCAATCTGTACCTTTGCACAAATCAAAAAAATGGTTTATTTAACTAGGGTTGAACATTTTAATGCGGCTCACAAACTTTGGAATCCAAGCTGGAGCCCAGAAAAAAACAATGAAATATTTGGCAAATGTGCGAATGAAAATTGGCATGGACATAATTACGAAATTCATGTTACCATCAAGGGAGAAACCCAAAAGGAGACCGGGTTTATTTTTAATGCAAAAAGATTAAGCGCAATCATAAATGAATATGTTTGTGATAAATTGGATCATAAAAACCTGAATTTAGATGTTGATTTTATAAAGGGAGAGTTTACCACTGCTGAAAACCTAACTATTAAAATTTGGGAACAATTGCAGCCAGTTTTACAAGCAGAATCAGTTCAGCTCCATTGTGTAAAGCTGTTCGAAACTCCTAGAATTTATGTTGAATATTATGGTTAATAATCATTATAATAATTTTAAGTAGATATATGGCATACAAAAAAATTGAACATTACGATGAGGACGTCACCAATGGCTTAATTAGTACGTATAAGCAAAGCATTGACCTTTTAGGCGAGGATTCAAATAGGGAGGGTCTTTTGAAAACACCAGAGCGTATTGCCAAAGCCATGCAAGTAATGACGCAAGGTTATCAACTAGACGCCCGTGTTATATTGAATTCAGCTAAATTTCATGAATCTGTAAGCGAAATGATTATAGTAAAGGATATTGAATTGTATAGTATGTGCGAGCATCATATGCTGCCTTTTTTCGGAAAGGCACATGTTGCGTATATCCCTAACGGTTGGATTACAGGTTTAAGTAAGATAGCTAGGGTAGTGGATGTTTATAGCAAGCGATTGCAGGTACAGGAGCGATTGACTACTCAAATATTATCTGCTATACAAGACACCCTAAATCCTTTGGGTGTTGCTGTAGTAGTAGAAGCTTCTCATTTATGCATGATGATGCGGGGCGTTCAAAAACAAAATTCAGTGACTACTACTTCGGCATTTAGCGGTGAATTTGAAAAAGACAAAACCAGGAGTGAGTTTTTGAAATTGATTACCGCCCGGTTGCATTAATAATTATTTTATTTCTAGTTACAATCCCTCCTAATGAGGGATTTTTTTATTTTATTTGTACTTAAATTACTGAACTATGTCACAAGCATATATTTTCCCTGGTCAGGGATCGCAGTTTTCCGGAATGGGAAAAAGCTTATATGAAAATAAGGAAGCCGCTAAAGCACTATTCGAAAGAGCCAATGAAGTATTGGGATTCCGCATTTCTGATGTAATGTTTACTGGTACAGAGGATGCCTTAAAACAAACCAATGTAACACAGCCGGCCGTTTTCTTACATGCTGTTATTGCGTATAAAACATTGGCCATATCAACACCCGAAATGGTTGCTGGTCATTCATTGGGTGAATTTTCTGCCTTGGTTGCCAACGATTGTCTACTATTTGAAGATGCGTTGAAACTAGTTGCCATCCGTGCAAGTGCTATGCAAAAAGCTTGTGAATTGAACCCCTCTACCATGGCCGCAGTATTGGCATTGGCAGACGATAAGGTAGAAGAAATATGTGCTGCCATTCAGGCTGAAACAGGCGAAGTGGTTGTACCTGCAAATTATAATTGCCCTGGTCAATTAGTAATTAGCGGCAGTATCAAAGGAATTGAAATAGCATGTGAAAGATTGAAAGCTGCCGGTGCCAAAAGAGCACTGGTACTTCCTGTTGGCGGAGCATTTCATTCACCATTGATGTTACCAGCTAAAGAAGAATTAGCTGCTGCTATTGAATCAACTCAATTTAATACGCCTCGATTTCCTGTTTATCAAAATGTAGTGGCAGCTGCAGTTTCAGACCCTGCTCTTATCAAAAGAAATTTAATTGATCAATTAACAGGTGCTGTAAGATGGACTCAATGTGTACAAGCTATGATAACAGATGGAGCTACACAATTTACCGAGTCGGGACCTGGTAAGGTGTTGCAGGGTTTGGTGCAAAAAGTAAATAAGGATATGCTGGTTAGTGGAATTAGTTAAAATCAACATCTTTCTAATAAAATAAAAAAACCGGGTTGTCCCGGTTTTTTTATTGAAGTCGATTGATATTTTAAACGCCTAAAGTGGCTAATATGCTATTCATATTGCGTACAGCCTCTGCGCTTTTATTAAATGCGGCTTGCTCCTCTTCATTTAATTTGTAATCCACAATTTTCTCCCAGCCATTCTTACCGATGATTACAGGTACGCCCATGCAAATATCATTTTGTCCGTATTCGCCTTCTAAACTAACACAGCAAGTGAATAATTTCTTTTCATCTCTTACGATGCTTTCTACCAAGGCAGCTCCTGCAGCCCCAGGTGCATACCAAGCACTGGTTCCTAATAGGCCAGTGAGTGTAGCGCCTCCAACCATTGTATCGGCTGCAACTTTTTTTAATGTATCGGCATCAAGATGATCACTTACTGGAGTTCCTTGATAAGTAGCTAATCTTGTTAACGGAATCATGGTAGTATCTCCATGTCCACCAACAACTACTCCTTGAATATCGGTAGCTGTGCATCCCATGGCAGTAGATAAATAATATTTAAATCGACTGCTATCTAAAATGCCACCCATGCCTATGATTCTGTTCTTTGGAAGGCCACTGCTTTTCAATGCCAAATAGGTCATGGTATCCATTGGATTGCTAATTACAATAATGATGGCATTAGGACTGTATTGTAATATATTTTGTGTTACCGATTTTACGATGCCAGCATTGATGCCAATAAGATCTTCTCTGGTCATTCCTGGTTTACGAGGAATACCACTAGTAATTACTGCTACATCAGTGCCTGCAGTTTTGGTATAATCGTTGGTGCTGCCAGTAATTTTTGTATCAAAGCCTAATAGAGTAGCTGTTTGCATCATATCCATGGCTTTTCCTTCTGCAACACCTTCTTTAATATCAACTAGCACCAATTCGCTGCACAATTCCTTACGGGCAATATTATCGGCACAAGTAGCTCCAACGGCACCAGCACCTACAACAGTAATTTTCATATTAATTATTGATTTATAAAATGATGAATTATTTAACGCCGCAAAGTTAAGGAGGAAACCTGGTTTTGTACCATGATTTCAATCATTATCAGGGTGATATAGATTATTAATTTTAAATGAAATGATGAATACTGCAGTGTTAAATCGCCCAGGGTAATCATTTTTAAATAGATTTAACTTTTTACAGGTAGAAATTGGTCCGTTTTTTTCAGGACAATATCAAATTCGATCGGCATGTTTAAATTAGTCCAATTGCCTATGATATTAGGTAGCCTGTTGATAGGTGAAAGGTTATTGGCCATTCAATTTAAAGCAATTTACTTGGAGGCAAGTAATCAAGTGAGGCTTAATTGGGATAAATCCGAACCAGATATTCGAAAATTTACATTGCAATTGAGTACTGATCAAAAAAGCTGGCTAGATATTGCCCAACAAAATGTAAGCGATTATTCAGCGATGCAACAATTTCAGTTTATTCATCGTGAACCTAATTCGGGGAATAATTTTTACAGGTTAAAAATCCTGCGATCCAATGGAACTAGTAATTTTTCTACAATCATTAAGATAAATACGAAGTCCACCACCAATTGGGTCATGTATCCAGTGCCAATGGGCAATTACCTAACTTTAGAATATAAAGGCTCTAAGAAAATAACGGGTGTAATTAATATCTTCATTGCACTTACTTCGAGCGGAAAAATATTTAACCGGATGCGGTGTTCTACCTTGAATAGAGTCATTCAGATTCCTGTCGGTAATTTGGGGGCTGGGAT
>CAIOIZ010000159.1 GCA_903858475.1 uncultured Bacteroidota bacterium
ACCTTAACCTCAATCTTAACCTTAATCTCAACCTTTCCCTTAACCTCTAAACCCCTAAACCCCTAAACTCTAAACCCCTAAACTCTAAACCCTAAACCTTTACCTCAACCTTTACCTCAACCTTTATCTAAACCTTTACCTCAACCTCAACCTCTTTACTTCTCTTTTGTCAAAAATTTTTTGTAATTAGTGTAAAATTTAAAAATCATGTCTACTCAAAATCTTAAAAATCATGTTCGCTTAGTGCCCGGCTATCATTTCCTGGCATCTACTACTATTTTATTTGCATTGATAGGTGCAACTTATAATTTGTACAAAGCCTATGTCGGTGCTGGTGGCAGGGTGTTGGCTGCTACATTACTATTGGCTGTTTTTTCTTTGTTATTGGTATATTGGTTTTGTCGTGTATTTGCCTTGAAGGCGCAGGACAGGGCCATCCGTGCAGAAGAAAATTTCAGGCATTATCTGGCAACAGGCAAACCATTAGACAATCGCTTGCGCATTGGACAAATCATTGCCCTTCGTTTTGCCGGCGATGATGAATTTGTTGCACTAGCTAAAAGAGCAGCAGATGAAAATCTTTCTTCAAAAGATATTAAAGCGGCGATTGTAAATTGGAAGGGGGATTATTATAGGGCGTAAACGAAAGTTTTTAGTTGTTGGTTGTTGGTTTTTAGTTGTTGCACCTGCAATTGCTTCTATAACATTCAACCATTTTCAACCCTACTTCATCCCTTCCTCAACCTGCCTTACGGCAAAAAAAAGGAATTAAAAAACAATGCAGAAAAGTTATTAGTTGTTTTAAAGAAAGTAATGTCCTAGTCTTTCTTTTAATTCAATGGGCATTTCACAACGCTTCATTTTTTTTGCATCAATGAAGAAGAGCGTAACGGTGCCAGTATTTAATAATTCAGCCTGCTCATTATAGATTTCTGTGTGAAACACAATCTTATGATGAGCAGGCATTTCTTTTAACAGGGTTTTAACCGTAATCAAATCATCGTATTTAGCGGGTCGTAAAAAGCGACTATGTATTTCTACCACAGGCATAATAATGCCGAGTGCTTCTATCTCCTTATAAGTATAGCCCAATTGCCGAATGGCTTCTGTGTTCTGCCTATTTCATAAAACTGCGCATAATGACCATAATACACAATGCCCATCTGGTCGGGTGATGCATAATGAATGCGGATGGTTGTTTCGGAGAGGAACATAGAGAGGTTGAGATTAAGATTAAGGTTAAGGTTGAGGTAAAGGTTTAGGGCTTCCTAAAATAAATCAGTTTCAATTTGAACAACTAAAAACTAAAAACTTTACTCCCATCACTTCAACAAATCCAGTAATCTCCACATCTTCTCCCGCATCGTGCCAGCGCTGCCGCTAAAATTATTGACGATAAAAGAAAAACTATATTCCGCTCCGCTCTTGCTTTTTACATAACCGCTATAACTTCTTACACCACCAATATAGCCATCCTTCATGTGTATGCCATTCATTTCGGGTAGGGCATTGTAAAAAGAATTATACCAGTTTTGTTGTTTAGCATATTGCAATATGGTTACTAAAGAATGCGTGGTAACGCGATTGGCAGGTGATAGTCCGCTCCCATCTAAAATATTAATGGCGGCAGGATCAATGCCCTTGTCTTTCCAAAATCTTTTGATGAGTGCAATGCCCGAATCGGTACTACCGAAACCATTTTTTTCATAGGCCATTGCTTTTACCAGGGCTTCGCCATAAAGATTGATGCTCTTTTTTAAAAACCAATAATTCAAACTATCCAAGGAGGGAGAATAATGCGTATAAAAAACTATGGGATGTATTGCCAAATCTTTTTTATCAATTTCAATTCCATTGAAAGAACCTGTAAATAAAATTTTATCGCCCGGCAATTGAACCACTTTCAATAATTCCTGTATCATATATCCACCGGGGTCGGGTACGGCAGCGGCAATCTTAAAATTATTTTCCCCCAATGGAATGGTGCCCCTTACATAACCTGCCGGTGAATAAGGCGGCAAAAATACATAGGCATTATCGCCCGAACCCTTGGCAGCGGTAGTCAATTCCGAATACAAACCAATATTTTCGAGGCGGGGAACCATTTTGATGATACTGGCTTTATCGCCTATTTTATCACCGGCTTTTAAATAGAGGTCATATTGGTTCTCGCGCCAATTTAATCCGCTTGCCCCTGCCCCGTAATAATTTCCAATGTCTTCCCATATCCATCCACGAGGCGTGATATTTGATTCATATTTGCGATCGTATCCAAAAATATTACCGTTGATAGATTTAATTTTTTTGGCGGTGGCCGTTTTAAATTCATTCAAAACCGTTTCTTCATTGGTTTGTTTCCAACGCCAGCTACCCAAACTTGGATCGCCATAACCAATCACATAAAAATTACCGGTGAGTGCACCATTTTTTAAATCGCCTTCATAACCCAGTTCAGTTTTAAATTTATAATTATTACCCAATAAAGAAAATGCAGTGGCACTGCTGATGATTTTTTGACAACTGGCAGGTGCCAATCCTTGTTGACTATTTTTATCGAATACTATTTGTCCCGATTTACTTTCCACCACATACAAACTCATGGTTGCATGGGCACATTGTTCTTCTTTTTCTAATTGTTGCCATGCATTTTGCAGCGCATTGTTCAGCGACTGTGCATTTACAGTAGCGCTTAACAAAATAGCCAAGAGCAGTATCATTATTTTGTACTTATACATATTATAAAATTAATTATTCACCCATTGACCAAAAGATTGATTCTATTTACAACTAAGCTATTAAGCGGGTTGACTTATCTTGCATTAAAATTAAACTATTCAGCACAAAGATGGCAAAGGTTAGCATCATCACCATTGGGGATGAATTATTGATAGGACAAGTGATAGATACCAATAGTGCCTGGATGGCACAGGAATTGAATAAAGCAGGATTTGTTGTCCGTCGCCGCTTAGCAGTGGGAGATGTTTGGGACGAAATTTGGTCGGCCTTAGACGAAGAACAAGCATATGCCGACATTATATTGATTACTGGCGGACTGGGTCCTACTGCCGATGATATTACCAAGCCCTTGCTTTGTAAATATTTCAATGGAAAATTAATTGTGGATGCAGGTGCCAAAGAAAATGTGTTGAATATTTTCACGCGACTCAATCGGCCCATACTGGAGCGCAATGTAAAACAAGCCGAAGTGCCCGATACTTGTACGGTGATTCAAAATAAAAGGGGCACGGCACCGGGCATGATTTTTTATAAGGAAAACAAAACATTTATCAGCATGCCTGGCGTGCCACACGAGATGAAGGGCATGATGGAAGATGCCGTAATTCCTTTATTACAAGAAAAATACCAGGCAGCTACGATTGTACACAAAACCTTACTAACGGCAGGTGTAGGCGAAAGTTTTTTAGCCGAAATGATCCAGGATTTTGAAAATAATTTACCTGACTACATCAAGCTGGCTTATCTGCCCAATTATGGGATGGTGCGATTAAGACTTACCGCTATTGGCAAGGATCCTGCAATGATTGAGCAATCGGCACAGGAGCATTTTGATGACTTACAAAAAATAGTAAAGCAATATTTGGTTACCAACCTCGATGAGCCGATGGAAAAAGTGGTGGCCAAATTATTATTGGCATCGGGCAAAACCATCGGCACAGCCGAAAGTTGCACAGGCGGTTATATTTCTCATTTAATTACCAGTATCGCAGGTTCATCGGCTTATTATAAAGGCAGTGTAATTGCCTATGCGTATGATGCCAAAGCCAATTTGCTCAGTGTAGATCAACAATTACTAGAAACCAAGGGGGCGGTGAGTGAGGAAGTGGTTACACAAATGGTAAGAGGAGCCATTCAAAACCTGGATGTAGATTATGCCATTGCGGTGAGTGGAATTATGGGGCCGGGAGGCGAAACGCCCGATAAGCCCGTAGGCACGGTATGGATTGCCGTGGGCAACCGCGAAAAAACCGTTGCGCAAAAAATGCAGTTTAGGTTCGATAGGCAAAGAAATATACAGCTCACTGCTATTTTATCATTAAATATGATGCGAAAATTCATATTAGAAAACAGTTAGTCCTTTCGCCCTACCCTTATCCATTTTTACTTACTTTTGTCATTCAACCGACGATTGTTCAACAGTAATTTTTTTTTATGAGCCTAGTCAATTTAGTCATGCCCAAATTGGGAGAGAGTATCATGGAAGCGACCATTTTAAAATGGCATAAGCAAGCAGGCGATACCGTGAAGCAGGATGAAACTATTTTGGACATTGCCACCGATAAAGTGGACAGTGAAGTGCCCTCTACTGCTGAAGGTGTAATTGAATCTATATTATACAATGTAAATGATGTGGTACCCATTGGTGCTGTTATTGCCACCATTCGGGTGGTAGGGCACTCGCCACGTACTGAGCCGGTTACTAACCAATACGAAGAAGCGAAATTAGTAGAAGAGATTCCCTATCAACCAGCAAAAATTATCAGTCAACCCAGCACTACCAATGCGGTGCGATTTTATTCTCCCCTGGTGTTGAATATAGCACAGCAGGAAGGCATTGGCATGGTGGAATTAGAAAACATTCCCGGTACAGGCCAGGATGGGCGTGTAAGTAAGAAAGATATTTTGGCCTATGTTGCTACTCGTGGCAGTAATAAACCCGTGCAAGAAGTGTCGGTGGTAAGAACAGAAAATACTGCTGCCAGTCAATCTTTTCCTGCAACGCAAACCGAGGCCCGCAGCACTAACAGTGATGTACAGACGACAATATATACCGGCAATGTTGAAATCATAGAGATGGACCGGATGCGCAAGTTGATTTCGAAGCACATGACCGACAGCAAACGCATCAGTGCGCACGTAACCAGTTTTGCAGAATGTGATGTTACCAACCTTGTATTATGGCGCAACCGAATTAAAAATGAATTTGAAAAGAGGGAGAATGAAAAAATCACCTTCACACCGTTGTTTATAGAAGCCATTGTAAAATGTATTAAAAGATATCCTATGCTCAGCAGTAGTGTAGAGGGGGATAGAATCATTATTAAAAAAGACATCAATATTGGCATGGCCACAGCCTTGCCCAGTGGCAATTTGATAGTGCCGGTGATTAAGAATGCAGATCAGTTAAACCTGGTTGGATTGACCAAGCAGGTGAATAATTTGGCCAATAATGCCCGCAATGGAAAATTGAAGCCCGATGATACCATGGGTGGTACATTTACCCTTACCAATGTAGGTACATTTGGCAGTATCATGGGTACGCCCATTATCAACCAACCGCAGGTAGCGATTATGGCGGTGGGTGCCATCAAAAAAAGGCCGATGGTAATAGAAACGGCAGCTGGCGACAGCATTGCTATTCGTCATATGATGTATATCTCGCTGAGTTACGATCATCGTATTATTGATGGGGCATTGGGAAGTACTTTCTTAAATGCAGTGGCGAAGGAGTTGGAGAACTTTGACGGGAATAGGGGTTTTTAGTTTTTGGTTTTTAGTTTTTAGTTGTTGCAACCTGCAATTGCTTCAACAACATTCAACCATCTTCAACCCTACTTCATCCTGCCTGAATAGTCATTCGGGCAAGTCTTCGAAACAACTACAAAATAGCACGAACTTCATATCAGGGTACCACTGTACAGTTTACAGTAGTACATAAGTTTAATCAGGGTACCCTCCGCCATCGGGATGTAATCGATGGCGGGGCCTCCCGATAGCTATCGGGATTCGTTACTTTTTGGGCAAGCAAAAAGTAACGAAAGAAGAATGAAGAAAAGTTTTTAGTTGTGGCAATTGGTATTGCTTCAACTATATTCATCAATTCGCTAAGCAGTTTTAAACTAATCTGGTATAATAAATTTTTTACTATTTTATCATATGCTAACCATCTACCTAAAACACTTATGGCATCGCCATGCGGACTGCATTGGTATTTATTTTACCAATGACAGTTTAGTTAATACTACAGTACGTAAACTACCTTCTATTAAATGGAGTAAGACCTTTCAATGTTGGTGGTTATTATTGAGTAAGGAAAATTACCAGTTAATAAAATCTTCGCTGAGTAAAATTGCGATTATTGATTCCAGTGATTTAAAAATATTTCTGGAAAAAAGAAATGCAATAAAGGGGTCGAATATGGCTAAGCGGGAAGTGGTGACAGCTGCTGCTAAAATGCCATTGCCAGCACCTAAGGCAGCAAGTCCGGCGCAAAGGGCAGTGCAGCCTACAATAGCCCCTGTGAATGCGCATGTATTGCCGGCGATGGAGCAGCAGTTGAAATTAAAAGGGTATAGCAGGGCTACTATTAAAACCTATATAAATGAAGTGGGTATTTTTTTAAAGACCATAAAAAATCATGCTGCAGATGATTTTACAGTAGAAAGAATCAAGGATTATTTGCTGTATTGCTCTCAAAAACTAGGGCTTACGGAGAATACCTTACATAGCAGGATCAATGCTTTAAAATTTTATTATGAGCAGGTACTTAAGCGGGAGCAATTTTTTTGGGATATACCGAGGCCTAAGAAGGGGATGCAATTGCCCAAGGTTTTAAGCAAGGAGGAGATGATTCGTTTGATAAAAGCAATTGAAAACATTAAGCATAAAACCATGATCATGCTTGGGTATGCTTGTGGCTTGAGGGTTAGCGAGATAACGGCCCTTGAAATAAAAGATATTGACGAGGATCGCAGGATGTTGTTTATATGCAGGGCGAAGGGCAAAAAGGATAGGGTGGTAAGTTTAAGTCCGGCGATGATAATTATGTTGAGGGAATATAAAAGCAAGTACAAACCGACCAAATATTTATTTGAGGGTCAGCAGCAAGGGGGTAGATATAGTACCCGGAGTTTGGAGGCGATTATAAAAGTTGCCAAGGACAAAGCGGGCATCAAAAAAGCGGGCAGTATGCATATGTTGCGGCATAGTTTTGCCACGCATTTATTGGACAAGGGTACAGACGTGGTATTTATTCAAAAAATACTTGGGCATAATGATATAAAAACCACGCTTCGGTATTTGCATGTAACCAATAAGGACATGATTAATATTCTCAGTCCCATTGAAGACATAAAGGATTTTTTGTAAACGGCCCGACAATTGGAGTCGCATTGTCGCAACTCCAATAGCCTCCCCTTTTACTTGCAAAAGCCCAATTAACTATTTGAAAATCAATGCCACAATATTAAGGCTATAAATTATTCGTATATTCGTATATACGACAATACATACGTTGGCAGAAATGCTACTACAAACACTCCATAAATTCAAAGTAAAATAAATTATCCCATTTCGGGAACTTTTCTTAACTTTGACAAAACACTTGAAAGTTGAGAATTATTG
>CAIOIZ010000160.1 GCA_903858475.1 uncultured Bacteroidota bacterium
GAGGATACCAAGTTTTTTCATTGGCCAATAACCGAAAACTAAGTGAGGAAGGGGCACTATTTCAAAGTCATATTGATGGTAGCAAACATCTTTTTACGCCCGAGAAAGTAATGGATATACAAAGAATCATCGGTGCAGACATTATAATGGCATTTGATGAATGCCCACCCTATCCCAGTGATTATAGCTATGCAAAAAATTCTATGGAGCTCACACATCGCTGGTTACAGAGATGCGTGGCTCGACTAAAAGAAACGCCCGACAAATATGGCTATACCCAAAATTTATTCCCCATTGTACAAGGCAGCACCTATAAAGATTTGCGCACTGCATCTGCAGAATTTATTGCTTCGCAAAATGCTGCAGGCAATGCTATTGGAGGATTGAGTGTGGGAGAATCTACGGAGTTGATGTATGAATACACGGCACTTTGTTGCAATCTTTTGCCAGTGAATAAACCACGCTATTTGATGGGCGTAGGCACGCCTTGGAATATTCTTGAGTGTATTGCATTGGGAGTAGATATGTTTGACTGTGTGATGCCAACACGCAATGGTCGCAATGCAATGCTATTTACAAGTCAAGGGGTCATTAATATTGACAATAAAAAATGGGAAAGAGATTTTAGCCCAATTGACGAAGGCATTGATAGCCCAATGAGCCATTACTACAGCAAAGCTTATGTTAGGCACCTGATTAAATCAAAGGAAATGCTTGGACTCACCATTGCCAGCGTTCACAATCTTTCATTCTATCTATGGCTGGTTAAGGAAGCCCGCAAACAAATTGAAGCAGGCAATTTTAAATCATGGAAAGAAGAAATGGTCATTAGATTACAACAAAGGCTTTAATGGAAGAAGATTGTTGGAACTAACAAAATATTAACAACCCATTATTCCCCAATAACAGCAGGCCTCCTCGCATTATTTCACCAACCATAAATCTTGGTATACAAATTGAAAAATTGGTAACAGCCATTTAAAATTTTATCTTTAACTACCTTAAATGAAAGATTATGAGTAAACATTTTTATTTGTTATTGCTGTTGCTGTTTCCAATATGCATGTTTGCGCAAGTGCAAAATGCGGCCATCCCAAAAGATGCACCAGTGGATGTAAGTATGACTGATTTCAAAGGGAAAATATTGAATAATGAGATTGTTGTTTTTAGAAGCCAGTTAAATAGTAAAGAATACCAAGGCTTAACAGATGACAAAGGAAAGTTCTCTATCCGACTACCATCAGGCGACAAATACGAGATATTTGTTTTGGGCTTTAAAGACAGTACTAGTTTAAATGTTTTAGAAATCCCAGCTTTAAAAGGGAATGCATATTATAAAGATCCTTTCACTGTTGAATTGCAACATTTACCTTCTAAATCATTTGTGTTAGACAATTGTAATTTCGAATCGGGGAAATCAATTTTACTTCCCGAAGCTTATCCTGTATTAGATGAATTGGTAGAATATTTGAATCGTAAAGATGATGACCGCATTGAATTAGGTGGCCATACCGACAATGTAGGTGGGGCTGCAAAAAACCTTCAACTATCATTGGATCGAGCATTGGCAGTGAGACAATACCTTATTGAGAAAGGCATTGATCCCAATCGACTGATGTCAAAAGGATATGGGCTTACAAAACCAATCGTGAGCAATGCAACAGCTGCAGGAAGAGCTCAAAACAGGAGAACAGAAGTGACCATATTAGAATAAGAAATGCGCCTTCCTCATTAGCCAGTTTAATAATTAAAATACCAACATAAAAAATCCCGTTAGTTCATCACTAACGGGATTATAATTTAGTTGCTAAATCAATTATTCTGCAGCTGGTGTTTCAGGAGTAGCAGCATTAGCAGCATCTCCATCCATTTTAGCTTTCAAATTAGCCAAGGCGCTCAGATCACCTAATGTAGATTTCTCTACTTTGCTCTGAATGCTCTTAACTACTTTTCTAGCGCTATCAGCATCTGCTTTTTTCTCTTTGATTACAGCTTGCTTTTCTTCTTCTTGTACTTGTTCCCACATGCGAGTATGACTAAGAATGATGCGTTTGTCGTTGCGGTCAAATTCAATTACTACGAATTTAGCAACTTCATCAGCAGCGATGGTTTTACCATCTTCTTTTGCCAAATGACGGGCAGGTACAAATCCTTCAAGGCCATAAGGCAATTGAACTACGGCACCTTTATCGTCTCTCTTGATAACAGTACACTCATGCTCTGATCCCACAGCGAATACTGATTCCAAGGAATTCCAAGGATCTTCTTCAATTTGTTTGTGGCCCAGTTGCAATTTGCGACTTTCTTTATCAATGCTCATAATGATTACATCGATGGTATTACCAACTTTAGTGTATTCATTAGGGTTATTAAAGCGCTTCAACCAGCTCAAGTCGCTGATATGAATCATACCACCAATACCTGTTGCTAATTCTACAAACACGCCATAAGGAGTGATGTTTTTAACAGTACCAGTATGCTTGCTACCTTCAGCAAAACTAGTTTCGATGGTACTCCAAGGATCTTCTGCCATTTGCTTAATGCTAAGGCTCATCTTCCTGGTGTCTTTATCAAGTGTTACCACTTTTGCTTCGTACTCATCTCCTAACTTAAAGAATTCTTTAGCATTGATTGGTGTATTAGCCCAAGTGATTTCACTTACGTGAACCAAACCTTCTACACCTGGAGTAATTTCAAGGAATGCACCATAATCTTCGATGTTCACCACTTTACCTTTCACAATTTCAGCTTCTTTAAGATTTTCTGCTAAAGTATCCCAAGGATGAGGAGTCAATTGTTTCAAGCCAAGGCTGATACGTTTTTTATCATCATCAAAATCCAATACTACTACATTGATTTTCTGATCTAGTTTCAATACTTCGGTTGGATGATTGATACGACCCCATGAGATATCAGTGATATACAATAGACCGTCTAATCCGCCCAAATCAAGGAATGCACCAAAGTCGGTGATATTCTTAATGGTTCCTTCCAATACTTGACCTTTCTCCAATTTACCCATGATTTCAGCACGTTGTGCTTCAATATCACTTTCAATAAGAGCTTTATGAGATACAACGGCATTTTTGATGGTTTCGTTGATCTTAACCACTTTAAATTCCATTGTTTTGCCAACAAACTGATCGTAATCTGTAACTGGTTTAACGTCAATCTGAGAACCTGGTAAGAAGGTTTCCATTCCAAATACATCCACAATAAGACCACCCTTGGTTTTGCTAGTAACCAAACCAGTAACAATTTCACCAGTTTTATGTACTTCCATAATGCGCTCCCATGCACGTGTAATACGAGCACTTTTGCGACTAAGGTGCAAATTACCTTCGCGGTCTTCTTTTTCTACTACCATTACTTCAATAACATCCCCTACTTTAACACCACCGGGAATATCACGGAATTCATTCAGAGAAATCAAACCATCACTTTTAAAACCAATGTTTACAACCGCATCAGTTTTGGTTAATGATTCAACAGTTGCCTGGATCATTTCACCATCATTGATTTGTTTGAAAGTGTTGTCGTAAACCGAGTCATACTTTGCTTTTTCTTCAGCAGTATAACTGGTTACATTTCTTTTGTCCACACTCCAATCAAAATCATCATGTGGAGTTGCAATTGTTTCAGCAACGGGAGCTTGAACAGGCACGTTTGTTACCGCAGCAGTTTCAACCACATCATCGGCGGCTGACCCTTCCTGTGCATCTGCGTTTAATTGTTTAAAAATGTTAAATGACATAAAATAACCCCGGTTTTTTTAACGGGGTGGCAAAGGTAAGAAAAAAGAAGGAAAATTAAAGGGAATTCAAGGAGAATATCTAAGGCCCTAAAACCTATCCCCGATTTTTATCCTATTACTAAACAATTATTTACATATATGAAATATATTTTCTACACAAAATTCAACAGGGATCCTTAAAAGGTCAAAAAAAAGCTACCAAATTCAATACAGTGTAAGAGACTAACCGAGGGGAGTCATTTTTAATTTATCTCTCCTCCTAAAAGCAGCTATTTAACAATGTATAATTGAGTTGATTAATATTGAAATCAGTATCTAGTAACTTTACAATTATTCACCGCTCTACGAGAAATCAATTTATACAAACCATTGCATTGAGTAGCATGACTGGACTAATTTATCAAATGAATGAACTCAACAAAATTGCTGGCAGCTTTGCGAGTACTAAAAGGATGCCTGCACTCTTTCTTGGACATGGCAGCCCAATGAATGCCATTGAAGAGAATGAATTTGTAACTGGCTTTCGAGCAATTAGTAAAACCCTTCCTACTCCCAATGCAATATTGTGCATTTCGGCTCATTGGGAAACCAAAGGCAATTTTGTAACCGCTATGAAATCGCCCACTACCATTCATGATTTCGGAGGATTTCCAAAGGCCCTCTATGAAGTTCAATATCCCGCACCTGGAAGTCCCTCCTTGGCATTAACAACTCAAGCATTGGTTAAAAAAACAGCTATTGAATTAGATGAAAAATGGGGTTTGGATCATGGCGCCTGGTCGGTCATCAAACACTTGTACCCTGCCGCAAATATTCCCATCATACAAATGAGCCTTGACTATACCAAAGACCCAAGCTATCACTATGCATTGGCAAAAGAAATTGCTGCACTACGTGACAAAGGCATTTTGATTATTGGCAGTGGCAATATGGTACACAACCTTGGCCTACTCGCTTGGGATAAATTGAATACAATCGGTTATGGGTATGATTGGGCAATAGAAGCCAGTGATACCATGAAAAAATTAATACTCAATGGCGATCATCAACCACTTATTAATTACAAGCAACTAGGCCAATCTTTTCAATTAGCCATCCCATCGCCGGAACATTACTTGCCATTATTATACATACTTGCACTACAAACCAAGGGCGAAAAAATAAGCTTGTTTAATGACAAAGCCATCGCAGGATCACTTACCATGACTTCTGTTAAAATCGAACAAGCTTAACTGTTATACTACTACAACTTATTAAAGACATCATTGCATTTAGGGTGCAGGAAAATTTAAAAAAAACAAAGCAAAAAAAAATAATAATTGCTGCAGGAGATTACAATTGCTTTACAAAGTAACTAATGAATGTATTTGAATATAAGTTATATTTTAACTATCTTCAATAGGCATTCCCAATTTATTCCAATAAATATCCCTCTAAAATGGGATAAGGTAAGCTTTCAATTATATTTAATTTAGCATTCAAAAATTACCACATATGCAAAGTTCTCCTTCCAGTACTACACGATCTTATTTGAATACATTTCCTTTTTTACTCATCGTCAGCATCCTGCTATTTCCTTCTATACTCAACGCACAAAGCATAGAAGGCAAATACAAACTAATAAAAGAGAGTGATGGCCAAGCGCCGAAATCGCAGGCAGAAATAACATTAACATTTACCAATGCGGGCTTTAGTTTCAAAGCCATTCAACCAGGACAAACAGTAGATGACAAAGGCAGCTATAAAATAACAGGAAATAATATTGTCCTCACTTTTAAAGAAATGTCGCAAGGGAGACAAAGCGGTACATATACTTTAGTAAATGGAATACTCACGCTTCCATTCAAAATGATGAGTGATGGAAAAGGAAGTTCTACCTGGCAACAATTAGGCCCAGGCACTGTAGCCAATCTTGTTTCGAGTAATTCTGTCAACTCCACAATCAAAGCCAATCTGGAAGGTGCTAAAAGCAAAGCCAAATATATCAACCTGGTAGATAGTCGTGCTACTGCTACTTCCAAAACGGTGAATGGTGGATTAGCAGAAGGCTATTACATAGAAGCGACAAGATTTTATTTCAAAGGATTTTATTTAGAAGCTATTTATGGATATGCGAAGGCAGCTGAAATTCAACCTACCAATGCATTGTATCTAAATAATCTTTCGATGTTGATTATGGACCGCAATAGATATGCCGATGCGGTGGTATTGCTGCGGGAGGTTACACATAATTTTCCCAATCTTGCTATGGGTTGGGGCAATCTTGCCATTGCCAATCTAAAATTAAATAACCTTTCCGGTGCAGATTCTGCTATCAGAATAGCAAGAAGACTTTCTCCCAAAGATGGCTTATACTGTTATACAGATGGAAAGATTGAAGAAGAAAAAGGTCGTACCAAAGAAGCACAGAAAAAATTTGAAGAAGCATGGGAATTAGGATATGCAGGATCGGGAAGAGAAGGAGGTAAAAAAAGCAAGGCCGATGAGGAAAACAATCCAAACAAAAAAAACCAACAACCCAAACCTAGCCCTGTTAAGCCAAAGCCTTCCAATAAAAACAATCCCAAATCGGAAGAAGATAAAATTGCGCAATGGGAAGGACATTATGAAGCAAAGGCAGTAAGAGCTAGGTCTGGCGAAACTGGTGCTGATGCCAATACTAAATTTGGAACTGGTATCGCCAGCACCAATATCAATTTGCAAACCCTGGCCTGTGCAAAAGAATTTTCGATGGACATTAGTAGGATGGGTAATATTACTGGAAATGGCAAAGTAATGTATGTATATCAAGGCACTGCTGGCAACGCACTTACAGGCCTCACACCCGGCGCCATTGCACCTGCAGGAGGATTTGCAAGTAATTTAAAAGACGGATATCAAATCAGGGATTGGTCTTTCTCTGGCACTGTAGATGCAGAGGGGAATATAGAAATCAATGGCATGCCGCAAGGAGAACTTGACTTATTAAATGTAGGTAAGTGGCAAAAGATTAAAACATGGTCACCCTTTCCACCGGATGCAGCTGGGGCAGCAATGAAAGGGCCTTTTCACATGAAAGTTATTTTGGACGAGAAATTAGGCCCCTATATTTATGTGGACCAATACCTCGAATTAAACGACAAGTTGATTCGGCGCGTACATTACCAGGCTTATATCATGAAAACGGATGCCAACCTTAATCCGGACTGTAAATATGTTGGCCCTGAAGCACAAGCTAAATGCCCAGCCAGTGAATTTATAAAAACAAAATTGGCTTTCTCGCCTTTGAAACACATCAGTGTAGAAGCATCCAATACTTTTACAAAGGGAGCAGATGGAGTGCAATCGCAACAAGAAATGGCGGTGAATGTGGGAGATGATTTCAGTGTAGGACTGGCTACAGGTTCCTATGAATTGCACCAAGACAATAGCATGGAGTTTACCATTGGTATTGGGGCTAAGGTAAGCGACTTAGTTAAAGGAAGCCCCATTGACTTGGAGCAAAAAATAGAACTCATTTATGATACTAAATGCGGGTTTGGTGTTAAAGGTTCCGCGGCATTTAAAAATGAATTATCTAGTTCAACCGCTTCAGTAGAAGGAGTTATTTTCTTTAATAAAGGCTTGTAAGAAATTGAAAGAATAAAAAAAATGGGGCCTACTTCAAAAAAGTAGACCCCATTTTTTTATAAATTATGTTTTAATAAATCATAAACCTTTTCTTCATGTGCTTGTCTATTGTACCTACTTGTAACATATAGGCACCAATACCAAGTTTTGCAGGCACTGTAAAAGTATCATCAATGAAATTTAATTGTACCAACAAATCTCTTTGAAATACCAACTGTCCATTACTGTTGAATATTTGAGCAAAATAATGGCCTGGTTTAATATTATAAAAAGTATAATGTAAACTACCGCCTCTAAATACAGGCGTATTATATAATGTAAGACCGTAAGGAATTATTTTGGTAGTAAAACTTAATTGTGATCCATATCCGATACCGCCACTGTTCACCACATAAGCTTTATAATAATAAACCGTATTTTGAACTAAGCCAGTAGGAGTAGCAGAAAAAACAGCACTTGCATTGATATTTGAAGAAGCTATTCTAGTTCCTGTACCACTAACAAATCCACTGATACCACTGTACTCAATTCCATAAGAAGTGATCGGGCTGCAACCAATAGTAGCGGCTGTACCACTCAAGGTAGCAGAATTGGGAGTTAAAAGGGTAGCACTACCTGTTGTGGCAGTACCAGGACTATTAATTCCACTTCCACTCACAGGCACTGTAATTGAATTAGCAC
>CAIOIZ010000161.1 GCA_903858475.1 uncultured Bacteroidota bacterium
AAACTATTTCCGGCACTGGAACGCTAACGGTTCCCAATTTTATTGTGGCTAATTATAGTAATGTTACAATGCAAAGAAATCTGAAAGCAGATACAAGTGTACAGATATTTGGTAAAATTAATTTTGATGCAGGCTTCCAAATAACGGGGCCATCTACCTTTACTTCTAAAGTGGCGGCTACTGCTACAAGCGTTACTGGTAATACTATTATAGGTGCCTATCAAATAACAGGTATTCCAGCAAGTACACTTAGTGGAAATCTTGGTTTGATTGTTACAGGTCCTGGCATTGCACCTAATACGAATGTAATTCATACTACCAGTGGCGCTGGCGTATTAACATTATCCAAACCTACTATAGCTACATCACTTTCTGGCGCGTATATTTTTTCAAGTGATACGGCTACTTTGATTACCGCAAATGTCAACGGGCTTGATTCTTTATTAGGCAGCGTAATTGTTACAGGGAATAAGTCTTTTCAATCTGGCACTAACTATATAATTAATGGAGCTACCTCAAAGCCTTTTGGAATTTCATCAGGATCTGTGCTTACCACTATCACAGCAGGAACTGTAGATATTAATGCTGCTGTTACCGTAAATAGAAGTGTTTTGATTTATCGCAGATTGGGAATAAACGGCAAAATGTCCCTTCGTCCACAAGACTCGGTACATGTATTAACTGGAGGAACTCTCAACGGAAGTTTTAATTCAACTAATTACATTGCTACAAATTATAATTCAACTTCTGGTCTGCAAAGTATTCTGCAATACGATGGTGTTTCATCTACAGTTACCTTGCCGATTGGCACGGTTGATTATTATTTGCCAATTACCCTTGCGCCAACTTCTTCCTCCGATTTTGCAGTTACAGTATATGAAGGGATTACCTCAAACGGTCAAGTAAATGGCACCGCATTAACTGCCGCACAGAAACAACTGGTTGTAAATGCGGTTTGGAATGTTAATCGGATTGTTGGTACAGGCAATTGCAATTTGCAATTAGGCTGGAATGCTTTATTGGAAGGATCAACATTTACTACACTACCTAATGCCGGTATTGGGCTTATTAATAATACTGGTTCGTCTTGGGCATTGCCAATAGGAACAGGAAATAATACAACTAATATTGTAAATGCTACTGTTAGTAGTTTTGGCGCGTATGGTGCTGGTGCTGTTCCTTCATCTCAACCATTTGTATTTAATCCTTTGTCTATTAGAACATATGGTAGTGCAGATTTTAATGGAGGTGCTACTAGTTTGAACACCAGTCAGCCCATTGTTTATTCTAGTACTAATACTGCTGTTGCAACGATCGTTGGCGGCAATATTCATATTGTGGGTGCAGGTACAACAGATATTATTGCTTCACAGGCCAGTGATGGATTTTATGCTTCGGCCAGTGTTACACAGACATTAACTGTAAACAAAGCACCATTAACTATTGCTGCTGATAACAAAACGAAATTTGAAACGCAGTTAAATCCAACTTTAACTGCTAACTATACTGGGTTTGTTTTAGGTGAAACCTCAGCTGTATTATTGACGCCAGCTGTTTTAACTACTACTGCAACAACATTATCCATTCCAGGTTTTTATCCGATTACTGTTACAGGCGCAACTGCAGCCAATTATACAATCTCAATTGTAAATGGAACCCTCACGGTTCTTGCAAGACAAGCACAAACGATTACATTTAATGCGCTTGCCGCCAAAACATATGGCAATGCCGATTTTTTATTAACTGCAACT
>CAIOIZ010000162.1 GCA_903858475.1 uncultured Bacteroidota bacterium
AGGTTCACACATTTCATACACTCTTTACCAAAATTATCGGTGATGGTATATCTTTCAACAGAGGCCCTTACTTCTGTAATGTTCGCTGTGCTTATTCCGCTGATACTAAAAGCTTCTGTAAGTAATGTTGCATTGGGAATTTGTACATAATCATATTTCACTACAGCTGTATCCACTTTTATATCATAAGGACAACAAGCGGTATCCACCGGACAATCTGTTTTAAACCTAACCACACAGCTATCGCAAATTTTATTGCCACACCATCCATAAAGTGTAACACTGTAATTACCTGTTTGATTTGGGGTGAAATTCAGCGGCATTGTACCGGTACTTGTTCCCGAAGGTTGAATCAGTGTATAGGTAACTGCTCCATTGCAAGCAGGATCGGCGCAAATATAATTGGCATTGATACTAATGGGTGTTTTACATTTTACATCCAATGCTTTGTCGTTCGGCTTCATACATGGTATGGGCTTAGTAATATTGTTGATAGTAACAGTTTTTTCACCCCATTTGCTTCCCTTGCAATCACAATCAGGCTTGCAGGTAACTTCAAATTTGATGACACAACTGTCGCATATTTTTCCGCCACACCATCCATATAAGGTGAGTACATACACACCATTCAGGCTAGGGGTAAAGCTGAAGCTTACATTGCCTGTTTGAGTAGTGTTATTAGGTAACAGTAACGCGTAAGTGACTTTTGGAGGACAATTACTGGTATCCTTACAATTATAAGCAGCATTGATGGTATATACTTGGTTGCAAGTAAGCGGATAAGCTTGTCCACAATCCAAGGGCTTTTGACCATCGCCTATATTTGCATTAATGAGCGGTTGCTCTCCTTTGTTTATTGTAATGGCACCCCAATGGCTTTCTTTACAATCGCAGTCACCACAATGTTTGATAAACAAATCGTATTTACCTGAAGTGCTGCTACAGCCGGTGGCGATATTGGTAACTACAATATATATCTGGTGTTGGCCAAGGCTCAAGCCTGTTAAACTCAATACTGGTCCTGTGAAATATAAATTACCATCTACATACCATTTGATGATATATACTCCATTGTAGTTTTGACCCGGAGCCAATGGCAATGGTGGTATCAATTTAGCGGTATCACAAAGGGTATCGCATCCCAATGGGAAGAGGTCGGTATAGGGCCGCTTGTGAATAGTTCCGGCAAAAGCATAACCAACACAACCACTTACAGGGTTTACCACATTTACAAAATAATTGCCCGGCTGACTGGTAGTGATGCTTTGGGTAGTTGCTCCATTGCTCCACTGATAAATATAATTAGGGTTGGCCGGACTAGCATTGGCCGTCATGGTATAGGAATTTCCTTCACACATGGTGGTGGGTGCTGTTACGGTAACTGTTGGACTCAGGTAAAGCCATACACAGAAAGTGTCTTTGGCCACACAACCAGTGCTGGTATCCGTTACTGTTAGTATGAATTGATAGGTACCCAATTGACTGGTACTTGCACTGGCATAGTATTGCAGGTTGTCGGGACTAAAGCTAACAGTACCAGGACCGGTAGCTGTCCAGTTGTATAAATAATTTGTATTTAGTCCACCGGCATTTTGCAGGTTGATATAATAAGGGCCAGCACCCACACCGCATTGTACCGAAGCACCTTGAATTTGAGCAATGGGCTTGGGCTTGTACACCACTTTTACCGTATCGGATTTTACCGGACAGTTATTGTTGGAACTGATGGCAGTTACCCAATAATTACCAGATGCATTGAAATTGCATAGTTGGTAAGTAGCCAAATTAGCACCGGTGATAGGATTGCCATTTTGATACCATTGAAATCCGCTGAAGCTTCCAGCCGGATTGGTATTAAGTGTTACCGGTGGAAGGCAATCGGGACAAATTTTAACAATAGGAGAAGGGCTAATGGTTAATGGCGTTGGAATATTTACAAGAATTGGTTTAGTAGTACTGAATACACAACCATATTGATCAGTAATGCTAAGGTTAATGATCGGATTGGTAGGGGTACCATCAAATGCATGGGTGATAGGATTGGTAACACCGGTAGTAGCATCTCCAAAATTCCAGGCATAACTCAATACGCCCGTGGTATAACTACTGCTGAAAACATTATTAACATCCTTACATACTGTGGCTGGTCCGTTGATGCTGAGTGGAGTATTCGGGAAATTATAAGTGAATGACTTCACGAGTGTACAGCCATTTTTTGAAATGGTTAGTGTTACTGTTGGATTGCAACCAAAGGGAACCGTTAGTACCGGATTGGGAATATTGGTGGCTGATAATGTACCGCAACTGGTTGTCCAGCTAATGCTGTACCCTGCATACGCAGGCAAGTACATAGAAGCGTCTTGTAACTGAATATTCCAGGCATTGACTCCACAGCTAATAACACTGGTGAAGGAATCAACCATGGGCACGGTTACATTTACCGTATCGCAATGCTTGCTGCCATTGCTACAGGTCATGACGGCAAAAACAGTGTATGCGCCAACGTTAGTATAGAAGTGATTGCCGGTGCTGCCACCCCAACCATCGCCATATAACCAGCTGGTAGAAACGGGTGTACAACCAGCGGGGATATTGGTGGTAAGGGCAACAGGGTTGGCACAATTACTTGTACTGATTACCAGGTCGTTGATACAGCTGCCACCAGTACCACTTGGGCAAGCCTGTACGTTAATGGTATTGGATACTGCTGTACAGCCATTGCTGCAACTAACCGTTACAAAATAACTGCCGGGGGTAGAAACAGTGATGGGATTACCCACCGCCCCATTGCTCCAGGTGAAAGTTGCACCCGGGCAATTTGCGGGTATGGGTGCCTGTAAGATTACATTGCCATTGCAGAGATTACCCGTTGCACTGATAGATGCAACTACAGGAGTGATACCCGTAACAATTATTTGGTTGGTGGCAATGCAACCGCCATAATTGGCTTGCACTACATAAGTACCATTTTGTGTAATGGTAATAGGATTGCCTGAGCCAACAGGGTTGCCCGATAAGAACCAATTATATGTACCACCACCGGGTGATGCAGTTAAGGTAGCCGAGCAAGTACCATTTACCTTTGTAATGGTAACAGTGGCGGGACTAATGCTAAGATTGGCGCTACTACTACCACCGCAGCTACTGATAGTAATAGTTGCATTACTGTTGACAGTGAAGGTTGCACTGGTGGTTCCTTGGCCACCGGTTAAAACAGCGCCAGGTGTACTGCTCCAGGTATATCCTCCCGGAGGAACAGCGCCTGTAACAGAAGCAGTAACGGTGCCGCCACTGCAAATACTACCACCGGGTACCAGGGTAATGGCAGGAGGTGCTGGTACTTTAGAAATACTTAGTGTGGTAGATCCGGTACATCCACTAACGGTATGGGATGCCTGTAAAATCCATGGACCTGCACCAGTAAAGTTTACGGAAGCGGCATTGTTGCCTGGTCCATATGGAGCGATATTTCCCGTACCACTGGTAAATATCCAGTTAAAAGAACCGCCAGCTATATTACTGCTCACGCTGTAATTATATAACTGTGATGGACACACGATATTACTGCCCACAATCGGAGTCAATACTGGTGTGGGGTTAACCACTACACTGATACTGGCAGAAGTCGTACAGTAATTGGTAGGGATGGCTGGATAAGTAGTAATGGTATAATTGCCCGGGCTACTCCAATTCATTTGTTGTTGATTGGGTCCAATGGGCGTATTGGTAAAACCAGTGGCAGGGCTGAATGTCCAACCAGTAGCCGCACCATTTGCGGTATAAAAAACTGTTTGATTGGTACAAACCGGACTAGGACCTGTTAATTTAAAAGTTGGTTTGATGTATACTCCAATGGTATCGGTACCACTACAGCCACTATATGGATTATTATAATTGCAAGTGAGTATATACATTCCACCCGGACTGCTATTCCAAATTACATTGATCACATTGTGATTGCTGTCATAACCAGCGATATTACCACCACCACTTAAGGACCAATGATAAAAAGTACCGGGCAGGGCAGGTAATGAATAAGTAGCACTTGCACCCGGACAAACAATATTGGGTCCTTGTATGGGCAAATTCGGATAGAGTACTGGTACATTCAATGTAGCCGTGTTGCCACAAGTGCCTGGGCAACTGGCATTGAGGGTAACTGAAGTTGGATAAGTGCTTGGTTGATTCCAGATAACAGTAACACAAGTGGTTCCCTGTCCACTATAAATAGTACCACCATTCACTACCCAAGTCAAACCGGTACAACCAGTATTGGTGGTACAATATTTTACGGTGTCGCCTGCACATAGCATTTTACGGCAATCGGTAGTAGTTATTTCAATTCCTTTCTTGCTGCTTACAACTACCATGGCCTTGGCAGTATCCCTGCATCCACAATCAGTGAAATTGCCCATTGAATCAATGGTTGATCCAGATACGGTCAATACCACGTTATAATTTCCAGCACTGGCATAAGTATGACAGGGGTTTTGATCATTGGAATAAGTACCATCTCCAAAATCCCAATAATAACCAGAAGCACCCAATGAAGGAGCACTGCTAAAACAAACAGGCGATCCAAAGCAAACAGGGTTGGGACTAAAAGTAAAACCAGCAGTAGGTCCGTCGATTAAGCATACTTTCTTTTGAATAGTATCGCGGCAGCTTCCATCTGCACTGGTAATAATAACTTGAATAAATCCTTGATTGCTATTGCCCCAGGTGATAATGGCGGGATTGCCGGTAAAACTGTTAGGCGTACCACCTACTATCGTCCATACATAACTGTAGCCAGTCATATTTGGAATGGCCAAGTAGCGATGGGTTTGATTTTTACAGGCAATAATCATGTCCCTTGAACCATTGGTAGGATTGCCAGTTCCATTTCCCACTGCTCCTTGTTCGCAGGTTTTATTTTTATCGCATGGCTGAAAATCGGCCAATAGCGAAAATTTTGGACAGCAGCCAACGGGTTGTTGCTGTGCATCCACCGAAGTAAATGCAAACAATACAAGTATAATCGTGAATATCTTCTTCATATCAGTTATTTTGGATTGTTATTTAATGGATTGGTACAACCTTCTTTTTTCTTCTCATAACAAACCAGTTTATTACAGGTAGTACAATCACTGAATTCGATTTTATAACGGATGCACCATTTAAAATTGGCACTGCAACAAGGCGTTAGTTGCGGTGTGGTAATAGCAATTGCCAATGGGTTGGTTGTTCCAATCCATTGCATACTATTGGTTCCGTTGGCGAAATGTCCATAGGTGGCGGCATCTTTATTACAAGGAATACAATAATCATTTTCGGGCGTCATTTCAAAATACACTAACTCAGCCTTGATGGTTTTGATGGTTTTGCTCGGTGTGGTAACAACCGTAATGCCTTGGTTAAAGGAAAGGTTATTATTACTATAACTGATTTGTGCTGGTGCGGGTGCATTCAGTGTAAAATGTTTTTCATCGCAGGCGTCGCAGGCACAATGCAAGGTATCCCAGGCCGTTTCGTTATTGACATTATCGGGGTCGGTAGGCCAGATGGCATCTACAATAAACTTAATGGTTTTCATACTGTCCACACAATTGATGGAAGCAGTAAATACCTGCGAACTATTGGCGGCAATGGTATTGGGTGTAACAGGAACGGTAGGACTTAACACGGTTAGTGGTCCGGTACCATTTACCCTATATTTAATAGCGGTTACTTGTGCTTGATTGCTGAGGTGAAGATTGCTGATTTTAATATAAATATTTTGTTTGCCATTGGTACAACAACCAATGTCCACGCTATCAATCTTGGTATTGATGTTATCGTCTAATATTTTAAACGTGTAGGCATCACTGTTACCATTGTTTCTACCAATGGGTTTTTCATCTTTATTCAGGGCTTGTACCTGCCAGATAAAATCGCACAAATAAGGAGGGCGACAAGGGCCTGTGACTACACCGGTAACGGTGGCCTGCGTAATATTTTGTACATCTTTAACGATAATGGGTGTATTGCTCTTCATGGCTTGTAAACCATTTTGGCCCTGCATGAGTTGCCAAACTTTCAAGCGATAGGTAACGGGCTCTTTTGGTTTGGGTACCAGGGGAGTCCAGCGAAAACTAATGGGTTTTAGAATATCTTTTTTAGCAATGAATTGTCCGTTTTCGGGGTTGATTAAAGTGGGGGCTGCATAATCTTCTGCTTTGGGCACTTCTACCCTAAAGTCTTTACATATTTCATTACTGATGGCAATGCGATCGAGGTTGAAGAATTGCACACAGAGTTGGTAATTGCCTTCCTTGAGTGTTGTACAATTGCCCAGCAATCCTGTAAGCTCAGCGGTGGTGAAAGTTTTTACGTCGAAACTGCCCATCGGAATAGCGTTGGATGCATTGTTGCCACAAATGATGGCGCCATTGCTTCTTATTTGCAATACCAATTTTGGTTCGCGCAATTGTACCGTGGGTACTTTTTGAGCAGTTAATAGTAGTGCAGCAGGCACCGTATTCCAGTCATCAATTTTTGCTGGCAGTACATTCTTAACCTGAAAACTGACGATTTTAATCTGGCTGATCTGAGCGCTTGCAAAGAGTGCAAAGCAGTTCAGTAATAGCAGTAGTTTGAGTTGCTTCATGAAGGAAGTTTTATTGCAACCTAAAGATTGCATTAAACTTTTTCAGAATCTGTTAGAATGTATAAGCGGGTGAATCGATTGTATAAGCGCGCAACACTTAAGCTTTTCTTTTAATCCATTTTTCGAACCTAGCCAGCAATTCTTCTTTTCTGCGGGTGGCTACGGGAATCTCTTTGCCATTTTCCAATACCACTTCACCGCCACTGCCCTTGATGTATTCTTTGATATAGCTCAGCTGGATGATGTATTTATCATGAATGCGGATAAAATGGCTGTCGGGTAATAGTTTTTCATATTCACCTAGTTGCCGGCTGACCATTATTTTTTTATCATCTACCAAAAAGAAATTGGTATAGTTGCCACTGCTTTCACAGTACATAATGTCGCTGAGTTTAACAAAGATTAGTCCATTGCTTGTTGACAAGGGTATTTTATCAGGCGCCGACTGTCTGCTATTTTGTTCTAATAAGGAGAATAGGTTTTTATTGATATTTTTTTCTTCAATTCTTTTGATGGCAGTATTAACGGCTGCGATGAGTTTATCGCTATTCACCGGTTTGGTGATATAACCACTTGCATGGTGTTCAAAGGCAGCAATAGCATAATGACTATAAGCTGTTACGAAGATGGTTTCAAAATGTACGGGTTCTAGTTCTTTCAACAAATCAAATCCATTGAATTGGGGCATTTCTACATCTAGAAAAACCAATTGAGGCTGATATTCGTTGATTAATTTGATGCCGGCTTTGGCATCTGTAGTACTGGCGATTACTTGTACCTGTGGACAGTACATGGCCAGCATATTTTGCAATAGCTTACTATTATTGGCCTCGTCGTCGATAATGATACTTTGAATCATGGCTTTAGGGCTAATGGAATTTTTACAATGATAGTGGTTCCCAGTGAATTTCCTTCGATGTCTTTTTTATCAATCACTTCCTGCTTGATATGGTACAATTCGGCTCTTCTTTTAGATATGTGCATCCCTTTGCTTTGGTATTCGATGTGTTGACGGCTTTTGAGTTGACTCGCTTTTTCTCTACCAATACCATTGTCATCTATACTACAAACTAGGTATCCAGTTTCCTGTTCGGCTTTAATTTGTATTAAGCCTTTTTTATTTTCCAGAAAACGAATGCCATGACGGATGGCATTTTCAACATAGGGTTGCAGCAGCATGGCGGGCACAAATACATTTACTTTATCCAATGATGGGTCAATTTGGAGGAGGTATTCAAACTGGTCTTCAAATCTTAATTTTTCCAGTAATAGATAATTGTCGAGATATATTATTTCATCTTTCAATGAAATAATAGACGCATCTGAATTATCAATGGTACTGCGCATGAGTTCAGAAAATTTATCGAGGTATTTATCTGCTTGCGCGTAATCCTTATCGTAAATAAAACCTTTAATACTATTCAGGCAATTGAAAACAAAATGCGGATTGATTTGTGCTTTCAGTGCCTGCATCTCTAATTCTGTCATTCTTTTTTCTGTCAACACTTTTTCTAATACTATTTTTTGTTTTTGTTTATTTCTGCTTTGTTGTAAGTAAAGAACCGCCGCCAATAAAGCACCTACCAATAAAATCCAAAACCAACTGCTTTGCCAGAAAGCGGGTTTTATTTCAAATTCAAGACTGGCCACATTATTACTCGGTTTGCCATCTCTTCGAATGGCGCGTATTTTAATAGTATAAATACCAGGGGGTAATTTTTTCAATTCAATTTTTTCCGTTCTTTCCCATTTCCCATTGTTTACATTGTATTCAAATAGTGGTATAAAGCCAGTCAGGTCTACACCCGAGAAAACAATGGTAATATTATTCTCGTCATAGTTGAGGGTATACAATTCCTTTAATTCTGCGGGCTTGCTATTGATGCTTACGGAAGAAACAAAACTAGGAATATCGGAAATGGGTAATTGAATATTTACGGGCAGATAGCTGATGCCCGCATTGGTGGCTACATATACGGTGCTATCTTGTATAGCAATATCATTGATTTGCTCTCCAATCAATCCATCGGATGTTCCAAAATAGGTATTGGTATAAGTAAATACCCCTTTTTTATAACTATAATAAATCCTGTTTAATCCTTTATTAGTACCTAGCCATAGTTCTCCTGATTTTACACAACAAAGCGATTTGCAAATATTGCCAGGGATAATATCACCCAAAGGGATAGACGCAATCCATTGATTGTTTTTCATAAGCATCAGTGAATCTGAACCCAGCCCCACCCACATTAGGTTGTCGGGCGAACAAGCGAGGGCGCTTATTTTATAGGAGAAACCTTTTCTTTGTTCGGCCAGCGCCATCAATTTTTTATCTTTCCATAAGTATAATCCTTCATTGCTACCAATATATATATTGCCAGATAAATCGCTGCCCAAGCTTACTACTCTTTTGGCAATACTATCAACAACTTTTTTTGTTTTAATATTATAGGTAAATGCAAAAGCATGGCCCCCTAGTAAAAGAATAGAATCGTTCACTACGGCAACGGCTTTTGTGCTTCTGCTTTCCATGCCCTTGAAGGAGCTTTCTATTTGCAAGGTTTTTTCGTTGATTAAAAAGGAACCAGATTGTGTCGCCACATAAATTCCATATTTGGTAGCAATGATATTTCGTACCCAGGTGTCAATATTTTTGTCGTTGGAGAAGGCGAGTTTTTTTGCATACAATCCATCGTAGCTATATACTTCCCCGTTATTGTTGCCTACAAAAATATTTTTTGTTTTTATTAGGGCATTGAAATTTTGTTGGAGTGACTTATTGTCGATGGATGAAATCCTTTTTTTCTGAATTTTTATCATTCCCTTGTCAATGGTCGATAGCCAGATATTGTCATCCTTGTCTTCTAATACATTTCTAGTTGGTGTGCCATCGGCAACAGAAATGATTTCAGCAATTTCAAGTGTATTCTTATCCAGTAAATAGGTATTCCCATTCAGCGAAGTAATAGCAAATCGTTTACCGGTTTTGCAAAATATTCGAATATTGAAAGGGTATTTTTTTTCTGTGATAAAGGAAACCTTGCCTTCGCCATTGAATTGATATACAAGGATGGAGTTGCCAGAAGCCAAGTACACTTTTTCCTCTAAAGATTCACTCATTATTAATTTTCTATTGACGCCAAGAATAGCGCTGAGTTGACCATCTGAAAATTGACGGATACTGTCTTCGGCAAATAACAATAGTTTGTTTGGCTGGTATTCTATGATGGCAGAGGGAACAGAAAATGTATTGTAAGCGTTAATGAGCAATTCGCTAGTATGGTTGTTTTTATATAGAAAGAATTTCCGGTTGGTAGTAGAGAAAGCAACGCCGCCATATTTTAAAATATGTGGGTTGCTGGGGTTGACTAAAATTATTTTTCCCAACTCGGGATTGGTTTCTTCATTTTCAAATCGATCTTTAGTGGCATTGTAATAACAAGGCGTTCTTCTAAAAGGAATGGCCCAAACGCCGCCGCTACTGTCTACAAAAAGATTGGTGATTTCATTGTCGGTAAGGCCATCAGAAGTATTATAGTTTCTAAATTTCTTTCCATCAAAGCGGCTCATACCAATTTCGGTGGCAATCCAGAGATAGCCTTTTTTATCAATAATGGTACGGTAAAGGGTGTTGGAGGGAAGACCTTCTTTTACGGTATACGTAATGGTTTGGGTGTTTTGTGAAATGGATTTATTGGAAAAAAATATACAGCATAAATGCAGTAGACAATATCCAAATAGGATACCTAGCTGCCGTATGCTCACGCTTTTTCCCATTTCATCTTTTTATGTTAAGCCAATTCATGTATAAATATATAAAAAAACGGAGCAATGTAATGCTCCGCTGTATAAGTGCTTGAATAACTTGTACAGTTGCTTTATTTTTCTACCAGTCGATCTACACAGCCGAAATTGGTTTTTAATAAATCATCGTATTCATCGGCTTTTTTGAAGAGTACCTGAAATTGCTCCTTTCCATTTTCTAAACTAAGATCGAGGTCATATAGAATACAACTCAATACAATATTTTGTCCAGTGCAACTAATGACCAATCCTTTGAGTGAATAATTTTGTTCGAGTAAAAATTGATACAGTGGTTTAATCTTTGTGATATCATTGGGCATCTGACAGAGATAGGCATCTCCTGTAATGAAAAAATTATCGGGGTTATAAGTGATTTTTATTTTAGCACTACCTTCCTCTACTTCCCAGTTATTGACCCCATTTCTTGCTAGCTTAATGTCTTTGCCCAATTCCTTCAGTATACTTTCGATGGTTTTAGGAACCCCTACTAGTTCTATTTCTTTCTCGGGCAATTCGGGTAGCTTCACTTCGGTACCACAACTGGGACAATATTTACCCGAATCAATGTTAGTTGGCGTTACTAAAAAATCACAACTTGCACAGCGTGTTCCCGGGGTACCTTTATTGGGTTGATATAGCTGCAGCGCCGTACGTAAATAATTTACAGGCAGTGCAAAACCTAGGTTGTCGCCACCCCGAATAATAAAGGAGTTGACACCAATGATTTCGCCTTTGTCATTTACTAAAGGACCGCCACTATTACCTGGATTGATAGCCGCATCAATTTGTATAAATTTCAATCCATCTCTGATTCTGTCTACCTTGCTAATAACGCCTTGCGTAGCGGTGTAATTCAATCCAAATGGATGACCAATGGCCACTACTTCTTCTCCATCTCTTAGTTCTTCGTAATGACCGAGTTTTATTTCGGCCAGTGCTGCACCACTGGGTGGTTGTAGAAAAGCAAGGTCATGCTTGCGGTCGGTATACCATACCCTGCTGAGTGTTTTATCAAATAGTTTTCCTTTGATAGTAACTTCGGCATTTCCATCCACCACATGATTATTGGTAACAATTACATCAAATTCTTTTACATAAAACCCGGTACCAGTGCCGGTTTGAGTGGCAATTTGTATAATGGCTTCGCCGTATAATTCAATGGTTTGTTGTGTTGGCATTTTTCTTTATTTGGCTGGTAGGCATTACCCTATCCGTTAGTATTTTAATTAAATGCTATCATAATTTAGTGTTTCCATTGCAGCGGTAAAGCTTTGGTTGAAATGGATGATGGAATCAAATTTCAATTGCGCTGCATTGATTTCTAGTTTGGGATATTTTGTTTTCCATGGGCTCAATATAGTATTGATTCGTTCTACAATTTCGTTAACATGTGGTTTAAATACAGTGGTATTATCGGGAATGATAGCTGCATAGGTTTCCGAAAATCCGAGTGCTGCAAAATAATCCGGATAATTGACCATCATGAACAATTGAAAAAGCTGCGAAAGAGAACTGGGTAAACTGTAACAATATTGCGCATAAGAGATACCGTATTCGCAGATTTGCTTTCCAATAAAATGATAATTATTATCGCGGTACCAAGCCATATTTCCGTTGGCGGCACTAATAGATTCTCCAATTATTTTTTGTGTTTGCGGTGCTACAATGGCAAAAGTACTCTTGCTTTTGAAAAGAAATTTAAACAGTTCTTCTTTGGGCATGGCCTGGATACTCTTTAAAGCATCTGTCATCATGCCATTTTTTTCTGTGGCTGGTTTTTCGTCTTTGGCAAAGTAAGTATAATGTACTTTTTCTACAATAGATTGCAGGCTACTTTCTGGCGTTATCAAATAATCGATTCGATAGACCAAAGTGAGTAATAAATAAGAAATGCCGCCACTAAATTTTTCCTGATCCAGTGTTTGGATGTATTCCAGTGTTTCTTTAATCCATTTTTGCAAAAACTGGTATTTGATTTCTTGTTCTTCTGTTGCTATTGGAATAATATGATCTGTATCCAGTGCTTCTAAGGATGAAAAATCTTGCACCAATAAATCGTCTTGCTTATCTGCCTTAATGGCTAGTTCTTTTAAGGCATAATATAATTTATTGGGATTGGCTGTTTGAATATCTGTATAGAATCGCATACATAGTCGATCTCCATCCAGTGCATAGCGACTATAATACAATACAAAGTTTTGTTCCAATAAGCGCCGCATAACAGGCACACTGGTTTGTGGCATACGTGCCAGGTTGATTTCAGCTACCAATTCCTCCCCATTGCCCCTTCCACGAATTATTTTACTACCCTGACAAATTTCGAAACTGAAATCATTGCCCTCTCTTTTGAGTTGTACATTATCTTCCGCCTCATCTCTGAGGTAATCAAAGAAGGATTCGATACTCTGCACGTAATTTTTTTCCTTGAATAGCTTGTCAGCCTCTCCCCACTTATTGGTTTTTTCCAACGGTTTGTTATTATCGCTGTACCGTCCGAAACGAATAGAAGGCTCTTGGGTGTCTTTTTTTTTGCCCCAGCTAAATATTTTTTCTAGCATAAATAGTAAGTATTTGGCGCTTGTTTAGCAATTTACGAAATTGGTATCTAAAATGTTTAAAAATACCCTGTACATTTAGGACTGATAATTTTATATTTGCTATATAATTATTAATGCTGAAAAGCCCTCTTAAAGACTCCTGGCAGCTAATTGGCTTGCATCGACTGAAAGAAGGATTGCATTGGTGCCCCGTTTTGGGAGACTATTAAAAAAATAAACACAAACAAATGAAATTTATTGTTTCGAGCTCGGCCCTGCTAAAACAACTACAACAGATCAGTGGTGTTATTAATGCCAACACTGTATTGCCCATTTTGGAAGATTTTTTATTCGAAATTGAAAAAGGTAAATTAACCGTTGTAGCCACCGATTTGGAAACGGTCATGAAAGTACATTTGGATATTGAAGCCAAGGATAGTGGTAAGGTTTGTATTCCTGCAAAAATTCTAATGGACTCATTGAAGAATATTCCAGAACAACCATTGACTTTTAATATTGACAAAAATTTTAGTGTTGAATTAACCAGTGATAATGGTAAGTATAAGGTAATGGGTGAGAATCCTGATAATTTTCCAAAAGAACCGGTTGCTGATGATGCCAATAGTTTTACCATGACCTCTTCGGCCTTGGTAACAGCTATTAATAAAGCCATTTTTGCGATTAGCAATGATGATCTTCGTCCAGCCATGACCGGAGTATTTTTTGAATTGGATAAAAAAGGCGCCACTTTTGTTGCAACAGATGCACATCGTTTGGTAAGGTATACCCGCACAGATGTATCCTGTCCTAAAAAAGATTCTTTTATTGTGCCTAAAAAACCGTTGAGTCTTTTAAAAAACAGCTTGCCTGATAATGAAGATGAACTAAATGTAAGTTATAATAGCAATCATCTGTTTGTAAAACATGGTGGTACAGAATTAGTCTGCCGATTGATTGATGCACGCTTTCCAGATTATAAAGTGGTGATTCCATCCGACAATCCGTATAAAATGACGGTGAACAGAAATGATTTTCAAAATGCCTTGCGCCGGGTAAGTGTATTTAGTAATAAAAGCACCAACCAAGTAGCATTGAATATTTCTGGAAGAGAATTGCAATTGGCTGCTCAAGATGTTGATTTTAGCTTTGAAGGAAATGAACGCATGAAATGTCAATATGATGGAGAAGACCTACAGATTGCATTCAATGCTAAGTTCTTGATTGAAATGCTGGGCGGTGCCGAAACAGAACAAATAGTGATGGAATTAAGTACGCCTACCAAAGCAGGTATTATCAAACCCAGCGAACAGGCTCCGAATGAAGAGTTGTTGATGCTGGTAATGCCATTAATGTTGAATAATTAATTTTCATACTAACCCGAAGGAACCTCTGCAATTGCGGAGGTTTTTTTTTGCTCGACTCCTCGTTTTATATCGGATATTTGTATAATGGAAAATGCAATACAGTTAAATGAAATTTTTGAGCCCGAATTATTGGCGGAGATTGAGAAAAAAGGTCAATATACTTCTGTTAAAGAAGGCACGGTAATTATGGACTTTGGTGATATTGTAAGAGTAATGCCCCTGATTTTAAAAGGATCTGTAAAAGTGAGTAGAATGGAAGAAGATGGCAAGGAACTCTTACTGTATTATATCAATGCAGGAGAAACCTGTGCCATGAGTTTTACTTGTTGCATGCAACAGCAGCCCAGTGAAATAAAAGCAGTGGCAGAAGAAGACGTAGATATGTTATTGATACCCGTTAACGTGATGGATGAATGGATTTCGCGCTTTAGTACCTGGAAGAGTTTTGTTATGAACACGATTCGTGCTCGATTTGCCGAATTGCTCAAAACTATTGACCAGGTAGCTTTTCAAAAACTAGACGAACGATTAATTAATTACCTACATCAAAAAGAAAAAGCTACTGGCTCCAGTTTAATCAACCTTTCTCATCAACAAATTGCCGATGAATTGGCTACCAGCAGGGTAGTGATTTCCCGCTTATTAAAGAAGTTGGAAAATGATAAAAAACTCCTCCTTTACCGCAACCAAATCAAGCTCTTGAAGGAATTGTAACTTTTGTGACAAAAGAATGCCCGCCACTTTTTTATTTTTGAATTATAAAACAAATACACATGAAAAAGAACATGGGTCTAATGGACAGAATCCTACGAGTACTGGCTGCCCTGGTAGTAGTGGTACTTTATTTCACTGATCAAATTAGTGGAACGGCTGCCATCATTTTGTTGGCCATCGCTGGTGTTTTTATCTTAACCAGTTTAATTAGTGTTTGCCCGCTTTATTTTCCATTGGGAATATCCACATTAAAAAAGAAGGAAAAAGAGTAAATGAAATTTTATCCCTTCCTGAAAAGGAACAAGTTATTATTCATTGGAATAGTTGTTGGTGCCATTGCTGGGTACCTGTATTACAGTCAGATTGGCTGCAACAGTGGCACCTGCGCTATTACATCCAAACCGCTCAATAGCACAGCTTATGGAGCATTGATGGGCGGCTTATTATTCAGTATGTTTAAAAAAGAAGAAAAGAAAAATATATGATACAGTTATTAAAAAATTTATTTGGAATCGGCGGGAGTGTTGATTATGCACAATTGGTAAAAGAAGGTGCACAGATTATTGATGTAAGAAGCCCCGGCGAATTTGCAGGAGGTCATATCCGTGGAAGTGTTAATATTCCTTTGCCGGATTTACAAAAAAACCTGAAAAAAATTAAAAAAGACAAAGCCGTGATTACTTGCTGTGCTTCTGGAATGAGAAGCAGTAGTGCAAAAAGCATGTTGATGACTGCAGGCTATACCAATGTACACAATGGTGGGGGTTGGATGAGTTTGCAAAACAAATTGTAAGTAATTTATTAAATCTACAAATTGAAAAAATTATTATTCAGCGGTTGGAATTTCCGTAGAGTCATTTATCTGATAGGTGGAATTTTTATTGTAATTCAAGCCATAGTTGAAAAACAATGGTTCTTATTAATACCAGGCATTTATTTTGCCTCCATGGGATTCTTTGCTTTTGGCTGCGCTTCTGGCAATTGTTATACCGGCTATCAGCGCCCCAAGGCCAATGCCCCCGCTGTGGAAACCAGCTACGAAGAAATTAAAAACAAAGCCTGATGGAAGCCACCATAGTTCGAAAAACCCTGAGCGAAACCATTGCAGATACCCCCTTACTGCTGGTAGATTTTTTTACCGAATGGTGCGGTCCCTGCAAAATGATGGCGCCTGTATTGAAGGATCTGAAACTTTTCTTACAGGATAATATCAAAGTAATTAAAATTGATGTAGACAAAAACAATGCGGCAGCGGCACAATTCCAGATAGCAGGGGTGCCTACACTTATACTATTTAAAAATGGTCAGCCGGTATGGCGCCAATCGGGGGCTATGAATTTAGCTGCTTTAAAAGCAGTCATTGAACAGCATGGCTGATTCCCTATTTAACAATGCTCTTTTTGCACAGTAGAAAACTTGCCGTTTTTTTGTATGCTGAATTCTATTTACATTTAGTCATATGTTAGAACGCATCGTCCATTATTTTCAAACACTGGAGCAACATCCTTTGCAAAGGATGGCTTTTTTAGTAGGGGGCTTATTATTTTTCTGGATGATAGAATCGGCCATTCCTTTGTTGCAACTTACCTATAAAAAAAATAAGCTTCAACATGCACTGGTCAATTTTACCTTTACCATCTTTCATCTTATTATTCATACTTTTTTAGCTATTCTCATTGTATTGCTGAGCGATTGGTGCAAGTCGAATAATTTTGGTATCGTCTATTGGTTACAGTTAAGCACCGTTGCTACTATTGTAGCCTGTTTTCTAGTGCTTGATTTTTTTGGCGGCTGGCTGGTGCATATAGTAGAACATAAAGTTCCCTTTCTCTGGCGCTTTCATGTAATACATCATTCCGACAATGCGGTAGATGTAAGCTCTGGTCTCCGGCACCATCCTGTTGAAAGCGTAGTGCGGGGTTGCTTTTTTTTCATGGGCATCCTGGTAAGTGGCGCGCCCATGTATGCCGTCATGATTTTTCAAACCCTATTGATTATTGCAACGGCCTTTACGCATGCCAATATGAAGTTGCCCGCAAAACTCGACAACCTATTGAGTTATTTGCTGGTATCGCCCAATATGCACAAAGTACACCACCACTGGAAAAGGCCTTATACAGATAGTAATTATGGGGCCGTGTTGGCCATCTGGGACCGTCTATTCGGTACCGTTACTAAATTAGATCCTTCACAAATTAAGTATGGATTAGACAACTATTATCCCAATGAAAAAGACGAGGATATTTGGTTATTACTGCGCAATCCATTTCAGAAAAAGAAGAGAGAAGATTGATTTGCAATCTTTTTGTTTTGCACTTGCTATAATTGGTAACTTTGTTTATTAAATTATTTATCGCGCATGAAGAAAATTGCCATGATACCTGCAAGGTATGCTGCCACCCGTTTTCCGGCTAAGCTGATGCAATTGCTGAAAGATAAAACTGTCATCCGCCATACCTATGACAATACAGTGGCCACCGGATTATTTGATGAAGTAGTGGTGGTAACCGACAGTGATATCATTTATCAGGAAATTATCCAACACGGAGGCAAGGCCATCATGAGCAAAAAGCCGCACGAAAGTGGGAGTGATAGAATTGCAGAAGCCATTCAAGATCTGGAAGTGGATATTGTGGTAAATGTGCAGGGCGATGAACCCTTTGTACAAAAAGAACCATTGGAAAAACTCTTGGCATGTTTTGAAGACAAGGAAGTGCAGGTAGCTTCTCTCATGCAAGTACTTACCGATAAAGAACTCATTGCCGATCCCAATTATGTAAAAGTAGCCGTAGATAAAAAAATGAATGCACTGTTTTTTAGTCGCAGTGTTATTCCTTATCCAAGAGATCAACAATGGCCTACAACCTATTACGAGCACATTGGTGTGTATGCTTTTCGAAAAAAAGCATTGATTGATTTTACCAATTGGCCGATGAGTCCATTGGAAGGCACCGAAAAAATTGAATGCCTCCGCTATCTTGAAAATGGTATCCCATTGCGCATGGTGGTAACGGAATATATGGGTGTAGAAATAGATACACCCGAGGACCTTGCTAAAGCAGCAGCTTTACTATAATCATTTCGTCGCATATTATTAATTATCTCCCCCAATACAGTCATTGGTATTCGATTCGATGATATTCGGTTGCCCAGCGAAGCGGGCCAATATTTTCACTTATTTTTGCTTCTTAAAAATTCGATTATGGCATTCCGTAATTTCAAAATGATAGGCTATGTAATTTATGGCCGGGGTTGTTTTAACCAGTTGGGAGATATTATTCAACCCCATCGCAAAACTGGTGCACCCATGGTTTTTTTAGTAGATCATTTTTTTGAAGGGAAGCCCTTGATTAATCGCTTGCCCATCAGCGGAAATGACAAACTTGTATTTGTAGATGTAACCCATGAACCGAAGACCAGTTATGTAGATGCATTGGCCAATCAACTTAAAGAAGAGTTTGGTACCATTAGTGGTGTTATAGGAATTGGAGGTGGTAGTGCCATGGATTTAGCCAAGGCGGTATCATTGATGATGAATAATCCAGGTAGTGCTGCCGATTATCAGGGTTGGGACTTGGTGAAAAATCCTGGGGTATACAAAGTAGGTATTCCAACCTTGAGCGGAACAGGTGCAGAAGTGAGTCGTACCACTGTATTAACAGGCCCAACTAAAAAACTGGGCATGAACTCCGACTATACGCCATTCGATCAAATTGTATTGGACCCTGCATTAACGGCAGATGCACCTGCCAATCAGCGTTTTTATACGGGCATGGATTGTTATATACATTGTATTGAAAGTTTAACAGGTACTTTCTTAAATGAGTTCAGCAAAAGCTATGGCGAAAAAGCCTTGCAATTGTGCCGAGAAGTATATGTAAATAAAACAGGTTGGGATGAAGAGAGTGATGATCAATTAATGATGGCCTCCTATGCAGGCGGAATGAGTATTGCCTATAGTCAAGTGGGCGTAGCCCATGCCATCAGCTATGGCCTGAGTTATTTATTGGGTACTAAACATGGTATTGGTAATTGCATTGTGTTTGATAAGTTGGAAGAGTTTTATCCCGAAGGTGTAAAGGAATTTAAATGGATGGTAGAAAAAAATCAAATTGATATCCCTCAACATATCTGTGCAGGATTATCGGATGCCGATTTTGATAAGATGATGGATGTTTCTTTAGGACTGAAACCACTTTGGGAAAATGCCTTGGGTAAGGACTGGGAAAAAATTATGACCAGGCCAAAGCTCAGGGCCTTGTATGAATTATTATAAGTAATTGTGTATCGTGCAATGGTTCAATGGTTTTTCTAGATTCATTATCATTAAAATATATTCATGAAAAAAACAGCACTACTGCTATTGTTTTTTGTTGCAACGCATTTTTTATTCGCTCAAACCAATACAGATGATGATAAGAATGTTGTCATCAGCAAATCCAAAAGAGAATTTAAGTTTGTAAAAGGAAATTCCGAGAACCCCGTTCAAATTAAGGAGAAATCCAGCAGATTGTATGCCTGTAATAATTACAGAACCGATATACAGGTGGCTGAATTTTATAATGGATATGAATCCATAGATGATGTAACCATCTATGTAAACGATTCTAAAAAACATGGCATTACGCCGCGCTATGAATATTATAACGCAGATGGAATTTTTTATTCAGATGCTCATGTTTGTTTTTTTAACCTGCCGCTTTTAAAAAAAGGAAGTAATTCGGAAGTGATTTTCGAAAAGACGACGATTGATCCGCATTATTTCACCAGTGTATATTTCATGGAAGAGCAAGCGGTAGAAGAACAGGAAATTAAATTAGTAGTGCCCTCGTGGATGCAATTGGAAATCAAGGAATACAATTTCAAGGCCTTTGGTATTCAAAAATCTGTTACGCAGGATGGCGACGAAACGGTATATAGCTATACCATGAAGAATATTCCTGCGATGAATACCGAACATGCAGCACCTGGGCCAAGTTATTATACACCGCATATTTTAGTGCTCTGTAAGTCTGCACAACCCAAGGAGGAGAAATATGTTTATTTCAGTACCGTAAAAGAACAGTATGCCTGGTATAAAAAACTAGTAAAGGAAATAGGCAATGATGAACAGGTAGTAAAAGAAAAAACAGAGGAGATTATCAAAGGAATTAGCAACGAGGAAGAAAAAGTAAAGACCATTTTTCAGTGGGTACAGGATAATATCCGTTATATCGCATTTGAAAATGGTATCGCAGGCTTTAAGCCCGAAAAAGCGCAGGAGGTATTGCGCAAGAAATACGGTGATTGTAAGGGGATGGCCAATTTATTAACAGTCATGTTGCGTTCTATTAAATTAGATGCCCGTCGTTGCTGGATTGGTACCAAGCACATAGCCTATGATTATAGTACGCCTTCTTTGTCTGTAGACAATCACATGATTTGTGCCTGGATGAATAAAGGTAAACCAACGTTTTTAGATGCTACTGAAAAGTACATCGGTTTTGGCGAAGTAGCTGAAAGAATTCAGGGGCGCCAAACCCTGATTGAAAATGCTGACCAATACTTACTCGAACGCGTACCTGTAGCTACCTACCTTCAAAATACCGCCACCGAAACGCGTCAATTTGCCATCGAAGGCAATAGCCTGAAGGGTCATGTGCTGCAAGTATGGAAAGGAGAAAACAAAGAGTGGTTATTGTCTGCCCTGGCGGATATTAAACAAGACAAGCAAGAAAATGCGCTCAAGCAATTTTTGGCAGAAGACAATCAGCATTTCGAAATCAGCAATTTGGTAATTAAAAATATGACCAATTACAATGCCCCCTTGCAGGTAGAGTATGATGTATTTTGGAAAGACGTGTTAACTGTTTTTGATAAGGACACTTATTTGGAATTAGACAATCGGCGTAATTTCGATAATTTTAAAATCGATACTACTAAAAGAAAACTACCGTATTGGTTTGATTATAAAAACAATTTAATTTTCGAAACTGAAATTGCATTGCCTGCAGGGAAAAAAGCCAGTAGCTTACCCGAAAAAATATCAATTTCAAGGCCGGCTTATTCTTTTGCTGCTGGTTATACAGTTAGCCCTGGCAAAATCTTATATAGAAGTGAGATCGTCTTAAATTCGACAGAGTTGAAGCCTGAAAATTTTTCACAATGGAATAAAGACATTGAACAACTCAGCAATTTTTATAATCAACAAATAGTACTCACGCAGCAATAACTAACAATACAGCATACGCGAAAATTAAAAATCAACAATAATGTATAAAAATAATAACCAGAAGAAATTACTATTGGCTACCCTTTTACTTTCCTTTCTTGGTATGGGTACCATAACTGCACAAACCAAAGATGAAACCAAATACCGAGAAGAGTCGGTGGAAATGCGCAAGACTGTTTGGGCCTGGGAAAAACCACAATTTAAAATAAGCAGTATTCCTGCTGAATATAGCAATGCCTCCAAAATAGTATTGGCACACCATACCGAACTAACGGCAGATAGCAAATCGAAATTTGCTTTTTACGGATTGGGTTTTGGTCCTAAGAAAGAACAAACCCTAACGGAGGTGGTAAGAGAAATGGTGAAGCTGAATGATAAGAACGCGGTAACCGATTTTTCGGAATTGAGTTTTACGCGCTTTGAAAAAACAAGTGGTTTTTATAGTTCTAATAAGGCCACTACCTATGTGGGTGTTCGGGTAATTAAGCCCAATGGCAGCATCAAAGAAATTAATGCCGATGATATTGTACTCACCAAGGATGGCACTACTGAGAAGAAAGCAAAAGTGGCCATTCCTGATTTGCAGCCCGGCGATATCCTTGATTATTTTATTGCTACTGAGCAGTTTCTTACCAATGATATGAGCAATAAACCCTACCGCATTTTGTTATTTGATGATGCCCCGATTTTGAGTCTTTCATTTCACGCACAATTGGGAAAAAAATACGCCATTGAATACCGCAGTTATAATGGAGCACCTGAATTAGCAGTGAGTAAGAACGACGACAAAGACATTATTGTAAATGTAGAAAAGACCAATATACCCCCCTTTGAAACTTCTTTATGGGTTGCACCTGGTATGCAATTGCCTTTTATTCGCTTGAATATTTCGTTGGGTTATCGTGGGTTGGGCAGTAAGTACATGGATACTAAAAAGCCAGGCGAAGTTGCTAAGAATACAGATGCCGATGAGTTTTTAGATGATAAAGCGTCTAACCTTTCCGTTAGTTATTACAATAGTTACTGGATGAAGGCGGGAAAAGCAGAGTATGATGATATTGAAAGTGATGCTAAAAAGAAAACCAAACAAACCGGGGGTAGTTTTAAAGAATTGAGTGACGATGAAAAAGCTGCCCAATTGTATTACACTTTGCGTTTTACCAAATTACTCAATTTTAACATCGATGCACTGGCAGGGAAAATAGATATTGGCAATAGTAGATTCAATGGACTGGCTTTTCCTCTTTTTTGCACCATGAAAGCGGCAGGCTTAGATCCTGCGATATTAGTGACGAATAGCAGAACTGGTATTCGCATGAAAGAAGTAATGGATGCTAGTGACCTGACTACGGCGGCCTATATTACGGGGTCTAATAAAATACTATCTATTCAATCGGTATTTGATCTGCCTTTTGCTGTGCCGGATGATATTGAAGGAGCAACCAATACCAAGAGTTTTACATTTGATCATCCAGCAGCCATCATGGGTATGAAAAAAATGATGGGCTTAACCAATATCGATGCTGGTCCTACTGTACCTGTTAGTACGGCGGATAAAAACATCCATATTGAACAAATGAAAATTGCACTCACTCCAGATAAAAACAATTTACTGGTACACCGCTCTACTACATTAAGGGGTTTGTATAAACTAGATGCACAAAGCAAGTTGGTATTGTATGAAGATTTGTATGAGTCTGAAAGAAAAGCAATGGGTGATGAAAAATCTTTGCTTGAAGATTTAGAAGATGGTAAACGCAGTAAAAAATATGTAGAGGAAGTAAAGAATGCATTTGCAGAAGCAAGAAAAAAACAAAAAGATGCATTTATTAGCGAAGCAAAAGGTTGGTTCGATCAGGAAATCACCGATCTCAAAGAATACAAAACAGATAAATTGGGTATTCGTCATACCGCTCCTGATTTTGTATACAGTAGCAGCTTCAACCTAAATGGGCTTGTTAAAAAAGCAGGAAATAATTTTATTGTAGAAGTGGGAAAATTACAAGGACAACCACTGGTAGTTAAACAAGAACAAAGGAAAAGGAATATCGATGTGTTTATGCCTTTTGCTCGCAGTATTGAGTACAATATTGAATTAGATATTCCAGATGGCTATACTGCCGAAGGGATAACCGCATTGAATAAAAAAGTAGAGAATGCCGCAGGGTACTTTACTGTGGAAGCCAGCACCACGGATAAACTGGTTACTATTAAAGTACGCAAATCCTATCTGCACAATTTCGAGCAGGGGGCAAATTGGGGCAAATTGTTGGAGTTTATGGATGCCTCCACTGAGTGGCTCAACAGCAAATTGCTCCTGAAAAAGAAATAATTAACCCATCAATAGAGTAGCCGGAATGTCTCATTCCGGCTTTTTTTATGAAAAAAGGCCCCCAAAATCAACCATTCGTCCTAAATATTCAACCATTCATCCAACAATTCCATTTTGTTTTTTGGCCTCCAAAATCGATAGAACTCAATACTGTATTGAGTTTTATTCAAAATTTGCTTCCCCTACACCGCCAGCTACTATAAAAAATATGGTATTATGTGTTGCATAGTACTAAATTATTTATATCTTTGTGTTGTGATGATGATAAACCGGATATCACAGCACAGAAAGTATAGCCATGAATAATTTTTAGAAAAGCAATTCTTAGTAGCTCCGGAGAACAGGGGCATTAGGAATAAAATTTTGAAACCATGAACATTGACAACACAGCAAGCCAGATGCGGAAAGGGGTTTTGGAGTTCTGTATTCTATCGGTGATCAAACAGGGAGAAGCTTATCCCTCTGATATCATCGACAAGATGAAGGCCGCCAACCTGAACATCCTAGAAGGTACACTTTATCCGCTTTTAACCCGTTTAAAAAACGCCGAGTTCTTAACCTATCGATGGGTGGAAAGTAATAGCGGTCCCCCGCGTAAATATTTTTCACTCACCGACAAAGGGGCCATTTTTTACAAGGAGCTGGAGTCTACCTGGTTTGAACTCGCCAATGCAGTGAAATCGCTAACCGATGCAGAACAACAATTCACCAACAACTTCAACAATCCTCAATAAAAAAAGTATAGCCATGATTTTTATTGTAGGGTAATCAACAAACTACGGAAACAAAAAACATTTTATCATGAAACAAGTAATCAATATAAACTTTCAGGGACGGGTGGTACCTATTGAAGTGACCGCATTTGAGTTACTGAAAAATTATACCGAAAGCCTGAGTCGACACTTTGCCAACGAAGAAGGAAAAGAAGAAATCATCAACGATATCGAAAGTCGCATTGGCGAACTCTTTCAGGAAAGAATTAAAAATGGCGCTACCTGCATTACAGAGGTAGATGTAAATGCCATTATTAATAGCATGGGTCGCCCAGAAGATTTTGAAGCAGAAGAAGGCACTACAGCTGCAAACTATGCAGATGCCAACGCTCAACAGCAATCTTACTATGAACAACAGGGTAGCACGGGCACCCATAAAAGATTGTACCGCGATGAGAAAAATAAAGTGCTGGGTGGTGTGTGTGCGGGTATTGCCAATTATTTTGGCATAGATACCACTTTGGTTAGAATATTATTTATCCTTACTGGTATTGGTTTCCTTGCCTATATATTATTATGGGTATTTGTACCCAATAACGCAGATGGCGTTATCGGCATCACCAGAAAAAAATTATACCGCGATAGCGATGAGAAAATACTCGCCGGTGTTTGTAGCGGTATTGGTCATTATTTTGGTATCAATCCTTGGATCCCAAGAATTTTATTTGCACTTCCTTTTTTATCTGTTGCTTTTCGTTGGGGTCATTGGGGCTTTTTTAATTTTCCCGATTTCTTAAGCTTTAGTTTTAGTCCGGGCGCCTTAATTGTATACATCATCTTATGGGTGGTATTACCCGAAGCCATTACAACGGCAGAAAAATTGGAAATGAAGGGGGAGAAAGTGGATATGAATTCCATCAAAGAATCTGTAAAAGGCGAAATGAAAGATTTTCAACAAAGAGCTGAAAAATTTGGAAAAGAAGCCTCTGCTTTCGCAAAAGAAAAAGCAACCGTTATTAGTACTGAAGCACAAAATTTTACCAGAAAGCATCGTACAGGACTGGGTGATATTATTGCCACCATTGCCAAAGTGTTTGCTTATTTTATTGTTGGTACCATTGGATTTGCTCTTGTGATGGCATTGTTTGGATTGGCCATTGCAGCTGCAGGATTATTTCCTTTGAAAGATTTTATAGTAAGAGATGGTTGGCAGAATCTATATGCATGGGGTACTTTATTGTTCTTTATTGCAGTACCGGTGATAGCAGTCATCACTTGGCTTATTCGTCGCCTCGCCAAAGCCAAAGCCAATAGCAAAATTTTAAAATTAACGTTTAGCAGTCTTTGGGTATTGGGTTGGGTATCTGTAGTAATGTTAGCGGCTTCTTTGACGCAGGATTTTAGATATTCCAATATTAATACCAATAGTAAAGAATTGGTAGAAGAAGAAATTGTATTAAATAATCCTACCGTAAATAAGTTAGAGTTAACAAGTGTATCACCCATTGAAAAATATACCCGTCGCAACTGGTTGCATTTTTCTCCTTATTCCAGTATTGATGGCGATACTGCTTATGTAAAAAATTACGAAGTACGTATTGTAAAATCAAGCAATGATAGCTTCCGTGTTACCGTTGTTAAATTGGCGGATGGAAGAACCAGGGCAGATGCAGAAAGACTTGCATCAAAAATTAATTTCTCTGGTTTACAAAGGGACAGTATACTTCAATTAGATCGTGGTTTATCAATCAATAAAACAGATAAATTCCGCAACCAAAGAATTATTCTTACTGTATATGTTCCAGTTGGAAAACAAATAAGAATTGACAGAAGTGTGGGTTGGTACAATAATGTAAGTATCAAATTTAATTTTGATGCAAATGATGATTGGGATTTGGTTGATTGGAATGACAATGCGCACGATTGGAGTGCTAATATTACCTACGTAATGAAAGCCGATGGAATACTGTATACAATAGATGGTAAACCCTCCAATTATCGTAGCAGAAGTTATACCCGTATCCTTGAAAATGGAAGGGTAGTGAGAGAAGGCGAGAACATCAATAGTGAGTCAGGCGTTTATAGATATGATGACAATGCCGCTGATAGAAAAGCAGACTCATTAAACCATTTGAACGATTCTTTACAAAGAGCGAATGAAATAAAAATTCAAAGGCAAAGAGATTCTGTTGACAAAGAAATGCAGAAGCTAGAACGATTGAAAGAAAAATTGGATAATGGCAATGAACCCAGTGCTTATATTCTTCCTAGTGGATTGCCTGGCTTGAGTACTTATATGTAAGCAATCTTTAAAATAGTTTCAATAGTTAAGTTGAAGTTGAAACCAAAAAAACATCCCACCAATTGGTGGGATGTTTTTTTAAATCGATTACCAATATTATGCTGCAGTGATACTTACTTTAATCATTTTATCAGCACCCCTGATTTCATCCAACACGTCTAGCCCTTCGGTTAATTTACCAAAGCAAGTATGCATTCCATCTAAATGTTGTGTGCCCGCACGGTTATGACAGATAAAAAACTGTGAGCCGCCAGTATCCTTACCGCGGTGTGCCATACTCAACACCCCACGATCGTGGAATTGGAGTGGGGCACTGGTTTCGCATTTTATGCTATATCCTGGTCCACCTGCACCGGTGCCATTGGGGCAACCCGTTTGTACCATAAAATTGGGAATCACCCTATGGAAACTCAATCCATCGTAATAACCCTGTAACACTAATTTTTTAAAATTCTCCACTGCAATGGGTGTTGCATCATCATACAATTCAAAATGCAAAATGCCTTTATTGGTTTCGATGCTACCTTTTGTATTACTCATATTAATTTGTTTTGACCGCGAAAATAGGTTGTTTAGGCATTTGTTGAGCTATTTTTTAGTTGATTATCAATTCACCTAACAACTGCAAAAAATTATCCCCAACTTGAAATGAGTTCAAAGGAAATTCGAGCGATAAAAATTACCTTCGCCGCATGACGAGTTATTTAGACGAATTAAATGAACCACAGCGTGAAGCTGTTGCACATATCAACGGACCATTGATGATTGTGGCGGGCGCAGGTAGCGGAAAAACCAAGGTGATTACCACCCGCATTGCACACCTTATGCATAATGGGGTAGATGCTTTTAATATTTTAGCGCTCACTTTTACCAATAAGGCTGCCGCTGAAATGAAGGAAAGGATTGAAAAAATATTGCAGAGTACAGAAGCAAGAAATTTATACATCGGAACTTTTCATAGTGTGTTTGCTCGTATTCTAAGGGCCGAAGCACCTAAATTAGGTTATCCAACAAGCTTTACTATTTATGATACTGATGATTCTAAGTCGGTAGTAAAAACAGTTATTCGTGAATTAGATTTGGATGACAAACAATACAAACCCAATGTTGTTTACAATAGAATATCATCCCTTAAAAATGCCCTGATTGGTCCGGCTGAATACCTCAATGATTATGCTTTACAACAAGAAGACAGCAGGGCCAATCGCCCGATGTTGGGCGCTATCTACGATGCATATAGCAAACGCTGTTTTAAAAACGGCGCAATGGATTTTGATGACCTGCTTTTCAACATGTATATTCTGCTCAAAAAATTTGCGGAAGCATTGAGTAAGTACCAGCGCAAGTTCAAGTACATTATGATTGATGAGTACCAGGATACCAATACGGCCCAGTATGAAATCATTAAACTATTAGGTGCCATGCATGAGAATGTATGTGTAGTAGGAGATGATGCACAAAGTATTTATAGTTTTAGAGGAGCTACCATTGAAAATATTTTACAGTTTCAGAAAGATTACGACGAAGTGAAAGTGGTTAAACTGGAACAGAACTATCGTAGTACGAAGAATATTCTGAAAGTAGCCAATGAAATTATTTCCAATAATAAAGGGCAGATTGAAAAAAAACTGTTTACGGATAATATAGAAGGCGATAAAATAAAGTTGGTGCGCACCATGACTGACAATGACGAGGGTAAAACTGTAGCGGATACTATACAAGAACAAAAATTGCGCAATCATTATTTTAATAAAGACTTCGCCATTTTATACAGAACCAATGCACAGAGCCGTAGCTATGAAGAAGCACTGCGTAAAATGGGCATTGCCTATCGCATTTATGGGGGCATGAGTTTCTATCAACGCAAGGAAGTGAAAGATATGATTGCTTATTTACGCATGGTGGTCAATCAGCGCGATGAAGAAGCATTGAAGCGGATTGTCAATTATCCAGCAAGAGGCATCGGTAAAACAACCTTGGACAAAGCGGTATTATTAGCGAATCAAAACAACCTAACATTGTGGGATATCTTATGCAATGCTAGTATGTACGGATTTAGGAGTGGTACATTGGAAGCCATTGATGGTTTTGTAACCATGCTTAAAATGTTTCATAGTGAGTTGGAAAAGAAGAATGCCTACGACTTGGCGATTATTGTAGGAAAAAGTACCAACCTCGTTAAAGAATTATTCAATGATAAAACATCAGAGGGCTTGGCACGGTACGAAAACGTGCAGGAATTATTAAACTCTATCAAAGAGTTTACCGAAACCCCCATGAATGAAGAAGATGGAGAAGTAGGTGATAAAAGCCTTGGTGGTTATTTGCAACAGATTACTTTGCTAACAGATGCTGATGATGAAAAAGATCAGAATCCAGATGTGGTGAAATTAATGACCATCCATGCTGCAAAGGGACTTGAATTTCCAGTTGTATTTGTTGGTGGTTTGGAAGAAACATTGTTTCCCAATGCGATGGCCATTAATACCCGGGAAGAATTAGAAGAGGAAAGGAGATTATTTTATGTGGCCATTACCAGAGCGAAGGATAAATTATGGCTTACCTATGCCAATGCGCGTTATCGCTTCGGGCAATTGCAACAAAATGATAGCAGTCGTTTTTTGGAAGAAATTTCGGAAGATGATTTAGACAAATCATATGCAGGTGGGGGTATGAAAAATACATCCGGATCGGGATGGGGAGCAGGCGTAGAGCGCATGCAAGGTGGGGGAGGATGGAATCGTTCTTCTGCAGCTTCACAAGCAGAGAAAAAATATGGAGCCCCTCCCGGAAAAGCAGCCAGCCCTAGCTATATCACACCCAAGCCGGTCAATAAACTAGTCGAACACCAGGCTTCCACCGATTTTGTAGCCAGCGATACGAGCCATTTACAAGCTGGTCAAAAAGTAGAACATCAAAAATTTGGATTTGGGGAAGTGATGAAAATGGAAGGAGCAGCACACAACCCAATAGCTACTGTAAAATTTGAGCTTAATGGGGAAAAGAAAATTATGTTGAACTATGCCAAATTGCGAATTATCGAATAGTTCACTCATTTGCGAAAATTGGAAATAATTGCCTGTGGCGGCCCTTCTTAAGCCATTGTGCAGCATATATTGTTATTTTTGCGATGGTCTGGCGGTTAGGCGGACCTAAAATATTATAGTATGATTAAAACAGGCAACTCAGTAGTAAGTATCTATACAGAAATGACGCCCAATCCCGAAACGATGAAGTTTGTGGCCAATAAACTTTTGTATCCGGGCAAAAGCATTGATTTTCCAGATGAAACCAGTGCCAAACCATCTCCATTGGCACAAGTGCTTTTCGCTTTTCCATTTATAAAATCTGTCTTTATTGCCAGCAATTTTATTACCCTTACCAAAACGGCCGGTACAGAAGACTGGATGGATATTATTCCTACTATCAAACAGTTTTTGAAAGATTATTTGGAAGAAGGAAAAGAGGTGATCAATGAAGCAGAGGTTTTGAATATGAAAACAGGTACTGGTAGCAATGAAGTGAGTGCCGACGACGACGATGTGGTAAAGCGCATCAAAGAATTATTAGAAAACTATGTTAAGCCTGCTGTTGAAATGGATGGCGGCGCTATTCAATTTAAAAGTTATGAAAATGGCACTGTGAATCTAGCGATGCAAGGAAGTTGCAGCGGATGTCCGAGTAGCACCATTACCCTAAAAGCTGGTATTGAAGGAATGATGAAGCGCATGATTCCAGAAGTAAAGGAAGTAGTGGCAGAAGCTGAGTAAAAAGTTAAATTTATATTGTTACCTCAATTATAATGCATCTTTATCGGGTGCATTTTTTATTTTAGCAAGATGAAAGGAAGGTATTTGTTAGCGTTCATGTGTTTAATGACTCAATCGTTGAGGGCACAACTAACAGATGAGGTTATTCGAAATTTAAAGGGGGGAAATTTAAAGGAGGACAAGAGCTTTGTTTATCAGTTGCCTTATGCTAAGGGAAGTAAATTTCTGTTGATACAGGCTTATAATAGCAAGATGAGTCACCAGGGAGAACTTAGCCTTGATTTTAAAATGAAAAAGGGTAGTACTATTTGTGCTGCAAGGGCAGGTATAGTGATAGCTACCAAAGCGGATAGTGATGTAGGAGGATTGAAAGACGAATATTTATCAGAAGGAAATCATATCATTATTGAACAAGAAGACGGCAGTACGGCCATGTACTGGCATTTGCAAAAAAACGGGGTTTTGGTGAAGATGGGAGATTCAGTCAAGCAGGGTCAAGCGATTGGGTATAGTGGCAATACCGGCTATACTGCCTTTCCGCATTTGCATTTTCAGGTACAGGATAAGGAGGGTCATGATTTGGCAACCCGATTCAATACTAAAAACGGCATCCGGTATTTAAGGCCAGGAAAATGGTATCGCGCTTTGTGATAATTAATTAAACAGGTTTGAAAAGAAATTTATTACAAATTATTTGTTCGTAGTTTTGAAATCATCTAATTAATATTCAGTCATTGTCACTCATTCAAATCTGGCAACAATTTATTACCGATCTTGGTCATACGCATTGGTATGAATACATTGCTGTTGCATCGGGTATTGCCAGTGTTTGGTATAGCCGAAAAGAAAACATCCTCGTTTATCCAGTAGGGTTGGTAAACACCATTATATATGTATACATCAGTGTTAAAGGAAATCTATTTGGAGAAGCTACCGTTAATTTTTATTATACGGTAATGAGTATTATCGGCTGGTTCATGTGGTTGAAAAAAGACAAGCCAGTTGAAAAAATATTACAGGTAACGGTGGCTACAAAAAAGGAATGGGTGCAGCACCTCCTTTTCTTCCTGTTTTTTTATACAACTATTTTTTTAGTACTCACTTATTTTAAGCAGCAATTTTATGATGGTGTCATTCCTTGGGCAGATGCATTTGCCAGCGCTACTGCCTTCACTGGAATGTGGTTGATGACAAAGAAAAAAGTAGAGAGTTGGTATTGGTGGATTGCTACGAATATAGCGTCTATTCCACTTTATTTTGTTAAACACTATGTATTTACCAGTGTCTATTATATTATTTTATTGGTCATGGCAATAGCAGGTTTGACGGCATGGAAAAAAATTGCTAAAAGTAGAAAGCATGAGTTATTGTAATTTTGTTAGCGGCTTAGCACCCGAATCAAGTTCTTTGCACAAGATTTATCACGATCAGCAATATGGGTTTCCTATTGAAGACGACAATGAATTATTTTGTAGACTGATATTAGAAATTAATCAGGCTGGATTGAGTTGGACGACCATTTTAAATAAGCAGGAAAATTTTAGGAAGGCTTATCATGGTTTCAATATTAAAAAAGTAGCTACTTACAAGGAGAAAGATATAGAACGATTACTCAATGATGCCCGCATCATTCGCAACCGATTGAAAGTGTTGGCCGCCATTGAAAATGCCAAAGTGATACTGTCCATACAAAAAGAATTCCAATCCTTTAGGCATTGGCTGAACCATCATCATCCCAAAACAAAAGAAGAGTGGGTGAAATTATTCAAACAACATTTTAAATTCACGGGCGGTGAAATTGTCAATGAATTTTTGATGAGTATCGGCTATCTGCCTGGGGCTCACCAAACTACCTGTTCAGTGTACACGAAAATTATACAATCAAAGCCAGCTTGGTATCAGACCCAAATTGGAAAAAAGTTGAAATGAAGAAAATAGTAATTATAGGGCCCGAGAGTACAGGAAAGAGCACCCTATGTGCGCAATTGGCAACGCATTATTCAACCAGCTGGGTAAAGGAATATGCCCGCGAATACCTTTTGAAAAACGGTACCGATTATAGTTTCGACAACTTATTGGATATCGCCAAGGGGCAATTGCAATTAGAAGAGCAGGGCTTGGCCAATACAAAGGACAAAAATCAATCACTTGTATTGCTTGATACAGATATGTTGGTGATGAAAGTGTGGTGTGAATTTGTTTTTGAAAAATGTCATCATTGGATATTAAACCAAATTGTACAAAGACCCTATGATTTGTACCTGCTATGTAATATTGACCTCCCCTGGGTGAAAGATGAGTTGCGTGAATATCCCGATTTAACTACGAGAGAAAAATTATACCATCATTATAAAGATATGCTGGTGAATCAATCGGTACCCTGGGTGGATATCAGCGGACAAAATGAAGAGCGATTGCAAAAAGCCATCAGCGCCATTGATGCTATTATTTAATCAAATCTTGAATGTCTGGATCTGGCTCTAAGAATCCCATCTGCCGTACTATGTCTCCCGCACGATTGAGCGCATACGACCCTCTTGCATTGATTCTTTTTGGATTGGGTAAACAAGCTGCAATTTGTGCAGCTTCTGTTCTGCTTAGTTCTCTCGCATTTTTATTGAAATAAGTTTTGGCTGCCGCTTGCACACCAAATATACCTGGTCCCATCTCGATACAGTTGAGGTATCTTTCTAAAATCATTCTCTTCGTCCAGATGGTTTCGATGGTGAAAGTGAAAAAAACTTCTGGCCCCTTTCTTAGAAAACCACCACCTTGAAATAAAAATATATTCTTGGCAGTTTGTTGACTAATGGTGCTGGCTCCTCTAATTTTATTGGGATGTTTTTTATTGTACTTCAAAGCGCGTTTAATGGCTTTTAAATCGAAGCCATCGTGATCGGTATACAATTGATCTTCGCTGGCAATAACCGCTAATTTGATATTGGGTCCCATTGCATCATAACTTATATAATCGCGATGAAGTCCATAGCCTTGCAACAAACTGCCAGCCTGTGTAAACGTAATCAGTGGGTTGAATACCATTCCTATTACTGTATAGAGAAAAGTGGAAATGTATAGTATGAAGAAAACCTCTCTTAATAGAATGGCAGTTTTTTTAATAAGCGTAATTTTCTTCAATATAAAAATATAGAGCAAGACGATGGCTGCTATAATCGACAGTAGCAGCATCATTTTGTTTTTTAAATTGGCAACAACAAAATCTGTTTCAGAAAATTTTTGCCAGATAAAAAAAAGAAACCAGCCCATATGAATGATAAAAATCCATATAAATACTTTCTTGGCTATTGACCAGGTGGAGGGTTTTGATGCTTGCTTCATCTTAGCAAAGATAGGGAGAGGAGGGTAAGGTTGAGATTAAGATTAAGGTTGAGATTAAGATTGAGGTTGAGGTGGAGATGAATTATTGGGCCTTCATGTACAGCAAATGATATTTCTTGCCAATTTTTAGGGGATGATGAGAGGTTTTGCTAATGAAGTATCCAAGTCCACCCAATGCAAGGGAGCCAACCAATAAACCCGGACTAAACTTTTCTTTATCTGCTACTAATACAACCAAGCTTCCAAGACTCAGCAATGCACTGCCCCCAATTAATCCAGCACCACTGCCACTCCAACTAAATCCCTTTTCTTTTTTTGGACCAATGGCTACAATTTGATTGTAATGAAAACGATAGCGATAAGAGCCCAATGTATCTAATATATAGAACCCGAATTTGGTAATCATTTTTTGTATAATAAATTCTTGTAAATAAAGGCTATCCTTTTTTACTTCGGTGATTTGTGCACTTAAATAAGCACCGGTATTACTGAGGAATTCAATCTGTGTACCAGCATAATAAGCATGGACTGTCTTGCTCCCTTTTTTCAATAATAAAAAATCTGATGATTGCGCAATACTACTTATCGAGATGAAAAGCAATAAAGGCAGGAGGAGTTTCATACTACAAAATATAAAAAGAGAAATACAAATGAAAGAGAACTATGTTAATCTTTAAACAAACTGTAAATGATACCACAAAGTATAACAGTACCAAAAATCAGGTAAAGTAAACCCGATATACGATTGATGAGTAAAATATTCCGATCACTCAATTTTTTACCCAAGCTACCTGCGCCTAGAACCTTGCCAACATCTGCCATCATATTTATACCCAAGCAAGTGCTAAAAATTATGATGCGATGGTAGAGCGAATAAACAGAAGCCAGCGAAGCAGCCATTAAAACCCAAAATGAAATAACAGCAGGATTTAATGTATTAATTAAAAATCCAGAAGTGAAAATGGCGAAATAATTTGTTTTCTTTTTGCCAGTAGGCGTTATTTCATCTCCCGCAATTTCAAGTGGCTCTTGTTGTTTGCGGGGCTCTATCTTTTTTAAAAAAGCAAAATAAATACCCATGCCTATTAAAAAAAGACTACCTGCTATTCCAATGGGCACTTTGAAATGCAGTAATTTTTTTACCGCCTCACTAAATCCATTACTTAATATCACCCAAATAATATCACTGATCCATACCCCTACGATAAAGCTAAATCCTCCTCTTCTACCATGGTTAATGCTTTGTTTGATAATGGTGAATATCACAGGACCTACCGAAAATACCAGCAATAAACTAATGGCAAGGCCCTTGACTAATGCATCAATCATGCATTAAAATTAAGATAAGATTTTGAAGAATGACTCATCCAGCTAAAATAGCGAAATGCAATTTCGTGTATGCTTTATATTTCTTTTAACAGATTAATGAAAAAGCAGGAATGATTATTGCCTTCCACTAATCAAACAGCTCACATATAGATTCCCAATTTACTTATTAGTGCTTATCATACTGCTGCTTTCATTTGTTCATCATAAACGTTCTTTTCATGAAAGCAATTCATCACTTAAGTGCAATGCTATGCGTATTGCTATTGGCCGCCCCAACCACTCAGGCGCAATTTTACAAAGACATGAGTATTGGTATTGGAGCCGGTGCTTATATTTATCAAGGCGATCTTACACCAGCAAGACTCGGCGCTTTTCAATCAGCCTCCACAGGCATTCAGTTATTTGCACAAAAACCCATCAGTAGCTATTTATCAGGCAGGTTCAATATAAATATTGCCCGACTAGCTGCGAATGAAGCCAATTACTCAAATCCTGCTTGGCGTCAAGACCGCGCTTTTTCTTTTACTACTCCAGTAAAGGAATTTACTGCATTGGTAATTTGGAATATGAAGGGAAATAATGATGATCGTCGGGGGTGGGTGCCTTATGTGTTAGCTGGTGCTGGTATTTCGTTTGTAAGACCAGCCGCCGATTTTAGTAAAATCAATATCAATGTTTTTAAAGCTGGCTCCAATGTACAATTGGGGATAGCTGCTGACATTGCTCATGGTCCAGCTAAGAAATTACTGGCCATACCAGTTGGACTGGGCCTGGAAAAATCAATTTCAGATAGATTTTCATTGCAACTAGAATCTTCGTATCGATTTCTTTTCAATGATTACCTAGATGGGGTAAGTCAAGCGGCCAATCCTTCCATAAAGGATCATTACCATAGCACTACGCTCAACCTGGTGTATAAATTTGGTAAAAAAGATAACGGTGTAGGATGTCCGATAATGAAATATTAGGCAGAAGCATTTCTATTTTGCAAGAACCATTGCCAATCTTCCAGCATTTTTCCTTTGAGTACTCTGGGGAATTTGTGCTGTCCGCCAATCTTTCCTTTGAATTTCATGAAATCCATAAAGGTTTGTGCGGGCAGCACATCTACAATTACCGCTTTTAATGCATGACTGCGTTCTACTTCGTAATCGTCATTGAGTTCTTTTAGCTTTTGATCGATTCTCTCTTGAAGATCTGCTGCATCCACTTTGTCATCTGTGGCTACAAACCAATGGTGTGCAAAGAAATTACCATAAGGTACACCAGCTACTGTAAATTCAGGAATAGAAATATCTAGTTCATCGCTGACCATTTCAATGGCCTTGTTCATATTGTCTACACTAAGGTGTTCGCCTACTAAACTTAAAAAGTGTTTGGTTCTGCCGGTAATAACAATTTCTGATCTTTCTTTATCTACCATTTTAACCGTATCTCCAATGGCATAACGCCATGCGCCTGCATTGGTACTGATTAGAATGGCGTATTCTCTGTTTTCTTCAATCTCATGAATCATGAAGGCTTCTGGATCATCAATCATATTGCCTTCTGTATCAAAATTATTATCGTCGAAGGGAACAAATTCAAAAAAGATATTGTTATTGAGCACTAGGTGCATGCCTTTCGCGTTTTGGCGAGCCTGGTAGGCCAAAAATCCTTCACTGGCCAAATAGGTTTCAATATAAGTAATGGGCTTGCCCAAACATTTTTCAAATCCTTTTTTATAGGGCTCCATGGCTACGCCGCCATGTACATAAAAAGCAAGGTTGGGCCAGATTTCATGGATGTTTTTTACCTTATGCCTTTCAATTATTTTTTCCATGCACAATTGAAACCAGGCTGGCACACCCAACATAAATCCAATATCCCAATTAGGGGCATTCTCCACTACTTCTTCCAATTTCTTGCTCCAATCTTTTTCTCTGGCAATCTTTTTGCCTGGCTTATACAAGGATAAAGCTTGAAACCAAATAGGTATATTTTTTTGTTGAATGCCACTCAAATCGCCTGCATAATAAGTGGGTCCTTTTTGTAATTCTGTACTTCCTCCCAACATCAACCAGCCTTTGCCAACAGCACTCTTAGGCACATCATGGTATTTTGTAAAACTGATTAATTGTTTAAAACTGGTAATCACATTACTTCTTAGTATTTCCTTGGTGATGGGAATGTATTTACTGGTTGCATCGCTGGTACCGCTGCTTAAAGCAAAGTATTTGATAACACCCGGCCAACAAACATCGGGTATGCCATCTTTTGCTTTGTGCCACCAGGCATCAAAGATTTTGTTGTAATTGTAAGTGGGAACCAGTTGTTGAAATTTTTTCCCAGGATGCCTACTTAGTAAGATTTCATCAAAGAGATAGCGTTGTCCAAATTCAGTAAAACGCGCTTTTTTCAATAATTTTTTCAGCACTTTCAATTGTTGACTGCGTGGGTCACTGACGGGAAGGTGTAGCGCCCGTGCAATTGATGCTGGAAGTTGAAAATCTATAAAGCCCATAGTAGATGTACAAAGATATAGAATTATGCTCCATTAGAGTATACCCAAAACTGATATCCGTCAGGGGGAATCATAAAATATTGACTAATTTTGCCTCTTAAATTAAAGCTATATGAAGAAGTTATTTATTTCATTATTACTATCTATCAGTTTATTCAAGGCCAGTGCCGATGAGGGCATGTGGCTGCCCATGTTATTGGGCCAACAAGTATACAATGACATGGTGAAAAGGGGTTTAAAATTGACCAAGGCGCAGTTGTACTCCATCAACAAATCTTCTCTGAAAGATGCTATCCTCATATTTGGAGGCGGTTGCACAGGGGAAATTGTAAGTAGCCAAGGCCTAATTTTTACCAACCACCACTGTGGTTATGGTGCCATTGCCAATGCCAGTAGCGTAGAACACAATTACCTGCGCGATGGATTTTATGCATTAAATAAAGAGCAGGAAATTAAAAGTAGTTTGACGGTACAGTTTTTAGATAAAATTGTAGACGTTACCAAAGAAGTGGAAAATGCCGTAAAAGGTTTGTCTTGGGATGAAAGAGTAAAAAAATTATCAGAAGTATATAAGACCATTACCGATAAAGTGGTCGATAAAGAAAATGGTTTAGCTGGAAGAATATACAGCATGTTCAAAGGCAATCAATACATCATGTATGTATATAAAACATACAGAGATATTCGCTTAGTAGGCGCACCTCCTGAAAGCGTTGGTAAATTTGGTGGCGACACCGACAACTGGGAATGGCCAAGACATACGGGCGATTTTAGTGTATTCAGGGTGTATGCTGCAAAAACTGGAAAGCCTGCAGATTATAGTACAGACAATGTACCCTTGAAACCAAAACATTTTTTACCTGTAAGTATCAAAGGATTTAAAGATGGTGATTATGCCATGATTTATGGATATCCCGGTGGTACCAATCGCTACGAAACCAGCTTCGGTATTTCATTGAAAAATGAAATTGAAAATCCTTCTTTGGTGGCCTTGCGCGACATGCGTTTGAAATACATGTACAACGAAATGATTAAAGACCCTGCTATCAAATTAAAATTAGCTAGTAGCTATGCGGGGATTGCTAATTATTGGAAATTTTATGATGGCGAAACCAAGCAATTAAAAAAATTCAATACAGAAGCCGAAAAGAAAAAATATGAAGCGGCCTTTACTGCTTGGGCAAAAGGAAAACCTGAATATGAAAATATTTTCGCTGATTACAATACAAACTATACAGCATGGACACCCTATAGCAAACATCGCCAGTATCTCAACGAAGGCATCATGGGTTCTCCTGTGGCTGCATTTGCTGCACAATTGGCGGGTATTGAAAATGCGATTATTAAAAAAGGCAGTACAGAAGCTGATATAAAAAAAGCAGCTGATGCAGCTAATAATAACCGCAAAGGTTTTTTAGAAGGAGAAGATAAATCCAGCGACGAAAAAATACTGGCTGCAGTTTGTCAGTACTTTTACAACGACATTGATAAATCGCAACATCCTATTGGCTTTTATGAAAATTTGAAAGCTGCTTATGGCGATTTAAATGAAGAAGCCACCTACAAAAAATGGGCTAAAGAGGTATTTAGCAATACCATGATATTCGACGATGCCAAATGGGATGCATTCATTGCCAAGCCCGATGCCGCTGTTTTACAAGCTGATTTTGCCTTTGCATTCGCCAGCGCATTTGTTAAGAACTACAGCACTAAGTATGCCCCCCTTTACGCCGCTTTTGTAAATAAGAACAATGAATTAGGACGTGCTTATATGAAGGGTATCATGGAAATGAATCCTGCTGCCGTGAAAAAAATGTATCCGGATGCTAACTTCAGTATGCGTGTTAGTTATGGTAATGTAAAAAGCTATAATCCAAGAGACGCCGTTTTTTATGATTATGTATGTACTGCAAAAGGTATATTAGAAAAATACAAAAAGGACGATTATGAATTTGATGCTCCCACTAAGCAAATAGAAATGCTTAAGAATAAGGACTATGGTCAGTACATGGATAAAAGAACAAAAGACCTGGTAGTAACTTTTATCACTACCAATGATATTACCGGGGGTAATTCTGGTTCTCCAGTAATAGATGCCAATGGTAATTTAATTGGACTTGCCTTTGATGGTAATTACGAAGCGCTAAGTCATAAGATTGCATTCGATAAAGATTTGAACAGAACCATTTGTGTTGATGTGAGGTATGTATTGTGGTGTATCGACAAATTAGGTGGTGCCTCTAATCTTATTAAGGAATTGAAGTTGGTAAAATAAAACAACCAATCAAGGAATAAAAAAAGGGTGTGCAAGCACCCTTTTTTTACTTAACTATTGTCTTTCCATCCCCACAAGTACCTACTGGCATACGTGCGGTAGGGAATCCATTTTTCTGCAATCACTAGCATGGCTTCCTTTCGCTTCTTTTTGTCTGAAGTTTCTATCTTATATAATTTACACATTGCCTGCTGAATACCTAAGTCATCCATTGGAAATACATCTTCCCGACCTAAGGAAAACATTAAAACCATTTCTGCAGTCCATTGTCCCACCCCCTTGATACGAGTGAGGTAGTTAATAATTGCTTCATTACTCATTTTGTATAGCGTTCCATCGGTAATTTTTTCTTCTATAAAAAATCGCGCTACATTCAAAACGTAATTCGCTTTTGCATTGCTTAGTCCGATACCCCTGAGTGTTTCAAATTTCGTATTGGCTATCTGGATGTTGCTAGGCGTTTTATTGTTGTACAAGGCCAAAAAACGTTGATGAAAAACTGCCGCTACTTTAATACTTAACTGTTGACTCATAATTGAATAACAGAGATCAAGACAAATATTTTTTTTACGCTGTAAAACATAGGGTTCCTGCCCCTCGATTATTTTTTTGAGTTTTTTATCCTTCGATAAATGTAGGCGATGCGGCATGTAGAAAATATTTTACTGCTCTATACTGGGCTTCTTGAAGAATCGAATCGATACATTCCTTGAAACTAGAAAAATGGCTATGCTATACCGTGAAGCTATGAATGGCGTTGTTATTAATAAAATAATCATTCAGCTCTTGGTGGATCTTGATATTGGAAATAATGCGATAAGTGATACTGATTAATTCAGCTTCCTTTTCGATATGAATCAAGGTGAATCTAATATGCAATTGTTTAAAATGTGTTTCTAATTCTCTTTGTGAAAAACCATGGTGCGCATATTTTATTTTATACACGGTTACGGTATGTGTACGGTCTACTAAATCCTGTAAATACTGCAGTATGAATAAGGTGAATAATACCACCCCTAGAACAACGCCCACCATTACAATGTTACCAAGGCCGGCAGCCATACCCAAGGCGGCGGTTACCCAAATTAATGCAGCCGTGGTGAGCCCGTTGATACTCAAGCCTTCTTTAAATATTACTCCAGCACCAATAAAACCAATACCAGTTACAATATTACTTGCAATACGATCGGGGCTAATGTCTGAAATTTCCTTCGAGAGAATGGTAAATAAGGCAGAGCCAACACAAATCATGATCATCGTTCTGATGCCAGCTGGTTTGCTGCGATACTCTCTTTCCATGCCAATAATACCGCCAGTTAAAAAAGCAATCCCAATCCTAATTAGTTCTTCTTCGTAATGGCTATTCATACACGCGGTTTTATAATTTAGTCCAACTCATTTCACCAGCTTTTTCATCTTTTAAAAGAATTCCCATTTCAGCTAATTGATTTCGAATTTTATCACTGGTAGCAAAATCCTTTTTTGATTTGGCCTCTTTTCTAATATCAATTAGTAATTGCATGACCCTTTCCAAACTTCCATCGTCCTGGCTGTTCATGCTAGTCAAGCCTAAAATATCTTCTAATATAACTTTGAACCGATCCTTCATTAATTGTAATGTAGTTCCGCTAATGGCAGTGACATTAATAATACCATCCTTGATAGAATTGATGGTGGGCGCTAATTCAAACATATTGGCTAGTACTTTGGCGGTGCTTAGATCATCATCCATAAACTCCTCCAATTCATTTAATAGCTGCAATACTTTTGCTTCCAATTCAATGTCGGTAGCTGTAAGACGAGTGCTGTCTGCTTCCATTTTTTGCAATGCCTCATAGGCTTCCCATAATCTTTTGAGTGCTTTTTCACTGGCCTCCAATGCAGTACTTCCAAAATCAAGCGTACTTCTATAATGACTTTGTAAAATAAAAAATCGAATCACCATCGGATGAAATGCCTGTGTCAGCAATGGATGATTGCCGCTAAACATCTCCGTTAGTTTGATGACATTATTATAACTCTTACCCATCTTCTTTCCGTTGATGGTAATCATATTATTGTGCATCCAATACCTAACAGGATTGTGATGATTGCAAATGGTACTTTGTGCAATCTCACTTTCATGATGCGGAAATTGTAAGTCCATACCCCCTCCATGTATATCAAACTCAGCACCGAGGTATTTGGTGGCCATAGCAGAACATTCGATATGCCAGCCAGGAAATCCTTCGCCCCAGGGACTATTCCAACGCATGATATGTTCGGGTGCTGCATTTTTCCATAGTGCAAAATCGGCTCGGTCCTTTTTTTCTTCCTGTCCATCCAATTCGCGGGTGGTTTCTAAAAGGTCGTCCAATATTCTTCCACTCAATTTTCCATAATCATAATTGGCAGCATATTTTTTTACATCGAAATATACCGACCCATTGATCTCATAGGCATAACCGGCTTGAATGATTTTTTCAATCATGTTAATTTGCTCAACGATATGACCAGTGGCAGTAGGTTCGATGGTGGGATCAATACAATTGAATTGTTTCATCGCCCAGTGGTATAGGTTCGTGTATTTTTGAACCAATTCCATGGGCTCTAGTTTTTCCAACAAAGCCTTCTTGCTTACTTTATCTTCAGCTGCTCTTCCTTCTTCTTCAAAATGTCCTGCATCCGTAATATTTCTTACATACCTAACCTTGTATCCTTTATGGGTTAGGTACCTATAGAGTACATCAAATGTAATATATGGCCTGGCATGGCCTAGGTGACTTTCTCCGCTCACGGTTGGTCCGCAAACATACATTCCCACATGCCCCGGGGTAATAGATTCAAAAACTTCTTTTTGTCTGGTATACGAGTTATAAATTTTTAAAGACATATTGCTATCCTATTAGGAGGAATTAAATAATTGAAAATAGAAAATGTAGTGGTCCCATTCAGGGACAAAGATATTATACATTGCCGCAAGGGCAACCAAAAAAACAATATGAATAATAATATTTCATCTGAGTAGGTGAAGATAGGTTATTTTTTAAAAACCAAATCTGTTAGAATGGGGAAATGATCACTTAATTTTTTATTCACCCTTACAAACTGTTCAACGCTAAAGCGATTGTCGGCAAAAATATTATCTATGCGAAGGGTAGGGCTAATGCCCGTGAAAGTACGTCCTAGGCCAATTCCTTTTTCTGCAAAAGCATTTTGCAAATTATTGCCAATGGTAGAATAAGCATAACTATTGGGTACATCATTGAAATCGCCACATACTATTACTGGGTAGGGACTTTTATCAATCTCTTCTTTTATATGGTCCGACTGTATTTTTCTTTTTAAAAATCCCACTTTGAATTTACCGGCAATATTGCGGCTCATCTTTATGGATTCTTCGTCTTCAAACTCAGGATTTTTGATATAGCTTAGGTTGGCCTTGCTAAAACGAAGTGTCTGCAAGTGTAGGTTAAATACCCTAAATGTATCTGTTCCTTTAAGCACATCTACATATTGTATGATGGAATTATAATTATTCGGGTACCACATAATAGTCTTCCGCTGTAGAATGGGGTAGCGACTAAAAATGATAATACCATAGTGATGCTTACCGTCAAAATCAAGTTTATCATTATAGGAATAATGATAATCGCTAAAGGAAAGTCGCTTTAAAAAGTCGGGAATATAATTGATGGCATCTGCATATTGATCGCTCCCTACCATTTCTTGAAAGCAGGCAATATCGGGCCGGTATTTGTTCACCAGGTCAAACATTTTTTCCTTGTTTTCGGGCTTGGTCTTGTGTTCGAGAATATCAAAGTGCTCCACATTCCAACTCATTACTCGAAGAGCATTGCTGTCTTTTTCCATTGTAAAAGATGCCGAAAAACGCAGCGGTACAATATTGGTCATTGGTTTAAAACCCAATCCAAATGCCAGTAGTGAAATGATGACCCAGCGAGGTTTTATAAATAGCCAGAAAAAAATAAAGCCCAATAAAATCAACCAAAAATAAAAAGCACTTAAAGTTAAAAAGCCCAATAACCAAAAACGCATTGGATTGAACCAATGACTATAGCAGCCTAGTAAGAACAGCAAGGCCACCAGTATATTCGTACTGATTAAGATTTGCTTGGTAAACCTTCTAAAAAAACGATAGGGCATTCAGAAATAATTAGGGTCTACAATTTTTTAAAAAATCAGGAGCAATCATTTTCTATTGATCACTTGCTTTTTTTAAAATTTCTTTTTCTTCTTTATTAAGTGAGTCGTATCCTTGCTGGCTGATTTTGTCTAGAATTGCATCAATCCTTTGCTCGGTGATATGAGCTGTTTTTTGATAGGGATTGCGATTGCCTGTATGATAAAAAACCTTGTCTTTGATACTTGCTTTTTTAGTTTTTGTTGCTGGCATGAATATACCATTGCACCATTCATATAGTTGATTCATCCAAGCGCCTAAATCATACCCTCGATTATACAATAGCATATAAACAATGCCCATGACAGCTCCCGCTAAATGAGTTATATAATGATGGATGGATACGCCGCCCAATCCTACCAAATCAACAATGGCATATAAAAGGGTGAAAACCCAAAGTGGAATACCTCGTCCTATATGTTGAAACAATCGATAATTAGGCGCCATGCTGGTAGCAGCCAATGCAATTGCCATGATGGACGCATTAGAAGCTTCTAGTGGATAAGCAGGTAGAATGGGATGAAAGTAATTAATGGCTACAAAAGCGATGGCACCGGCTACTGCTCCGTATAAATAAACAGGAAAACTATGTCGATTGCCTGCGAGACTTTGTAGGATACTACCAAATCCCCAAAGCCAAAGCATATTACTAATCAGACTAAAAAAATGAATATGAAAGAAGGAATAGGTAATGATGCTCCAAGGCTGAAATAAAAAATCTTTCACACCTGCGGGTACTAGAAATAAGTGCATTTTTTCATAGAAAAAAGGCGCTATCGCCGTATCTCCCATGGTATTTCCAAATTGAAACAACTGGATGAATAAAAACGCGGTGAAGTTGATAGAGATTAGTAAAATAATCGGACTATTAATACTAAATCGCAATCCGGGTTCATTCCTTCTTTCCTTGTATTCAATATGTCTGTCTGCTTCTCCCATTGATAAATTTTACATTTTAAAGGTATCGATTAATAAAACGTTCTTCGATTGGTTTTGTTCCAAATTAACACAATTATAAATCCAGTTAATGCACCGCCTAGATGAGCAAAATGCGCAATATTATCACCCGGAATAGTAGCAAAGCCACCAAATAAATCAATGGCCATTAATACAGGGATCGCCCATTTGGCTTTTACTGGAAAGGGGAAAGGAAAAATAAGCAATTGTGTATTGGGAAAAAGATAGGCAAAAGCAGCCATCAAGCCCATGATAGCACCCGATGCACCTACTGCAAAGAAAAATCGGCTGACTCCCCAATAATCCATTCCTAATAATGCAATGGCAGAACCCAATCCGCAGATCATATAAAACAATAAAAATTTCTTACTACCCCAAAACCGCTCCAATGAACTGCCGAACATAAAGAGCGTAAACATATTGAAAAAAATATGTCCCAATCCTCCATGTGCAAACATATGGGTGATTATTTGGTGCGGTTTGAAATAAGGAGAGTCAATAGGGAAAAGGGCAATATTGATGGTGAGCATATCTCCCTGTTTGTCCATTACCCATTGTGCAGCAAATACCAATGTATTGATGATAATTAAATTGAAAACAACGGGAGCTGTTTTTTGCAAACTATTGCCATTATTGTTGTAAGCCATGCGTCAAAATTAACGGATAAAAATTACTTCAGTTCTAAGAGTACCACCGATTCAATGTGGTGGGTATGTGGAAACATGTCAACCGGCTGTATTTTTTTGATCCGGTATTTTTCGTCTAGCAGTGCTAGGTCGCGGGCCTGTGTAGCGGTATTGCAACTCACATATACAATTTTAGGAGCCGCCATTTCTAGCAATTTTACAATGAGTTTTTCATGCATACCAGCGCGAGGAGGATCGGTGATAATGACGTCTGGTCTGCCATGCGCTTGAAAAAAATCATCGTTGCAAATCTTGATTACATCTCCTGCAAAAAATTGTGCATGTGTAATCTGATTGAGGGCAGCATTTTCCTTTGCGTCTTCGATGGCTTCTGCTACTACTTCTACCCCAATGATTTTTTTAGCCTGTTTACTTAAGAAGATGCCAATGCTACCAGTGCCACAATAAAGATCGTATACAATTTCATTCCCACTGAGTTCGGCAAAATCCCTGGCCACCCGATACAATTGCTCAGCTTGTTTGGTATTGGTTTGGAAAAATGATTTTGGCGAAATCTTAAATTGAAAATCTTCCAACTGCTCCATGATATATCCTTTGCCAAAATACAGCTGAGGCGTCAAATCATAAATACTATCGTTCCATTTTGGGTTAATCGTATATACTAAACTGGTAATGGCCGGCACTTTTTCTAATAAATGATCCAGTAGTTTTATTCTTTCTGCTTCCTCTTCATAATTTAAAATCATATTCACCATCAATTCGCCTTTACTGCTGTAGCGGATGACGATATTGCGCAGCCATCCAGTATGTAGCCTGAAATCGTAGAAACTATATTCGTTTTTGAGGGCAAAGGCACGCACCGTATTTCTAATCAAGTTATTGATAGGGTCCATTAAAAAACATTCCTCAATGCCAATCACCTTGTCAAATAAGCGGGGTGCATGATAGCCTAAGGCCCCCGATTGTTCGGTAACCGGATTAGCAGCTTCTTCAGGCAATAAATAGCGTTTATTGCTAAAAGTGAATTCTAGTTTATTTCGGTATTGCTCGGTACTAGCCGCGCCCAAAATGGGCAAGGATGCTGGTAAATCCAATTTCCCAATTCGTTTCAGATTTTGAAGGGCTTCTTGTTCTTTGTATTGTAATTGCAGGTGATAAGGTAGCATTTGCCATTTGCAGCCACCACATACTCCAAAATGTTGGCAGAAGGGTTGGGTTCTATCGGGGGCATATTGCTTTATTTTCTCTACCCTGCCTTCGGCCCAGTCCTTTTTGCTTTTGGTGATGAAGACGTCTACTACATCGCCAGGCACGGCCCCGCTGATAAAAATCACTTTACCATCTACCCTGGCCAGGGCCTTTCCTTCTGCGGCATAGTCCGTTACGGTAATATCCGTTAGTATAATTTTTTCTTTTTTCTTTTTCACGGCAGCAAAAATACCTCTTTAATGGTCAATATCAGGATTGTTAAATGAATTGTAATGATGAAGCCCAGATTTGGGCCCAAGGCTAAATAATCAGCGTTTTTAGATACATTTGCACTCTTTTATACAATGAAAAAACTAATTTTTTACAGTATTTCGTTCTTGCTATGGCAAGAAGCAAATGCACAAAGTTTCCGCATTACGTTATTGGCCCCTCGGTTTAAATCGGGAATCACGTATTTAACCTTTGCCAATGGCAATAATTTTAGCGTGGAAGACTCCGCTGTATTTAAAAATGGAAAGGCCATTTTTACGGGTAAAAGAAGGTTGCCGGGTGGTGTTTATAGCATTTTTTTTCCGGGCAAAACGCATCGTTCCGATTTTTTGGTGAACAAACAACAAGTACTAACCATTCAGGCTGATACAACAGATCTTCTAAATAAGTTTGTTGTACTTGGTTCAAAAGACAATGCCCTATTTACACAATATGTAAAGTTCACAACGGCCAAAGGCAAATTGATTGAATCGGAAAGGGCTGCTTATAAAGCTTCCAAAAACTTGGCAGACTCCTTACTGCATGAAAAGAAATACAACCAATACCAAAACGAACTAAATCTTCGTCGTAATAATATCATTAAGCAACAACCCAATACCATGTTGGCAATGTTGTTGGAAGCTATGAAGGAGCCGGTATTGCCCGTTCCTGTGGCTAAAACAAAAGAGGATACCCTCGTTAATTACAATTATTATAAGCAACATTATTGGGATGGAATAAGTTTTATGGATGAAAGAATTATTCGCACGCCATTTTTCATGCCTCGATTGGAACGTTATTACAGAGAAATATTGATTCAATCTCCAGACACTTTAATAAAGGACATTGATTATCGTTTATTATTGGCAAGAACCTGTCCTGAAATGTACAAGCTATTGCTTAACTGGTTAACGGATGAATACATTAGTCCAAAGTACATGGGGCAGGATGCTGTATTCGTGCATCTCTTTGAAAAATACCATAGCAAGGGGCTCACTAACTGGCTCAATGAAATACAAGCAGAAACGATCAGTCGCAGGGCCTATATGTTGATGTCAAATTTACTAGGCGAACAAGCTGCTAATCTCGAAATGATTGATAGTACGGGTAAGTCAACCCCGCTTTATGAAGTGAATGCCAATTATACGGTATTGGTATTTTGGGATCCTACCTGTGGACATTGCAAACAGGAAATACCTAAAATTGATTCTATCTATCAGGCCTCTTGGAAACAGCATAACCTGACTATTTATGCGGTGTTAACAGAAAACGTAAAAACCGAGTGGGTTAATTATGTAAAGGAGCATCAATTGAATGATTGGATACATGTGTATCAAACAAAAGAAATGGAAGCAGCTGAAGTAGCTGCTCAAAAAGCAAGTTTTAGACAATTGTACGACGTAACCATCACGCCCAAATTGTATTTGCTCGATAAAGACAAAAGAATCATCGCCAAGGGGCTCGACTGGAAACAGATGAACGACCTTTTGGAAATAAAATGGAAGGCTCAATAAATCAGTATTATGAAAAAAATATACATAGCAGTTTTGTTTGTGCTGGCCATGCCAGCCATTCATGCACAAACCTTATTTACATTCGGCAGCCAATCGGTGAGTAAGGAAGAATTTTTAAAAGCCTATAATAAGAACAAAATGCCTGTTGCAGACAAAGAAAAAGCCCTGCGAGAATACCTTGATTTGTACACTAAGTTCAAGTTAAAAGTAAAGGCAGCACAGGAAATCCACTTGGATACTTTGCCTCAATTGAAATATGATATTCAAAGCTTCCGCGGACAGGTAGAGGATAGTTATATGTATGATGAAGTAGGAATGACAGCGCTTGTGGACGAAGCTTTTGCGCGCAGTCAGAAAGATTTGCATGTATTGCATTTCTATAAAGAAATTGATGGAAAAATGGCGAAGGAAGATACACAAAGGGTGTACAAAGCCATGAACGAACTGTATGAAGAATTGTCAAAAGGTGCAAGCGATTATGATGAATTGGTGGATGAGATTGCAGCAAAATACATGAAAGTAAAAGCATCTGATTTAGGATATATTACTGCTTTTACCGTGCCTTATGAATATGAAAATATTATTTATAATCTGAAACTCGGCCAAAGCAGCAAGCCTTATCGTTCTAAAAACGGATTGCATGTATTTAGGGTGATTGATGAAAGAAAGAGTATGGGCAAATTTAAAATTGCTCAAATTTTATTGGCCTTTCCGCCCGATGACAATGGTGATTATTTTGGTACGGTTCGACGCAAAGCGGATTCGGTATATGCTAAACTCATGAGCGGTGCTAACTTTAGCGAAATTGCAAAATTGGTAAGTGATGATAAACTAACTTATTTAACTGGTGGAGAGATGCCCGAATTTGGTACCGGTAAATTTGAACTTCCTTTTGAAAAAGAAGTGATTAAGTTGACGAAGGACGGGGAAATTAGTAAACCATTCTTTAGCAAGTTTGGTTTTCATATTCTTAAAAGAATTGGAAATACGCCAACGCCAACAGATAAATCAGACGTTGCTTATATTTTTGACATCAAGCAAAAAATCAATCAGGATTCAAGAGTGAATGCAGCGAAGGACAAATTCAATAAACAAATTATTAAGCAAATTGGCTTTAAGCGAAATGCAGGGGTGAGCAATGCCGATTTGTTTAAATATGCGGATAGTATCAGTGCTAATCCTACACCCGAGCGCACAAAAATATTCCCCATCAGTACTAAAGTGGTTTATTCCTTTGCTAAATCTTCTGTAAGGGGTAGCGATTGGCTGAATTTTGTAAAAGAGTACAAGGCCAGTGGCGAATTGTACCAGGGTGAAACCAATGAAATGTTGTTTCAGAAATACATCAACATTACTGCTTTGGAATATTATAAAGAACACCTAGAAGAATACAATGCAGATTTTAAATACCAGATGCAAGAATTCAAAGAAGGCAATATGTTATTTGAAATCATGGAACGAAATGTATGGAGCAAGGCTTCCAATGATGCAGCTGGATTGCAAAAAACGTATGACCAAAATAAAACCAATTATCGTTGGTCTGCCAGTGCCGATATTTTATTATTTAATTGCAAGGATCTAAAGTCCGCTGGAGAAGCTACGGAGGCGCTGAAGCAAGGAAAAGATTGGAAAAAGCTAGCAGAGGAAAGCAATATGAATGTGCAGTCAGATTCCGGTAGATACGAACTCAATCAAATTAGTTTGCCCGAAGGAACAGCCACTAGTTTGGGTACCATTACCAGCCCGGCTGTTAATAATACCGATGGGTCTGCTTCCTTCATCAAGATATTAAAACTGTATCCCGATAATCAACCTCGAACATTTGAAGAAGCAAAAGGTTTGGTGATTAATGATTATCAGGTAGTAGTAGAAGAGAAATGGGTTACAGAGTTGAAAAAGAAATATCCAGTAAAGATGGATGAAAAGGTATTTCAGCAATTGCTGAAATAATTAATAACGGAAAAGATTAAACGCCCTTCTTTCGAAAGGGCGTTTTTATTTTTACCAATTCGGTGGTATGCGATTATAATAATGCTTTCACTACATCGGCAACCATATGCGGTTTACCCAAGGTGTAATAATGTAAAACAGGCACGCCAAATTTTTTCAATTCCTGTGATTGATAAAGTAACCAATCGCGGCCAACTTTCTCTACTTCCTCATCTGTTTTGCATTTAAATATTTCATTGCTCAAGGGAGCTGGCAAATCAATATGAAAAACTTTTGGCAACATGGTCAGTTGCTTCTTATTATAAATAGGTTTTAAGCCTGGAATAATGGGCACAGTGATGCCAATTGCCCGACAGGCTTTCACGAAGGAATAATATTTTTCGTTGTCAAAAAACATTTGTGTAACAATATAGTCAGCCCCCATGTCTACTTTCTTTTTGAGGTATTGTAGGTCTGAATCCATATTAGGGGCTTCAAAATGTTTTTCTGGATATCCGGCAACACCTATGCAGAACTTCATATTGCTGGTATCTTTTAAATCTTCTTCCAAATACACACCGCTATTCAGGTCCACCACTTGTTTGAGCAAATCAGCAGCGAATTTATGACCGCCTATTTCTGCTTCAAAGGCCGTTTCATTTTTAGCTGCATCGCCGCGCAATACCAGTACATTGTCAATACCTAGGTAATGGAGGTTAATCAAAGCATCTTCTGTTTCATTTACATTGAATCCACCACAAATCAAATGCGGAACTGTATCTACGCTGTATTTATTCATGATGGCAGCACAGATACTTTCTGTACCGGGTCTTTTGCGTACCACTACTTTCTGAAAACTACCATCCGCATTTTTTTTAAACACGTGTTCGCTGCGATGGTAAGTAACATTGATAAAGGCGGGCTTGAATTCCATTAATGGATCAAGGTGTTTATACAAAGATTGAATACCCTTTCCTTTCAATGGAGGAAGAATTTCAAAGGAAACAAGGGTGTCCTTGGCCTGTTTGATATGGTCGATTACTTTCATATTAAATGATTAAATAGCTTGTCCGATGATTTCTATCTATCTGGTTTCAATAGCTGAAAGCTGGTTTAGGGCGATCGGTACCTGCTAAATTATGTGCAAACTTAGGTAAGTAGGCATAAAGCACAAATAGCTGTTAAATAAAATAAGGTCATGAAGCATTAAATGCTTTGTTTTACTTTTGCTTCAAAGTAAATATTTTGAGCTTAATCATCCAGACAAAGAACCTTGTAAAAATATATGGCAGCCGCACGGTAGTCAACGATGTATCCTTCAATGTAAAGCAAGGAGAAATTGTTGGATTATTGGGTCCTAATGGTGCCGGAAAAACGACTTCCTTTTACCAGGTAGTGGGACTTATTAAGCCCGATCGGGGGGAGGTATTTTTAAATGATATCAATATTACCAAATTGCCCATGTATAAAAGGGCACAGATGGGTATTGGCTATTTGCCACAGGAGGCGAGTATTTTTCGTAGGCTCAGTGTAGAAGATAATATTGTAGCCGTTTTGGAAATGACCAAGCTTACCAAGCAGGAGCAGCGCAACAAATTAGAAAGTTTATTGGACGAATTTCGCTTGCAGCATGTACGAAAAAACAACGGCGATACCTTAAGTGGTGGAGAAAGAAGAAGAACCGAAATTGCCCGTGCATTGGCTACCGATCCAAAGTTTATTTTATTGGATGAACCCTTTGCAGGTGTAGATCCTATTGCGGTGGAAGACATTCAAGCCATTGTTGCTAAACTTAAATTCAAAAACATTGGCATTCTCATAACGGATCATAATGTAAATGAAACGCTTTCCATCTGCGACCGAGCTTATCTTTTGATAGATGGAAAAATATTTGAACATGGTACAGCTGAAGAGTTGGCTGGCAACGAACAGGTAAGAAGATTGTACTTAGGCCGTAATTTCGAATTAAAAAGAAAGGATTATCTCCACGACGAAGCAGCACAATGATTATACTGTTTTCCTTATACGCCATCGCTACCTATTTTGGCTATCTAGCCTCTTTGATGCTTATTATTTCGCTGGTTGTAAATAATGAGATTAAATTTCGTTGGTACAATGCTGCAGGCACTATTGCATTTATTGTATATGGTGTTTTGCTCGATGCAATACCTGTATTATTGACCAATGCCATACTATTGGTTATCAATATCTATTACCTATATAAAATTTATAAGCGCAAAGAAAATTTTGATTTGATTGTTTTTACAGGCAATGAAATGCTAGCGAATAAATTCATTGCCTATTATCGGAAAGATATACAGGCTTATTTTCCTGATTTTAAGGAAGAAGACTTAACCAATAACCTGAATTTTGTAGTCTTAAGAGACCTGGTAATTGCCAATATGTTTTCTGCGCATATAGATGAGGCGGGCACGGCTACAGTGGCACTTAATTATACGCTTCCTCGCTACCGCGATTTTAAAGTGGGACGGTATATTTTTGAAAAGGAAAAACAATTGCTGCTTTCAAAAGGTATCCAGCGTATTGAATACAAAGGCCTGCAGCATCCTGGTCATCGCAAATTTTTAGAGGTAATGGGCTTTGAGGCGCAAAAATTGGGCAATGCCCTTTCCTTTCAGAAAACCCTATCGGCACCATGATATACATAATAAGTTTAATGCAATCTAGGTAAACATTAAATATTTATCACATAAGATGATAAAAATAGCCAAATACTGCCTTAAAATTACACGTTAGTGGTATTGTTTGATTGAAAAAACAATCTTCTCTTTGTATTCTAAATCTTCCTATTTTTGAAATTTCTAAGCAAATTAGCAAAGCCTGTTGTAAACACAGCCTTTGCTAATTTGTAAAGAACCGCTTCTGATTTTTTCTCATGCTTGAACGCCCCCCAAGGATTCTTCTTTGGGGGATTTTTTTTGCAAAATCCACTACCAGTAAGGGTTTTCAGAAAACTAAAATTATTATCAAAAAAAATACTAAAAATGTTAGTGTTGATAAAATAAAACTCCTATCTTCGTATCCGTTTCTACATTTATACGCTTAAACAGATACAAAAATTAAAACTTACAACAATGAGCAACGCATCAGACAAAACAGACAAAACAGAAAAAACAGAAAAATTCAAGGCGCTAAAACTTACCATGGATAAGATTGATAAGGACTTTGGTAAGGGTTCGGTAATGATGATGAATGAAAAGACCAATATGGAAATTGAGGTCATTTCTACTGGTTCAATCGGCCTAGATGTGGCATTAGGAATCGGAGGTCTTCCCAGAGGTAGGGTAGTGGAAATTTATGGTCCGGAATCAAGCGGTAAAACAACCGTTGCTATACATGTAATTGCTGAAGCACAAAAAAGAGGTGGCATGTGTGCTTTTATAGATGCAGAGCATGCTTTTGATAGTGCTTATGCGCAAAGATTGGGTGTGGATATTGATAATTTATTGATTTCACAACCTGATTATGGAGAGCAAGCACTGGAAATAGCAGATCGGCTGATTCTTTCAGGTGCACTAGATGTAGTGGTGATTGACTCCGTAGCTGCCTTAGTGCCAAAAGGAGAATTGGAAGGAGAGATGGGAGATAGCAAAATGGGCCTACAAGCAAGGTTGATGAGTCAAGCCCTTCGTAAATTAACTGCCACCATTCATAAAACGAATACTATTTGCATATTCATCAATCAGTTAAGAGAAAAAATAGGGGTGATGTTTGGTAATCCTGAAACAACTACAGGTGGTAATGCGCTTAAGTTTTATGCTTCTGTAAGATTAGATATTCGTCGGATGACTCAAATTAAAGATGGGGATGAAGCAATCGGAAACCATGTAAAAGTAAAAGTGGTAAAAAATAAAGTAGCACCACCTTTCCGTCAGGCTGAATTTGATATTATTTATGGAGAAGGAATCAGCAAAACCGGCGAAATCATTGATATGGGTGTCGAATTAGGCATTGTTCAAAAAAGTGGAAGCTGGTTTAGTTATAATGGTGATAAATTAGGGCAGGGTAGAGATTCTGTGAAGCAATTGATGTCGGATAATCCAGAAATGGCTGTCGAAATTGAAGCTAAGATCAGAGAAAAGATAAAAGAAATGCAAACTGCTTAGTTTGATACTAGAATAGTGGGTTAGTAAATAACAAACCACCTGTAAAAGGGTGGTTTTTGTTTTATATAGCCCATATCATTGCAACTACAACAGAGTAGAGGCGGAACTATAAAAAAGGACCTTATAAAATACGCCCTGATTAAAAATTTACCAACTACAAACACGAAATTTGTAAAAACAAATTGTTTTGAATAAACGAACCGAAGCTCATCTGGCATTATTGTTTACCAATCTTTTCTTTGCCATTAATTTAAGTGCGGTTAAATATTTAACCAATCATGCATTTATTCAGCCATTCGGATTGAACCTTATTCGTGTAGGCGTCAGCGTTATTTTGTTCTGGATACTTTTTTTATTTAAACCGGGTGAAGCGGGTATTAAAAAGCAGGACATTGGTGCTTTTGTGCTATGTGCAATTACCGGGGTGGCCATTAACCAACTCTTGTTTGTTAAAGGACTATCAATGACTTATCCCATTCATGCATCTTTATTAATGTTAACCACCCCTTTATTCATTACTTTCATTGCAGCTTGGTTATTGAAAGAAACGCCCTCTCTGCCTAAATTTATTGGCCTGGGTTTAGGTATTACCGGAGCGCTATTATTAATTTTGAATAAAGGAGTAGATGCTAAAGGGCAGGACGTGTTATTGGGTAATATCTTTATCATCACCAATGCCATTTCTTATTCATTTTATTTTGTGTTGGTAAAACCACTGATGCAGCGCTATCATCCAATTCACATTATTCGTTGGATTTTTACCTTGGGCTTTTTTATGGTGCTACCATTTGGTTGGCAGGAATTTACAGATATTGCTTGGCAACAATTAAATGTATTGGCCTATGGCAATTTGGCGATGATTGTTATTGGCGGCACTTTTTTGGCTTACCTGTTTAATGCTTATGGCATTAAAGTATTGGGTTCTGCTACTGCCGGCACATATATTTATACTCAACCAGTAATGGCCGCCATCATCGCCATGCTATTTTTGGGAGAACAATTATCCTTTTATAAAGTGGTGGCCGCCATATTGATATTTGCAGGTTTATTAATTTCCAATAAATCATCATTCAATGCTTGATTATATTATTGCAGCTTCACAAAATGAGTATGAAGCCGCTACTAAATTATTTAGGGAATATGCCAATTGGTTAGGCATTGATTTATGCTTCCAGCATTTTGACGAAGAATTAGCATCTCTTTCTACCATGTACCATCCCTCTGTAGGAGGCATTGTTTTATGCAGGCATCAATCCAATTATATTGCCTGTGTAGGGGTAAGAAAAATAACTACTGAAATTGCAGAACTAAAAAGAATGTGGGTGCAATTGCCTTTTCAGCAGCAAGGAATCGGACAGGCTTTATTGGATAAAGCATTGGCCATTGCACGACAAGCTAATTATTCCAGCATTCGCCTCGATACACTTCGGCATATGCATCCCGCTATTGGCCTCTATCTGAAAAATGGGTTTTATGAAATTCCGGCTTACTATGCGAATCCGGAAAAAGAAGTTGTTTATTTTGAGAAGCTTCTCAATGCCTAATAAAGTGCCATCATACATTTTTTGGCCAATCGAAAAATAAAAAGGTTTTTGTTGATTTTTCAAAATCACTCCAATTGTTTTTATCCAATTGTACGGCAAAGATTCCACAGGTAGGCATATTGTCAATTGAAACGTCTTCTACCAATTCATCAGCAAAATAAGTGATACCAGGATTGTGACAGAAAATAGCCACCTGCTGCCATTCATTTGACAAAACAGCTACTACTTCATTCAATACTTTCGCAGAAGCATGGTATAGCTCGGGTTTGAAAATTATTTCTTTCGATTTTATTTTGAATGCAGTAGCAAATAATTCAGCTGTGGTTTTTGCTCGAAGGGCTGGACTGCTAACAAGTGCATCCAGGTGAATATTTTTGTCGATTAATTTTTTGGCCATGATGCGCGCATCTTTCAGTCCCCTTGCATTTAATGGGCGCTCAAAATCATTTCCAAAAAAACTTTGATCACTTTTGGCATGGCGAATAAGATAAAGTGTCTTCATGTTTTAAAATTAAAACTAATTGAGGGGAAACTAAAAAAGAAGAACAGCCAATAGCAACAATTATTAGTAGCCTCTTACATTTTTTCCTTCCATATAATTCATGAAGGCTTTATTACAAACCCTGTTACCACCCGGTGTTGGATAATTGCCGGTAAAATACCAGTCGCCCTTATTATTCGGACAGCTTTCGTGTAAGGTTTCAATGGTTTGATAAATTACTTCAACGGGCAAGTTGATTTCTGCTGGAGTAATTAGTTGTGCAATTTTATTAGAAATTTCTTCTAGTGTAAAAGCTTTGTAAATATGCCTGACCAGGTTTTCGCTGTGTAATTGATTGTTTCGTTGTAATTCCTTGCACTTTGTTAATAAATCATCTAGCAAAGATTCTTGGCCTCTTTCTTTTAATAAAGCAATAGCAGCTTTGAAAGCAATGAAGTCACCCAGCTTGCTCATGTCAATTCCATAGCAATCGGGGTAGCGTATTTGCGGAGCCGAAGAAACAACGATAATTTTTTTAGGTGACAAACGCGAAAGCATGCGAATGATACTTTCTTTCAAGGTGGTACCTCGTACAATACTATCATCAATTACCACCAATGAATCTTGTCCTGCTCTCACTGTACCATAGGTGATATCATATACGTGCTGTACCATTTCATTCCGACTATTATCTTCGGTGATAAAAGTGCGGAGTTTGACATCTTTAATGGCTATCTTTTCAATTCGAATACGACGATTAATCATTTCCGTTAGCTTCTCTTCATCAAAGTTTTTATCCCAACTAAGGATGCGTTCTACTTTAATTTTATTAAGATAATCTTCTGCGCCTTTCAGCAAGCCATAAAAGGCAGTTTCGGCGGTATTGGGTATAAACGAAAAAATAGTATTCTTTAAATCATATTGAACGGCTTTCAATACGGTATTGCTTAAGTTATATCCCAAGGCAATTCTTTCGCGGTAAATTTTTTCGTCGCTACCACGACTGAAATAAATGCGTTCAAAACTGCAGGCCTTTCTTTCTTTGGGTGCAATAATTTCTTCTATGCTAAATTGACCATCTGCTTTTACGATGAGGGCATTACCAGGCATTAATTCCTGTACTTCATTTTCACCTACATTGAAGGCAGTGCGAATAGCCGCTCTTTCGCTAGCAGCAACAATTACATCGTCATTTACATAATAGTAACTCGGCCGAATACCATGGGCATCTCTCATTACAAAGGCATCTCCATTGCCTACGAGTCCGCTAAAATGAAATCCTCCGTCGAATAAAGGAACTGCTTTTTTCAGCACTTTAACGATATCTAGATTTTCTTGAAAAGCTTCATCTGCTTTAGAAAGAAAGTGATGCAATACTTCCATCATGGCTGCCAGATCGCTTTGTCGTTGAAATTCACCGGGGTCGCAATTGATTAAGCCAAATAGTTCTTCCGTATTAACAAGATTGAAATTGCCTGCTAAAGCAAGATTGCGAGCAGGAATGGTATTGCGTTTGATGAATGGGTGACAAAACTCTACATTGTTTTTTCCCTGCGTGCCATAGCGCAAATGTCCCAACAAAACCTCCCCTAAATAATTCATATGTCCCTTCATTAATCCGGGATGCTGCATGATGTCGGGTTGAAATTTTTGCACTTCGTCAATTTCCTTCCCTATTTGTGCAAATAAATCGGCAATGGGTTGATTGGCGTTGCTACGCAAGCGATGCATAAAGGGGTAGCCCGGCTCAGTATTTAATTTTACGGTAGCAATACCTGCGCCATCCTGGCCACGATTGTGTTGCTTTTCCATGAGTAAGTACAGCTTGTTAAGGCCATACAATACTGTTCCATATTGTTGCTGGTAATAACTAAAAGGTTTTCGAAGGCGGATAAAGGCAAGGCCGCATTCGTGTTTGATTTCGTCGCTCATTTTGTGGAGTGAGTGGCAAAGTTAAGTTTTTGAAAAACAGTAGCAAACTAAAATCCCGCCATATAGCGGGATTCTAGAAAAATATATTTAATTAGAACTAATATCAAATTATTACAATCCGCTTAGGCAGATACCCACTTGGAAGGGCTTGATAGCGGCAGCTGTACCATCTTTGAAGATATTGGTAAATGCATAGCTACCGAAAACTGAAAAATGACCAATGCCTACTCTTCCTGTTAAAGAGATGCGCGTAGTATTGAAAAAATTCTTTTTGTTTTCTTTTAATGTATAGGAATTGATGGTTTTGCCATCTTTGTTTTGCAGATTTTTTCCTTTGGTATGTACATTCAATAAGGTACCTATTTTAACGCCCAATGCAGCTTTGATGCTTTTCTTATCATTGGCTGGATCCGATGAAAAACGCAATTCTACAGGCAACTCAATAAAATTGGAAACCAATTTGTATTTTTTAAAATGATCTGTTGTGTCAACCTTATTAAATGGAACCACACTGCCACTAGCTGCGATATCGATATCTAAATTCTTAAAATACATGCTGCTACTGCTAATGCCCACGCCTAAGCCAATACTAAAACGAGGGTTAGATTTAAAGGGCTTGTCGATCATAACATAAACATTGGCACCACGAGAGAAACCAGTTTCTTTGTTTTTGATACTATCGGGGGCGCCTGTCCAATGGTCGCTACTTGCTTGCAACATAAAATGATCGCCAGGGCGGCCACTTAGGTCAATTTTAGACCAATCTTTTTTTCCTTGAGCAAAACTCAAAATAATGCAGCCAGCTGCTAAAATGGTAAGTACTAATTTCTTCATAATCAAAATTATATCGGGCAAAATTAATTGCCTTAGGGGTTAATGAAAGGTTAAATGCCCATCCTTTCCATTATTAAAACAAATTTCAGCCCTCAGCCGTTTTTATGGAAATGAATTAAAATGGCCCAAAGGCTGATTTTTCAGATGGCGAAGGTAGGTTTTTTTCTGTATCTACTCGGTCGTTTCAAGATGGGCAGTACGATTTATAAGGATGCCACTTAGTATTAATTATAACTGCTATCCTATATCCATAAAAAAAGCAGCCCTATCAATAGGGCTGCTTGTATTCATTATTTGTTATTATCTTAAAATAGTCAGGTCTGTTTTGAAATTCAATCCTTTGCCGTTGATTAATTCGAAATTGATGATGGCATAATAAGTGCCATCGGGCAAAGCTTTGTTATTGTACCTGCCATCCCAGCTGTTTCTATAGTTGCTGGATTCATATACGATGCTACCATATCTATTAAAGACCTTTACAGTTATATTTTTCAAGCAATCAAATTGCTGATACACTTTCCAAACATCATTGTTGCCATCTCCATTAGGAGTAAATGCATTTCTTACTTTAATGCAATAAGGAATGAAGGTAACAAGTACTTGGTCGGAAGCAATACATCCTGCCGCATTTTTGGCGGTAAGTGTATACAAGGTAGTGCTGGTTGGTTTTGCAATGGGATTAAGAATATTTGCATTGTTTAACCCGGTTGCAGGCGTCCATAAATAAGTGCCAGGCGAAGTAGTGGTAGCATTGAGCTGCACTTCATCTCCTGCAATTACGAATACATCGGCGCCAGCATTTACAAATAGGTTTTGATTCACAACAATATTGACAGTGTCGTATCTAAAACAGGTTCCCAGTGATGCAGTTACGATATACCTGGTGGTAACCAATGGTGTTGCAATGGGATTTTGAATACTGCCACTATTTAAAGAGCTACTAGGGCTCCAACTAAATGTATTGGCGTTGCCATTAAGGAATAATTGTACTGGCACTCCACTACAAATGGTAGTGTCTGTTCTTCCTTGAATAACCAGGTTATCTGTAAAACTTACAGCAGCTGGAATGGTTTTTAAGCAATTATTTGCATCTTTCACGGTAACTGTATAATTGCCGCTATTCACAGTAAACTGATTAGATAGCTGAAAATTAGTTCCGTCAACACTATAAGAAAAAGGCGCTGTTCCGCCAGTAGCTGTAACGGTAATATTGCCATTGGGCGTGCTAGAGCAGCTTGCATTGCTGGTTGCAACGCTGGCTAATAGCGCAGTGGGTTGTGTGATACTGATGGAGCTGTCTTTGGTACAAGCAGAGGGTACATCTAGAACGCGCACTGCATAGGTACCATTGGCCAAGCCATTAAACACATTGCTTGCCTGATAAGTTACTCCACCGTTAATAGAATACTGGTAGGTGCCAGAACCGCCTGCTGGCGTTAAGGCAATGGATCCGTTGTTGCTTCCATTGCAACTAAGATTAGTAACGGCAGCGGCTAGTTGTAAACTTCCGTTTTTAATAACCTGAATGGTATCATTGCTATACACAAAAGCTGCGGGGTTATTAATATCTTGGTAGGTGGTTTTAACCACATAAGTAGTGTTATTGTTGAGGCAAACATTTGGAAAGGACAATTGAAAAACATTGTTGGCCAATCTGGTGGTATCGCCATTGGCAACCAAGGTGCCGGCAAGTGTATATAATTGACTTTGTCTGTATAAGGGGGCTCCTGTTGCAGGAGTAAAACGCCAGCTTTCATTCATTCCAATACTGCCCCATTGGCCACTAGATACTTTTCTTCCAGGGGCCATAATGGCTGCATTGCGATTGAAATTTTGCATACCCACCAGGGCTTCTCCATTATTCCAACCAGTACAAATTTGTTTATCCATGATAAACACTTCTACAATACCTAGTCCTTCGTACAAAACAATTTGGTGTGTATTTTCAATAAGATTCTGGCAGCTTGAAGAGAATAAAGGCACTTTGTAAAAACTTAATATCCATTTTCTGTGTGGGGCAGTTCCCAATACATCATATTTAATTCTTTGCGTGGGCGAAGTGCTATAAGCTGGGTCAAGATCGTGGTAGGGTCCCATGATAACCGCCTTGTCGTAAGTGGTATTTGGCAAATCACCAGACGAGGTACTATAGTGACTAAACATACCCGCCTTGCTTATATCGAAACAAAGGTATCCATTGGTACTGGCCAACAGTGAAGTGTAATTGCTTCCATAAAAAGGGAAGCTAAAGCCAATATTGATAGCAGATGAATAGGTATCGTCAATGGTTAAACTGGTAGGGTTACCCGGCGTAGAGGGACTAACATATGGGGCAAAGCATTCTCCAGTGCCACTCATTGGGTTTACTACATAACTGCCGGAATTAGCACGGATATCAGGCACTTTAGCCTTCAAAGTAATACAAACGGTACCACAACCATTGATAATTGTATCCTTAGCGCAATGAAATGAAAAACCTGATTGTGCCCAGGCGCTTACCGTATTCAATAAAATAGTAATGCTGAGAAGCCAAAAACTTTTTTTCATAATTATAACCTTGACTGAGTAAATAGGGTGTTAGCAAACGGGTTTATTCGCTTATTGTATTATCGCAATGGCCCTTTTAAATAGTAGGGATATCGTTTTGATAGTATTGATAAGCAGCTATTATTTTTATCTTTCTCCTCGCATCATGTTACCTGCCCAATTGATTTATACTACGGATTTTAAAAGCAATAAGAAAAGCAGTTATAGCGCACAATAAATCGCTTGTGGTAGGTATAAAAATATAGCTTTTACTTTAGAATAATAAATTGAAATAGGGGGGTAGACAAAAAAATATAATTAATTATATATAATCAGCAGTAAATGAATAAGCGATACCAACTGGTAAGCATATATGAAAAATAAAAAATATAAGTATAAAAAAACCAAAAACTGATTTAGTTTATGGTTTTTGATGAAGTGGGCCCACCTGTTCCGATAGTTATCGGAAGAGTCAGG
>CAIOIZ010000163.1 GCA_903858475.1 uncultured Bacteroidota bacterium
AACATCTAAACCTCTAAACCTCTAAAACCCAAAACCACTAAACCCCTAAACCCCAAAACCCCTAAAACACAACCTCAACCACAACCTCAACCTCAACCTCCAACCTCTTCTCTTGCGTCATCTCTTCTCTCTAAACAAATACTTCTGGAAATACCGCTGGTATCTCTTGCTGGGAATTTTATTTGTGGTACTCACGAATTATTTCCGCATCCTATCTCCGCAATTGACGGGCTATGTAGTGAATGTAGTGGTACATAGTGTGGAACAGAAAAAAAATCCCAATGCCGACCGACTTGATAAAGGAGCAGTAGAAAAAGAATATTCGGGTACGGTAAAATATATTGTACAACAATTTGAAGAAAACCCTAGTAGAAAGATTCTCTATTCGGGTATTGTGCTATTGGTGATTGCCATCATCAGCGGATTCTTTATGTTTTTGATGCGGCAAACCATTATTGTAATGAGCAGGCATATTGAATTTGATCAGAAGAATGAAATATTTACCCATTACCAACAATTAGATACACAGTTTTATAAAACCCATCAAACGGGTGACCTCATGAATCGAATAGCCGAAGACGTTAGTAGGGTGCGCATGTATTCGGGACCGGCCATCATGTATTTTATTAACCTGGCAGCGGTAATTGTATTTAGTGTTTACTTTATGTACAAGGCCAATCCTACACTTACCTGGATCGCCCTTTCCCCTTTGCCCGTGCTGGCCATCACTATTTATTTTGTCAATACCATCATCAATAAAAAAAGTGAGCGCATACAATCGCTCTTAAGCGATTTAACTACCAATGCCCAGGAATCTTATAGTGGCATCAGGGTGATTAAATCTTTTGTGCAAGAAAAAGCCATGTTGGGTTTTTTTGCACGCAATAGCGAGTCGTATCGATCCAATGCCTTGAGCCTGGCCCGTACGGAAGCCATCTATTTTCCCAGTATGGCTTTATTAATTGGATTAAGTACGCTGATTACTATTCTAGCTGGTGGATTATTGGTGATTCAAGGCAAGGCCAATATTGGTACCATTGCGGAATTTGTGATGTATATCCAGCTGCTCACTTTTCCTGTTAGTGCCATTGGCTGGACGGCCAGTATGACCCAACGGGCTGCAGCATCTCAAAAGCGCATCAATGAATTTTTATTTACCTCACCCAGTATTAAAAATCCAGCAACGGCCATTGAACATGATTTGAAGGGGCAGGTTGTTATTGAGCATGCTCATTTCGTATATCCCCATACCGGTATCGTGGCAATAAATAATTTTTCATTGCACATTGAAAAGGGACAAAAGATTGCCATTGTGGGAAGAACAGGATCTGGTAAATCAACCATCGCTCAATTGCTATTGCGATCCTACGATTTACAAGAAGGCCAGATTAGTTATGATGGTATTCCTATTCAACAAATGCGGGTAGAATCGTTGCGGAGTCAATTGTCGTATGTGCCGCAGGATGTATTTCTGTTTAGCGATACCGTATACAATAATATTGGATTTGGCCTGGCCAATGCCAGCGAGGAGCAGATTATAAATGCCGCTATGCAGGCCAATATCCATGCAGAGATCAGTCAATTTCCGGCGGGCTATCAAACCATGATTGGTGAGCGGGGAGTAACATTAAGTGGGGGGCAAAAACAGCGTATATCCATTGCCAGAGCCTTGATCAAGGATCCTAAAATTGTATTGTTCGACGATTGCTTGAGTGCAGTGGATGCGCGCACAGAAAATGCCATTATTGGTAATTTATATAATTATCTATACGATAAAACGGCTATCATCATCACCCATCGGATCTTTTCCTTATTTAAATTCGATCAAATAATCGTTATGGAACAGGGGGCCATTGCCGAACAGGGTACACATGAAGAGTTGATGGCTCAAAAGGGCATTTATGCCGATATGTTTGCCCGTCAGCAGGCACAGGAGGGGGCCGATTTTGAAGCGGAGGACGGCATCGAGGGCTAAAAAATTGCGTAAAGCTTCTTTAATCAAAATTTTGCTATTTCAAAAACAACTTTATCTTTGCTTTGCCTTAGTTAGAGGTAAATCGTTTAAAACTAAAACTTTATAGACAGTGGCGTACGAAAACAACGAAAGAAAAATGGAAAGCGTTTATAGCAAACGCATTAAAGCCGGTAAACGCAGAACTTACTTTTTTGATGTAAGGGAAACAAGGGGCAATGATTATTATTTAACTATTACAGAAAGTCGCAAGCGCTTTGATTCAGATGGATATGAGCGTCATAAGATTTTCGTTTACAAAGAAGACTTCAATAAATTCGTGAAGGGTTTGGGTGAAGCAGTGGATTATGTAAAAACAGAGCTGATGCCAGATTTTGATTTTGATGCATTCAGTCATGATAATCCTTACGAAGGCGAAGGTGCACCAAGTGCTGAAGGATCAGAAGGAGTAGAAGGAACAGAAGCCTCAGCAGTAAGTTCAGAACCTACAAGCACTGAACCTATTGTTAATGATACACCAGATACTGATACACCTCCAGTTGATAATGGAAGTACCGAAGAGGTAGACAAGTGGTAATACAATAACCAAAACTAACTTATATGTAGTCCCCTGCCTTTTTTGGTGGGGGATTTTTTTTTAAGATGCTTTGGATTAGAAGGGGATACAAGTTGCTAGAATAAAAGTTTTTAGTTTTTAGTCTTTAGTTGACCATCCTTGGGAAATGGTGTTTTAGCCGGGGGCGATCTTATTTGAAACCGGAATTGTTTAGGTGTTTAGGTGTTTAGTCGTTTAGTCGTTTAG
>CAIOIZ010000164.1 GCA_903858475.1 uncultured Bacteroidota bacterium
ACAACAGGAGCCTGGTGTTATTATAACAATGATCCTTCAAATGGCAAGTTGTATAACTGGTATGCAGTTAATGACCCAAGAGGTTTGGCGCCAACGGGCTGGCATGTAGCAACAGATGATGAGTGGGCAACCTTAACAACTACATTGAGCGGTGACAATGTAGCCGGAGGTAAGATGAAGACCACTGGCAGCAGCAGATGGGCCACCCCCAATGCTGGCGCTACCAACGAGAGTGGTTTCGCAGGTCTTCCGGGTGGCAGCCGTTTCAACGATGGTCCATTCGACGATGTTGGCTATTACGGTTACTGGTGGAGTGCTACGGAGTTTTATACAATTGACGCATGGCACTGCTGGCTGAGCTACTTCGATAGCAACTTGTTGAAAACCCCGGTTAATAAAGGAAATGGTTTTTCTGTTCGCTGCGTTAGGGATTAATCTTTTTTATTATTTATCCTCAATGATAGAACGATTTTTAAAATAATAATACCTAATTATCTACAGATGAAATAATTTAATCTAAGTTGGTTGTTGAAATAGTTGTTTACCTATGCTGATTTGGCAGAAATTAAATTAAACTATAACAAGGAAGTCCAAGTTGGAGAAACTATATAGGTTTTGAATGGCATATCGCTAGTAGGGAAAAATCCAGATTCTGGCCAACCCCACTGTCCACCGCTATATGCATCGTAGCCTGTTTGGGAAATCCAAGTATAATTACTAGTACTGCCAATCGGTGTTACAAAAAGTGTATATACTGCACTTGCTGTTATAGTGGCCAAATTTGAACCACTGAAATTGAATTTATTCCAGTTATATCCTGCGCTAGGAGTAATAGGGTCGCTTGTAGCCAGTAGGGTGCCGTTTATACCTGCTCCGCTATAAATTTTTACAATCGCAGTGCTAGAATTATCAGAAGCTGGATTGCGTAAGTTAATTTCCACTGAGCTCAACTTGCCAGAAGCTACTGCAGTGAATGACTGATAAGCTCCAGTAGCTGCGGGACTTGTTTGATTAGCTGCGGTACTGTTTGCATCTAAGGTTTCGGCGCCTCTTTTATAGTATTGCAGTTGATCAAGCGTTGAGTTGTAAAGTACAAGACCTATTGCAGGATTACTAATAGCATCTCTTTGTGTGGAGGTAAGCCGCGGAGGTAAAAATCCTTTGCTTGTAGAGCTAACATCAAGTTGTGCAGATAAAGAAGGTGTCTGTGTTCCAATACCAAGTTGAGCTTGGCTTTTTGGCATGATTGCAAACAAGATAATAATAAGCGTAATGGTGTTTTTGGTTTTCATTTAATTTTTTTAACGGCTAAGTTATGGGTTTGATATATTTTAGCAAAAAAAATCCCAATAACTTAAGATTAAAAATGTATTTGTTCAAACCAAATTTAAAAACCTACTACATTTTATTGTGTATTGTAAAAATTCAACTACACATTTTGTAGTACAAATGTATGTCTTCAAATCAAAGTGAACTAATTCTTAGAGAGTGTTTCAGGTTTTAAATTGTTTCAAAATAAAGATACAAATTGGTCCGCTTTTGGCTGGCGACTTGCACTATGCATGTAAGAAAGAGAAAAAAGAAGAGTATAGAAAATATACACTAAATTTCAATAGGGCGGAGGAAGGTAATAAAAGGGAAGAAGATAATATCCAACAACTCCTCAATGAGTTTAATAGACTTAACCAAAGGATAAAAATTGAATGTAAATAAGCACCAACTTAATTAGAAATTTAGTAAATCTATTTTATGCTAAGTATTTGTATTAAATAGCTGCTTACAATCCAGTGGCTTTTGTCCAACTCATCCTGGTGCCAGCATAGATAGTAGCTGTATTACTTGTAACTGTTGCAGCTTGCAAGGTGATATTTCCAGCTGTGCTAGAATTTGTTACTAAGAAAGTCATGCTAAATGCTACTCTTACTGCAGCAGCTGTTGCAAAGGCAGTACCCAAGGTATTGATGGCACTGATTAAACTGGGTGCTAGTGCAGTATTCAATGCACCGCCTCCTAAAAATGCTTCCCCAGAAATGGTACAGCCACTAGGTGCAGCAATAGCTAATTTTAATCCTGTACTTGATGTTGCTTTACTAGCAGTGCCTTCAATTCTCACATAATAAGATTCATTTGCAGCAATGGCAAATTTTAGATTTGTACTTGCTGCTGCTGTTGAGCTAGTAGTAAAATTAGCACTTAGCATAGCTGCATTGGTATTGTTTACTATAGTTGCAGGAGCCCATGCAGTTCCATTCCACCCTAATACTTGGCCACTGGTAGCACCAGTAGTGGTTCCTAATGGAGATCCATTTATTTGTGATACAACAGTAGCGCCTAGGTCGCCTGTTACATCTCCATCACTGTTGATGGTTAAAGCCGTATTGGCAATTCCATTTACAGTGCTTACTAGCTGATTGGTTCCATTTTGAGTAAGTGTATTACTATTAATAATATTTACACTTGATCCTTGAATGCCATTTACGGTGGTTGTTAAAGAATTAGTACTTGAAGTATTTGAAATAGAATTGATGATTGAAACAGGCGTACTTGTTATCCCATTGATTGTTGTACTCATATTGTTTGCAGCGCTGGTATTACTGATGCTGTTCACCAGATTTGCGGTGGCTGCAATACCATTCACAGTAGATGTAATGGTATTATTAGTGCTACTCATGCTATTGGTAGTAGTAGTACTGCTAATTTCTTGCGGAGCCCAAGCTGTTCCATTCCAACTTAATATCTGCCCTGTCGTTGGTGCCGTTGTGGATATATTATTACCCTGCAATTGATTGGCATTCCAATAGGCACCTGTATTATTAATGGTGGCAGTGATTGAGTTAGTGCTTACTGCTGCTGTTGTTGCTGCTGTAAGGGTTCCGATCTTATTATTAAATGTCGTCCAGTTGGCAGTAGATAATGCGCCGCTATTGGTTGCTGATGCGATGGGCAAATTAAATACATGTTCCGCCCCAGTTGTTACGATATTAAAACTAGTTCCAGTGGTGCCGGTTGCAAATGTTTGACTCGAATTGGTTGATCCATTGAGCGAACTGATTGTACTGCCAATGAGTAAATTCGATAAAGTTCGAGTGGTTACATTGCCCAAAAGATCTGTTGTTAATATTTTGGTATTAGTGGTATTAGTGCCAATGCCTTGAAATCTCACATCACTGGTAGTATGCAATTGTGCAGTAGGTAAAATAGTCCCTATTCCAACATTACCAGCATTTTTGTAGTAAATATTGTTGCCAGTTATTTTCCATTTACTACTGTCAACTAAAATTTTAGTGCCCTTTGCATTAATAACCAACTGAGCTATACTATCATCAGTAATGCAGAAAAATATAGCTAGTATAAAAAAATATTTCATCCCTTTCAGATTTGTGGGTTCAGCAACTTATTAGAAATATTAATAAGTTGCTGAGCCTCACAATTATTTATGTTGATGTAAAAAACAAATTTATCAAATCCCGAAGTCTTTATTTAACCCATTGTACTTCTATTGCATCACCTGCTTCTATAAGAGCGGCCATTGCAGAAGCTAGGGTTACGTTACCTGCAGTTGTTGTATAGTCTGTAGTTGCAATTAATTTCGCGCCATTTCTGTATACTAAAACTTTAGATGCATTAGCAGGCATATTGGTTACGGCATAACTTGATTGACCAGCAGTAGCAGTGAAATTTTCATCACCACTTTGTAATAATGATTCTGCAGTTACTCTTTTCAAAGTTCCATCAGCAGCAGTCACTACCAAGCTGTCAGTTGCCAAATTACCACTTTGTAAGCCAGTTACTTTTAAAGTGTTACTAGCGTCAGTGCCAATAGTAGTTGATTTGGTAAGTGCACCACCTAATTCTACACTATTTCCAGTTTTTGTTAAGCCATTACTGAAATTTAATGCATTGAATAAGGAAGAAGCAGAAATGAATTTAATTTGTCCAGATGTTGGATCAACAACCATTACACTATCAGTTGTATTTGATCCAGGCTGTAATCCTGTAATCGCTAAAAAATTAGCGGCAGTTGTAGTGATAGTGGTAGGCTGAATTAATGCACCACCTAATTGTGCAATTTGACCATTTTTAGTTAGGCCATTGTTTGCTTCATTGATATATGGCGCCAGCATATTCGCTGTGTCAGCATATCTTGTGAATTTAGTTAGGGTATCTTTCATTTGAGTAGGCGTAACATACAAGATGGTGCTGTCTGCCTTGGTAATTACTGCAGTAGAGCTGTCAATTACCCATTTAATTGTACCCTTGTTGTCGATCACTTTAGTACTGATTTTCTGCGCGGTAGCAGTAGTGCCGATGCTTAATGCCACGATGGCAAGTAGTAAAATCTTTTTCATTGTTTTTTGGTTGTGGTTGTTTGTTTTTTAATAGATGTTTATGTTTATAAAAATTGTACGATTCTAATTTCATCTCCTATTACGCAGGGTAATTCGGAAATGATGGATGTTGTATTGTTCATGCTAAATGATATCATTACTCCGTTTCTGTACATCAGTATTTTATTGATATCTGTAATTGCTCTAGGGGTATTGAAAATAGTTTGTCCAATTACTGCTACTATTTCTGTTCTTTTTTGCACCCCTGAAACAAAGTTGCTGGCTGACACTTTTTTTACTCTGCCATCTAAGGGGCTTGCTACCAAAATATTGTCAGTGCTTGTATTACCAGTGCTTAAACTATCTATTACTACTTGTCCCTTAACTTGTAAAGCAGCAGAGGGAGTTGCGGTGCCAATGCCAATCCATCCATTTCCAGTAATTCTTAAGCGTTCTATATTATTTGTCTTGAATCGCAGGGCTGCATTGTCGATGGTTCCTAAGAAATTATTTGCAGTAATATTTGAATTGCCATTTACACTCCAAAAATTAGACCCGGACGATTCTTGAGAATTTGATTTTACCCATTTGGTCCCGTCACTATAATAAAGCCCTGGTGTAATATCATTTTCTGTATTCGTATTGTATACCAGCATGCCTTTTACAAAATTGTTCAAAGGCGATGCCGTAGTAGTTGAATGAAGTTCTAATCGAGGTAGCAATAAACCCTTGTTCCCTGATTCAATTTCAAAGGCTGAGTTGGAGTTTAATTGTGAAGGATTGCTTCCTACTTTCATTTGAGCAAATAAATTATGGCTATAGCAACACAGCAGGCTAAGTATTACTACTAAAAGGTGTTTATATTTTTTGTTTGTATCCACTTAATTTATTTAATCAGTTATTGCTTTATGAATTTTTGAACAATGCCAATCAATTTCCCATCTGCACTTATTAATCTAATAAAATAATTACCTGCTGGCAATTTCAATACATCGGTATCAATCAGGTTTATTCCTTCTTTTATAATAATGCTGTTTGAAATCATTTTTTGACTTACACTATTAAAAATGCTTAACTCTGCTTTTCCTTGGTAACTAGTACTGAATTTTAAATGAAGTAAATCGTAGCTTGATACCGGATTAGGGTACACTTGCATATATTCATTCGTATTACAAGTGTTTTTGATTGCTACAATTGGCGAATAAACAAATGCGCCGTTTTTATCCATTATTTTTAATCGATAATAGGCTAGACCCAATGGTTGTGCAACCACTGTTCTGTAAATATTTCCAGTGAAGGAGCCCGATGCAGGTATAGAATTTATTTCAGTAAAATGGTTCGCATCAAAACTTTGTTCTACAATAAATTTATCTGCGTTTATTTCACTCGTGGTTTCCCAGTTTAAAAGGGTGTTACAATTGGAAGAACTGGCTGTAAAGTTTGCTAATTTTACAGGCAAGGCTGCAACAATTCTACCAATGGCGATGGCACTGATATTTGCAATCATAATACCGCTTAAAGTATTATTTTCGGTATTGCCAGTTGCAGTTGCTGATTTGCTTAGGTCAATCCAACTTGTTCCATTCCAACCTACCAATCTAAGTCCAGCAGTAGGTGAAAATTGGGTCATATCTGGAATACTTACTTTGATAATTATTCCTTCGCCAGTACCAGTTGTTCCATTACCTAAATTATTTTCGTTGCCCACTTGCCAATCCCACTGGCCTGCTGTACTTACTGCTGCTATTGGAAATGTAACTGCATTAACGGAATGAGCTCCTTGAAATGGACTGGTTGGATCATTATTAGCAGATGGGTTACCTGCAATCCAGGCGGTTGCATAAGTATCTGTACTTAATATTGGTGCCGAAATTTCAATTGTTCTTAATTTGGAGCCAGTACCTACTGGAAATATGAAGGCTGTATTTCCATATTTTTTTACATAGCCATTGATATTCGCATTGTCTGAACAACCAGTATAAGATGCTGTATCGATAGCACTAAAGTAGCCTGGAGCTTCTGCTCTTTCTGAAATCCATCCCAATCCACCATTTGTAGCGATATCAGCTACTCCGAAATTGGCAATTTCGCCACCAGAGGGCACCCAATTACCCTGTGCTGCCCCATAAATAGAGGGGCACAAAGCTAGTGCGAGACAGAGTACTGGTTTCATTTTAAAATTTGAGGAAACAATTTATTAAATAATTGTGCCAAATTTTAAAGAGATACAAAACAATGAAATATAAATAAGAAAAAATAAAATACAATCCAAAATATGGAATTATTCCTAAATACGTAGTAAAAATACTACATTGCAATAAGTGGTAACACTTACATTAAGCTATAGCAATATACTTACTAGATGTTGAATAAATAATCCTCATTTGATTGTTTTCTTAGACAATTTTGAAGCAAAAAGCGCGCTCAGCTGTCATAGTAATTCCAAAAAATGGAAAGTTAAATAGTAACTTAATTTGCGCTTGGTTAAGCTTGGCTTTTGCGATTTGATTCTGCTTTTTCTTAGTGCAGTAGATAATACCTACTCAACTTGAAGTTGTGGTGTGAAGGATAATAGTATTTAATTGTGCATTAAACTTTAGCTCTCAAGCATTTCTTTTAATTTGATGAGTAGCTTTTCGGCATTCGGGAGCATTTCTTTTTCTAAAATTATATTCATCGGTACTGCTGGTAGGTTTAATGCGCCCATTACCTCAATAGGTGCATCTAAGTATTGAAAGCAGGCCTTGCTGACTCTGCCTGCAAGTGCTTCGGCAAATGAATTGTTTTGTTGCTCCTCTGTAAGGATAAGCGCTTTGCCATGTTTTTTAATACATTCAATAATTAATTCTTCATCAAGCGGAAATAAGGTACGCAAGTCAATGATTTCTATTTGACCTGTAAAATTAGTAGCAGCTGCTTTAGCCCAATAAACGCCCATGCCATAGGTGATAATACAGCAAGTGCTTCCTTCCTGAATGGCAGTATCCGTGGCGTGTAAAATAATGGATGCCTTCCCCAATGGTATTATATAATTGCGATCGGGTTCAATTGTTTTTGCATCTTCTGTACCAGGCACTTTACTCCAGTAGAGGCCTTTGTGTTCTAGCATCACTACGGGATTGGGATCAAGAAAAGCGGCTTTCATTAAGCCCTTCATATCTGCTGCATTGGATGGGTAGACGATTTTTATGCCTTTAATAGAAAGCAATGTAGTTTCAATTGAACCGCTATGGTATGGTCCTCCTCCACCATAAGCACCAATCGGTATTCGAATCAATGTTTGAATGGGAAATCTGCCATTGGTTAAATAACAACTCTTGCTAATTTCAGTTACCAATTGATTTAATCCAGGATAAATATAATCGGCAAATTGTATTTCTACAATTGGTTTTAATCCTACTGCACACATGCCAATGGTTGATCCAATAATATAGGCTTCCTGAATGGCAGTATTGAATACCCGGTCATCTCCAAACTGTTCAGCTAGGGTAGCAGCTTCTCTAAATACACCACCTAAACGCCGGCCAACATCTTGTCCATATAATACTGCTTCAGGAAATTCTTCCATGATTTCTCTTATGGCAAAAAGTGCAGCATCTACCATCAAAACTTTATTATTTGATGTTGAATATCTTTCTCCTTTTTCCTCTAATACAGTAGTGGGAGCAAAAATATTTTCTGAAATGCTTTCAGGAAGGGGTTCTGGTGCATCTACTGCGTTGGCAAATTCATTGGCTATGAATAATACTGCTTCCTTTTCAATATTTTCTAGAATTGATTTGTCGACTCCCTGGTCAATTAATTTGTTCTTTAATTTGACAAGGGGATCATCGCTTGCTGATTTTTGCAAATCTTCTGTTGTTCTATAAAATTCTTTTCTTACACCACTGGTATGATGTCCTAATAGGGGTACTTTGGCATGTACTAAAAATGGATGTCTTTCTTTTCTAACTTCCTCCGTTACATTCTTCATAACCTCCATGCATTGTATAAAATCGCTGCCATCAATACTTATTCTCCTAATTCCTCCAAATCCTTTTACAAATTCACTGGCATTGGTGAGTCGGGCTTCTTCCTTTCTAACACTAATGCCCCAATTATTATCTTGAACAAGGTAGATGATCGGTAATTGATGTAAGGCCGCAAACTGAAAGGCCTCACTTACCTCTCCTTCTGTTACAGATGCATCTCCGAGTGAGCATACAACTATGGGCAAAGGGGTATCATTCGTACTTACTATTGCGTTGGTTTTTTCAAGGAATTTTATTCCTTGCGCAATTCCTGTGGTAGGAATGGCTTGCATGCCTGTTGCACTGCTTTGATGAATAATGGTAGGTTTATCCTTCCCTTTATAATTTGGGTGACTATAATATTCTCTTCCACCTGTAAATGGGTCGTTCCCTTTCGCCAATAATTGCAACATCAATTCGTAGGGTGTAAAACCTAAGCCCAATAGCATGCTTTCGTCTCTATAGTAGGGACTTACATAATCAGCTGCATTCAAGTGAAAGGCCGTGGCCAATTGAATGGCTTCATGACCTCTGCTGGTTGAATGAACATATTTGCAAACTGTTCTGTTGGCTTCATAAGTATCAGCCATCGCTTTGGCCATGCACATTAACCTAAATCCCTTAAGCATTGTTTCATTTTCAAGCATGCGCCAAAATTAAAAGAAAAACCCCAGTGTTTTTATTACCGGGGTTTGGTTGTTTATAATTAGTTAAAGGTTATTTTATTTCAAGGCTTAATAAACTTTGATCTTCCAAAAAGGCCTCTAATTGATCTCCCACCACACATTCTCCTACACCAGCGGGGGTGCCTGTAAAAATCAAATCACCAATATTTAAGGAAAAATAATTAGAGATATGTGAAATGATGGAATCAATGCTGAAGATCATTTGCTTGCTATTCCCTTTTTGAACCATTTCTTTGTTATTGAACAGCGAAAAATTAATATTCTTTCTATCCAATGCCGGGGTTACATCGATAAATTTGCCAACTGCGGCAGAATTGTCAAAAGCTTTGGCTTTTTCCCATGGAAGCCCCTTCTTTTTTAATTCATCCTGAATATCTCTAGCGGTGAAATCAATTCCCACCGTAATGCCATTATAATAATTGCTGGCATGTCTTTCCTGAATGTATTTGCCATTTTTGGAAATTCTCAATACCAACTCGCATTCATAATGCAATTCATTGCTGAATTCAGGGTAATAAAAGGGAGCGTGGCTTTGCAATAAAGCACTTTTAGGCTTCATGAATATAACAGGCTCGTCGGGAACTTCATTCCCTAGCTCCTTGGCATGTTCAACATAATTTCTGCCTATACATATTATCTTCATAGAAAGGGTCGCTTTATTAAGTTTCAGGTTTATATTACTCTTACGAAAGTAATCAAATATTCAAAATTAACAATGCTTGATATTTAAACTGAGATAGAAATTTGATTATATAAGCTCATGGTTTTGTCGATCCCAATACTTGCGTAAGATTCTATTATTTCAATACATTTTTCAATTTTTTGTTGCACCTGGGGTGCTTCTTCTTTTTTCCATTTGCTGAGTACAAAATCGGCCTGCATGCCTTTGGGATAATCGTTGCCAATGCCAAATCTTAATTTAGGATAGGCATCTGTTCCCAATATGGCCTCTATATCTTTTAGTCCATTATGTCCAGCGCTACTGCCTGCTTTTCTAAGACGTATTTTTTCAAGGGGGAGGGCTAGGTCATCTACAATGGTAAGTGTTTGCTCAGGACTAAGTTTTTCTTTATCCATCCAATATCTAAATGCCCTTCCGCTCAAATTCATATAGGTTGTTGGGCAGATGCAAATAAATGTTTTCCCCTTCCATTTCACTTCTGCCATATAGGCCAATCGGTCAACTTTAAAGAGTCCTCCATGTTTTAAAGCAAAGGCATTGACCACATCAAAACCAATATTGTGTCTGGTATGAGCGTATTCATTTCCTATATTTCCTAGTCCAACTATTAAAAATTTATTCATGTTGATGCTGCGAATAATTAAAACTCAATAATAAAGATAGAGTAGTTCTGGATTTATTTATCAGTTCTTTTTGTACCGGCATACAATTCATATTCAAATAGTCTACAGTCTATTTTGCCAGTGAAAAATTCAATTCTCCTACTTGGTTTTAATCCAATTTTTTTTGCCAACTCCAAATTTCCAGTAAAAATATAGCCAGTATAACCTTTGCATTTTTTTTTCATAAAATCTCCGATCAGGCTATACGTAGTTTGAAGCGCTTCTTCTTCTCCTAGTCTATCACCGTATTCTGGATTAATATATAGTAAACCATTCGAGGCAGGAATCGGCGTATCCTGAAAATCGCAAACTTCAAATTCAATCATTTCTTCTACTCCTGCAATGCCTGCATTTATTTTAGATATATAGATGGCGTCTTCACTAATGTCTGTGGCAATAATTTTAAGTTCGGGAACCGTCTTTACCTGCTGTTCTAATATTTTGTATTCGGTTAAATACATTTCTTCTTGATAGCCTAGTATATGCATGAAAGCATAATTGCTTCTATAAAGTCCAGGTTTTCTATTCGTGGCCATTAAGGCGGCTTCTATAGCGATGGTACCTGACCCGCACATTGGGTTTACGAATGCCGATTGGCAATTCCAGTTGGAAGCTAAAATGGTGGCTGCTGCCAATGATTCCATCATAGGTGCTTTTCCAGGAATTTTTCTGTATCCATGTTTTGATAAAGATTCCCCTGAAGTATCAATGAATATTTCTGCGTTATCCTCTTTCCAATATAAATGAATAACCGCTTTATTCAATTCCGGTCCACTATTGGGTCTATTGCCTGTTTGATTTCGGAAGCGGTCTACAATGGCATCCTTTACTCTTACATTGGCATAGAGCGAATTAGTAATACTGGGATTATTTACATTGCTTCCAATGGAAAAATACCCGTCTGCAGTGATAATTTTTTCCCATTCTACTTCAATCAACTGTTTATACAAATCATCGGCATTGTTAGCTATATATTCTCCTATTGAAAATAACACTTGACTAGCACAGCATAATTGCAAGTTTAATTTGATGCAATCTTGCATGGTTCCAAATAATTCAACGCCTGTTTTGAATACTCTAACAGGGGTAAAGCCAAGCGCTTTTATTTCCTTTTCGAGCCAAGGCGATAGTCGATTGCTGCAGGTGACAATTATCCTGCTTTTACTATTAAAGATTTGCATATTCAGTACAAACTTAGTTAAATGCCTCCGCTAGGAAAAACCTATTATTAAGGAATTTGATTTCTTAGTGTTGCCTAGACTTTTCTATTAGTATTTAGTCCAATAAAAAACTCCCCCAATAAATGGAGGAGTTTTCAATAATATGAATACCTTATTAGTTTGTTTTTACTAGCGGGAATGATTTGATTTCTTCTCCGGCAACAACTTTAACTAAATAAGTGCCAGCTGATAAATTGCTCATATTGATGGATTTGGTATTGCCACCAATTGCTCCTGCGAAACTTAATTTTTGCACTTCTTTTCCTGCTGCATCCGTTACAATAACAAAAACATTGTCTGCCTTAATAAGATCGATATTAATGGTTGCAGTGGTTTTAACGGGGTTAGGAAAAACAGCTACATTAAATCCTTTAAAACCATTTAAGCGAATATTTTTAGTTTCACTATAAATAAATCTGCCGTCTTTATCAATTTGTTTGATGCGATAGTAAATCACTGCATTGGAGCTTACCGCCAAAGAAGTGATATTGATATCTGTCAAATCATAGCTATTATTGGCAAGGCCATTTGTTTTTTTAGCAACAGTGGCGATGCTGGTGAAATTAACAGCATTGATACTTCTTTCTACTTCGTATCTGTCAGTTTTAATGTCTTCATTATCTACTTTCCAATTTAACAATGCATCATTATTGTTTTTGGTAGCAGAAAATGAAACGAAACGTACAGGTATAACCGTTAGTGGTTGTAGTGGAGCGTAAGAAGTTCCACTACCCCAGCCTCCTGGGGCGTTGACTTCAGTGCCTTCTCCATAAAATAAATTGGTTTGAGCAGTGATGTCTCCACTTCCTGATTGTTGTATTTGGAAATACCATTGTGAATTAAAATTTGCTCCAAAATTAGGAGCATCCCAATGGTCTAATCTAGTAGAAGCAAATCCATTAGCGTTAGACAATCCAATGGTGAGAAGGGGATAAGATTGCCCTACATTCCAATTAATGGTGCTTACGCTCGGCGTGCTTATGCTATTAGTAGCTATGAAATCGTAATGATAACGGCCACCTTCCGCATAGGGAGAACCAACAACAGCTACCCAGCTAACATCAGCAAGATGGTTGGTGATAATAGAAGCAGTTGGACGAAAGCCATCACCTGGATCGACAATGCTAAAAGATAACACTACGTTGTCAACGTGTTTATCCGTTAAAGCAACAGTTGATCTTGCGTAAACAGTTACTTGGTTAGAAGCCTCACTTACAATTGTACCCCTAACAGCGTTGCTAATTTGTGCTTGCAGTGCAGCACCTAAAAGCAGGTTTAGAAATAAAAGTGTCAGATTTTTTTTCATAATATAAATATATGTGTGTTATAAAAATTAATTAAAATGTAGGCTGAGTCAAAACGGCTCCTACTAAACCACCCAAAACTACATTCAATAAAATGTTTTGATCGTTTGCTCCACCAGAATAAGAAATCCTTCCATTCAAGTTCAAGTCACTACGGCTATAAATACCATTAACAGATGCCCCTACATTGCCACCCAGTGCAACATTCAGCAATTGGTTCTGGTCATTTCCACCACCTGAATACCTGGTTTGTTTGTTACCTGTAGCATCGCCTCCCCATAAGCCATAGGAAGCTGTGGGTGATAGTAATGCCATTGGATTATTGGCTACTGCACCTGCAAATGCCTGAGTGAGTCCGGTGGTGAAATTATATACAGTTGTGGCTGTTTTAGCTAATGCCATATTGGCTAAAGATCTTACGCCTAAATGGTTTCTATGTCTTACTGAAACATAATAATTGCCTGCAGCATTACCTGCCATGTTAACTGGAGATACACCGTCCGTTTCTACCACATCACCATCTCTTTGTAATAATGCAGCCCTTGTACTTAGTACAGATCCAGTAACACCATCATGTAATTGAACAAATACCCAATCAACAATGGCATCATTGCTAGTAACACTAAATACACCAAAAACACCAGCACTGATTGTTTCTCCGCCACCGCTTCCACTATGGGTAAAGCCACTTAAGCCAGTATATGGGTCGGTTGTAGGAATAACTCCATGTGTTGCATCAGTTGTACCACTTGCAGCTGCAACAGTCCTTAATCCATCTGCCATTACACCAGTAGCAGTGTTAAATGCTCCTTGCAAGAATATTTTTGGGGAAACCAATAGGGGAGATAGTACCGGTCTTGTGCCAATCGCAAATGCACCCAAATTACTGATACCTGTACGAGTGAAAGTATAAGGATTGGTTCCAGTAGCTGCTCCAACCTGGCTATTTAATAAATCCCAACCTTGTGTTGGACCAGCAGTAGCGATATAATTAGAAATGCCAGATTTTGAACGATCAAAACCAGTTAATTCATCCGATTGAGTTGTTCTCCATTCTGTTGTAAGACTTAAACTACTTCCTCCTGCTACCCCTTCACTCAAGTCCCAAGTGGCATCTACTACTTCTTTGTTAAATGGGGTGCCTGCTAAACCAGTTGAATAGGCTTGGGCTAGTACACGTGCTCCTATATCGTCTGCAGTACCACTATTGCTGATGGTGACTGGATTATAGGCGGTCAATGAATTGCCAATGGGATAGATAAAGGCAGATAATCCTAAACTTTGTTTGATTAGTTTGCCTGTGCCATTGGTAACAACGTATTTGGCATTGGTAGAACCAGTGATTGTTGCAGTGGAAGACATGGTCAAATCAAAGTTGCCTACCTGTATATTTCCATTGGTGAAAAGTAAGTCCGTTCCAATTTTGGTATTGCCTGTTAGTGTGGCATTAGCAACATTGTCTATTTCTAAATTAGGAATGATGAAGCCATTCATGTTTACGTTCTGATTGCTAGCGCCTTTTAATTGCAATTTGCCAAGGCCTAAAATATCAGCACTACTGGTTACATCACCCTGTACAGTTACAATTGCACCCGATTGTATTTGAAAAGTGGCTCCATTACTGATATACAATTGAGCATTGGTAGTTTGACTCAATAAGCCAATACAACCAGTCACGAAGGCAGTGAATAAATTTCTCTTTATCATGTAATTTCTTTTAAGTGGGTAAGGATATAATTTTGATATTCTTCGTCAATAAATATAGTCATATTTATTGATATATAATATAGGTACAGGTTTGAAACAAAAAATATTTATAATTATACGTTGTAAAAGTAAAATACTTTTATGACTATTCCAATACCACAAATGGGTTAATTATTAAAAATTTTACTGGGTTTTTAGGGGAAAATGGCTGGTTTAGCAAAAACCAATCAGAAATAACTTTTAAACCCTATCAATTTAGTTTGTTTTTTATTTCCCTCTCTTTACACGAAATTTGCCCAACTCTTCAAAAAATCATTATGGTATTAGAAATAAAAGTGCCTGCAGTAGGCGAGAGCATTAACGAAGTTACACTCGTAAAATGGCATAAAAAAGAAGGAGAATGGGCCAGTAGAGATGAGGTAATTGCCGAATTAGAAAGCGAAAAAGCCACATTTGAAATCAATGCAGAGCAGGCAGGGGAATTGAAAATAATAGCAAAGGAGGGGGATACCCTTAAAATAGGCGACTTGGTTTGTAAAATTGATACTTCTGCCACCAAACCCGAAAACAGTACCCCAAAGCTGGAGTTTATTGATTCAGCCAAAGACGAATCGGTTTCAAACAATAGTGCAGCAAAGATGCCTTTAGAAACAAAGGCTAGTCCTGTTGCTGCCGCCATACTTTCTGATAAAAAAATTGACCCCAAAGACATTCAAGCAACTGGTTCCAATGGAAAAATTTTGAAGCAAGATGTTTTATCTGCATTAGAAAATCCAGGCAGAAAACCTGGTATAGCTTTGAATGCTCGCACAACTCGTCCTGAGAAAATGAGTAATCTGCGAAAAACAGTCAGTCGCAGATTAGTAGAGGCTAAAAATACGACTGCCATGCTTACCACTTTTAATGAAGTGGATATGAGTAGTATCATGGAGATTCGCTCAAAATTTAAAGATAAATTTAAAGAAGCGCATGGGGTTAATCTTGGCTTTATGAGTTTTTTCACCAAGGCGTGCTGCTATGCCTTACAAGAATGGCCTTCGGTGAATGCCTATATTGATGGTGAAAATATTGTGTACCACGAATTTTGTGATATCTCCATTGCAGTGAGTGCACCCAAAGGGCTGGTAGTACCAGTGATTCGGAATGCAGAAAGTTTAAGCATGGTGGAGATTGAAAAAACAGTGCTGAGTTTAGCCAGCAAAGCCAGGGAAAATAAATTGACCATCGAAGAAATGACAGGAGGCACCTTTACAATAACAAATGGTGGTGTATTTGGAAGTATGATGAGTACACCCATCATAAATATCCCTCAAAGTGCAATACTGGGAATGCACAAAATTCAAGAGAGGCCAGTTGCCATCAATGGCCAGGTGCTAATAAGGCCAATGATGTACTTGGCGCTCAGTTATGACCATCGAATCATTGATGGAAGGGAATCGGTTAGTTTTTTGGTGAGAGTGAAAGAGCTGTTAGAAAATCCTGCACTTTTACTTTATGGAAAAGATCCACTTAGCTCATTATTGGAATTATAATTGCTGTAAATCATCTATGGATCGAAATGGTATTCCTTAACAAAATCCTACAGCCTTTATGAGAAAAATTGATATTCTTGTAGAAAAAGAGCGGAATAGGCAGAAGTCATTTAGGTACAACTCCTATTTGAAAAAGGCCCTGGCTATTATTGAATCCTATCAGGCACAAGAGCCGCTGTCGGGTTATTTAAAAAAGGTTTTTGCAGCGGAAAAAAAATACGGGTCCACTGACCGAAAAAGCATTAGTGCGCTTTGTTATCTTTATTTTAGATTGGGTCATGCTGCAAAGGATTTGTCTATTGAGGAAAGAATTTTATTAGCCATTTATTTATGTGAACATATATCCAATGAAGTACTGGGCCTTCATCGCCCCGATTGGAATAATCAAATTGAGTGGAGTCTCCCTGAAAAAATAGGAAGTTTGCCCATGCCTTTTTCGGCATCATCGATTTTCCCTTTTAAGGATGAATTAAGTGAAGGGGTTTCACTGGAAGCATTTGCACAATCCCATTTGCGACAACCTTTATTGTTTTTAAGACTTCGAAAGAAAACCTATGCGCTTTTGCTCGACAGAATTAAAAAAAGCGGACTGTCCTATGAAATGATAGAGGAGCAATGCATCGCATTTCCTAATGGAAGCAAGGTAGAAGATATAATAAAAATTGACACGGAAGCGGTAGTACAGGATTATAGTAGTCAGCAGGTTTTTAATTATTTAAAAAAATCTGCTGTGTTGGAAAGTTTAAAGCCTTTCCGAAAATATCATTTAGAATACAGACATACTCAAGTAATAAAAGCATGGGATTGTTGCGCTGCAAGTGGTGGTAAATCTATGCTACTATATGATGTGTTGGATAAGGGACTAAAACCTACCGTAAGTGATATTCGATTATCAATATTAATGAATCTTCATCAACGGTTTAAAAAAGCCAATTTGCGATTCTATGATTATTTTATTGGCGATCTAGAGAAAAATATTTTACCTGAAATGAAAGATACGCCCTTTCCAATAGTGGTTTGTGATGCACCTTGTACAGGAAGCGGAACCTGGGGAAGAACGCCCGAACAATTATATTTTTTTAAAAAAGAAACCATTCAGCTCTATGCCGAAAGGCAAAAAAAGATAGTTGCTACTGCCATTCCTCACTTGGCAAGTGGCGGATTGTTTTTCTATATTACTTGTTCAGTCTTTAAAGCAGAAAATGAAGAAGTAGCTGCATTTATTCAATCTCAATTTGGATTGGAACAAGTGCACCTTGAATTATTGAAAGGTTGGGATAAACAAGCCGATAGCATGTTTGTTGCGGTGTTTAAAAAAAATAACTAATTGAAAATTGCTATAATTTTAAATTGATTGTATTTATAAAAAATGCCCCTATCAACGTTGATAGGGGCATTTTTTATAAATACATTTTATTGAGCTAATGAAATTCTTACCTGCACACCTGCCCTTGTGTTGGTAACAGGAGCACTAGAGGATATATACGGCATTACCTTGCGTTGGTCGAAATAAAATTTAATGTTAACACGGTTGCTGAGGAAATAATCAATGGTAGGCGAAATAGTAATTTCTTTACTACCAGCTGTTGCAAAATTATTATCCTGATCCAATCGACTGTTGGCGGTTACATTATCTCTTATTTTGAAATCCAACCTAAAATTGATTTCATTTTCCAATTTGCTGGAAGCATTTTTACTGTCTTCCTTACTGCGAAGGAATTTCGGCCAAGGGATATTAAATGGCATTTTTAAACCTTTCTTGCGATAGCCAGCTCCAATGGTGAACTCTGTGCTTCTTTGTTCGCTCAATTGGAAATCAATCAAACTCAAACTCAGTGTTCTCGATTTAGCATATTCAAACTTAGCCTGCAATTGGTTGGTGAACATCATATCTATTCCAATCAGCGGACTAAATTGTTCTTGAATTGTTATGTTAGGAACAAGGTAGTAGGGTATGTAATTTTTTGAACTGGTATCAATAAAGCTTGGGTAGCCATACCTAGATACATCTTGATATAGTAAGGCCGAGGTAAAGCCATTCATACTCAGGTTGCTGGTATAGCCATGCGACAAAGTAAAATTGGTAAATATTTTCTCTAATCCTTTTACCCTGCTGAGGCCATTGTAATCTATTCTCCAGTTTGGTTTTGGAATAATTGCCCTAAATGGATTTGATTTGATATTGGGATTATTTTGTTTTACCAATGCAACACTTTCTGGGCTTTGCCCTGTGTAGGCAGCGATAAAGGAAGGTATTAAAACATCCACTGAATATTTGCCATACCCAACATTGTAACCATCTGCACTGGTTGTGCCATTGGTATATGGATTTAATTTTCCAAGTCGGCTAGACAGTATTTTTCTATTTGCCTGAAAGGTTTTGAAGGTTTCAGAAACCTGATTGGGGTCAAATTTTCCAAACAATGTTTTAAATGCAATGTAGGTGATATCAAAGCCGCCACCTGCATATGGGTTGAGGTGTTGGAATTTATAATTAGTGCCACCCGTAGTATCAACAAATTTAAAGGTCTCGCTAAAGTTCTTACTGAAAGTCTTACTCAGGTTTACCGTAATATTTAAATCTCGAATAGGCTCTAGAGTAGCGCTTATGGTTAAACGCTGATCGAAATTTTGCATGAACAAAGAATTGAAAGTAGTATCCTTTGTAATCAATCCCTTAGCAGCTTTGCTATTTATCCAAGTGCTATCTGGTTGTCGGCCTAAAATAAAATCTGCCCCTGGAGCCATGCTCTTCCAGTTTTGCCCTACATATTGCGTACTATCATTGTAACCAGGTAACCGGGTATTGCTATTTTCCGACAGAGAGAAATTGGCCTGTTTGATACTAGTCAATAATTTGAGGAAACCTCTACCCAGTCCGGCTGTATACGGCATAGCAGATTTGTCAACAGTACGTTTTCTTTTCAACACTTTTCGTCCACTCTTCAACGTTACTGAATCTTTAGTAATGGTTATTCTCTTTTTCCATCTTTCCTTGTCTTCTTTATTGGGTGGTTGCTCTAAGCTGCGCAACCATTTGCTTTTTTGGTAAAGCCTAGTGAAATCCATTTGTAAAGTAGCTTCTTCTTGTTGTCCGTTTTCAAGAATATTGCCAAGGTTAACAGCTAATCGGCTAGCGCCAATCCATTTGTAACTAGCTTGGTATTTTACGTTGGCCGTCATCCAGTCGATCAATGGGAATTTGGCAGTTGGTAATGTATAAGAGAAATTAGCCGTGTGACTATAAAGGGTGTTTCTACCGCCTTTTACTAGATTTTTCCAGATGCTGTCTTTTTTAATTTTGCTATCGATGCGCCCAATCGGCTCATCAATCCTGGCATTGTTGGCAGCAGTGAAATCAAAATTGATTGAGCGTGTAAGACTCCACCTCATGATATAATCGCGTTGGAAAGTGAAATACTTATCATAGGTTTCAGGTATGGTATACTTAGAGGCGCCTACGCTTCTTGGACGTACTGCACCAAACTGTCTTTGAATATCAGCTCTGAAACTTAATTGCGAAGGAATAAAATTGATATTCGCATCTTTTATTAAATCGAACCAATGTGTTTTTGTTTTCTTGAATAGCTTTTTAAATGGTTCTATGTATTTTGGTTGTGGGGAGAAATTGTAGCCCAAGCCTCCTCTGTGTCGAGTTACTTCATTGCTTTCAATCAATGGATTGTGGCTAATGGTTTGAATATAAGAATAACTTACATCCACATTGCTGATATCGTATATTTTGGGTTTCCCTTTACCAGTTTTGTTTTTTCTTACATTGGTAAAATTGAGGGTTTTGGTACTGGTAAAATCAATGGCATCATTGCGAACAGAATCTTTGTTCTTACTCGTTTGCAGTTTGTCTTTCAGTTTAATATCCTTGTCGTAAGGGTCGTATTCAGGTGTGCTGACAGTTTGCGTGTAGCCACCATAGAACGGAATGTCGATGCCCCATTTTTTAGGCAATAATTTTCCTAATTGCAAATTAGCCGCTGCATCAAACTGGTAAAAATTATCACGTGCTCTATCATTCACTCTTTGTTCTAAAGTGCCCCAGTTTTTTGTGTGTGCATTGCCTGACAGTGATATCGTTCCAAGATCAGCTAAGGTCATGTCTACTCTTACCAAGGCTGCCCCACCACCTTGTTCATCCAAGGAAGATAGTCTCAGTTCATTGGCCCAAATTTCGCCACAGGCTGAACTGGCTTTTGTATTTTCAACCCCAATTAAAATGCCGGTAATTTCAGCCAAATTCGGACTTCCCATCACAGAATAGGTTTGACCACTACTTTGTAATTGTCGGAATATTTGAGTTACTGAAGTACTTGACAAATTCCTGCTTTCTTTTAATTTTACCAAGGACTGTAAGTCAAGGTCTAATGAATTGCTAGCGCTCCATAAAGTGTCATTGTAGGTATCTGTATCCGGGCCAAGGCTAGCAGCATTCAAATTCGTTAGGTTTAAAGGAATTCGGATTTCATAATAATTGCTAACAAAATCATTTCCCAATCGAATCACCGCTGTTAAATCTTTATCGTTTAATATAGTAGCGGCTTTCTTTTCAGCATGAAGGAATAAAGATAATTTCCTGAATTGTCTTAAGTCCTTATTCGCAAAAGTTTGAAATACCCCTCTTGCGTCGCCTTTGCTTAAACCACAAAACTGCATACTTAAGGCTTGCTCATTTTGTAAAAGATTTACACCATTGTTACTAAGGGTTTGTACCCTTTGTATTTCTTTAGGTGTACGGTAGGGCAATGGAGTACGTTGATCATTTTCCTCAATGTTCACCGCACTTACATTAAATGTAGTGGCACCTGGTGTAAGTGGATTGAAATTATTGGTACTGTCAATTTTATATTTAAAGGTTCTCCAGATATTGCGACTTAATTGCAATAATCCAAATCGCATGGTTACACTATCAGAAAAATCTGTGAGGAACATTCTGATGAAGCGGATGGATTTAAAGTCGGGAATATTGCCTATTTTTTTATTATAGGAGTTGATGGGAATTCGAAACTGATACCAAATTTCATTGCGCCCAGTACCATCGGCAAGATTTACGCCTACTGATTTTTTATCAACGATATAATTTTGGCCTATTTGCATTTCGGTTGCAGTAGGCGGTTTAATATCAACAATGTATTGGAAGTATTCTTCTGTTTGGTTGAGGGTATTGTCTCTATTCAAATCTTCCGCATCTGGATATAAAGTAGCGGCGGAGGAGAATTGAGAATTGGTATTAGCAAGAGGAGAATTGCCTTGTGTATTATTGAAATTTTTATACCGCTTTAAAATGCCATCTCCTGTACCAAAGGCATCACTGCGGTAATGAGTATAGTCATCGCTACTTGGATCAGTTTGAACTTTGGAGAAAGCAGCTGCTGATACAAGTGGTTGAAGATTGGTTAAGAATGCATTCCTTTTAACTCTTTCGCTGTCATCATTATTGCCATCTAAGCCAACATCCTGATATGCTCTATCACCGGGTTCATTGCTGAAGGCGTTGGTAACTTGAATAGGATTGCGCGGTACTTTACCCCAATTGGTATTGTCAATAGGAGCGGCGGGTGCATTGGGTGTTGGTAATCCATTTTCATAAAAACGACGGCCATCCTTTAATATATCTTCCGATATATTACCTAGATTAAAATAGAGTTTTCCTCCTGTGGAGGCAGGGTTTTTAATGAATGGATCTTGCATCCAGAATTCGATAAATTCAATATTGCCTGTTTCAAAATCGGGCTGGTCGATCGAGCGCATCAGGCCACCCCATCTTGCTTTAGGATTTTGAAGCTTACCATCGTTGGCAATACTACCAAGCGATGCATCGTAATTATAGGGGCCTCTTTGATAGGGATAATAACTAAGGTCAAAAGTTTGTAATTGACTTTCACCAAAGCCTGTTGTTTTTTGCGGGAATATTTCTTTTTGGTAAACCTGTCTAACCCTTGGATCACTTAATTCAACTCGGTCGTTGGCAAAAGGATTATTAGGGCCCTTGTATTGTTGTAAAGTAGGTTCAATTTGATACCAAGCAATTTGCGCCCTATTTTTTCCGTAGTTAATATCATCATTGGCAATTGCTTCGGGGAATAGAATAGTGGTGCCAGTTTTATCAGTAGCACCTAGTGGAGTACTAGCTAATGCCCAGCTAATAGGAGGGAAGCGCAAGTCAATACCAGATTTGGTGCCTTCAAAATCATCTAGATACACCAGCCCATTATTGCCTTTACCAATTTGTGGAGCATGACCGGGTTTCAAATAAGCAGCTTCCGCGTATACATTGACGTTAGAAGCGGCGGTTGTTTGATAAAAAGGAAGTTTGTCCAGGATCTTTGTAAATCTTGGCATATCCTTTCGGTAATTCATATCCAATCCGTACATGGTATTGCGGATGGGTTCGTTGGTACCACCTGCATTATTATTATCATAAGCCACTTTGGTAAAGAAGGGTCTTTCTCCCAAGCGAACCAATGTTCCACCAAAACTCAATTGTGTTTTTAGTGTATTCTTTGCCTGATAATCTAAGCGAAGTCCGATATAATTTCGTTGTTGAATGCCGAAGCTGGCATTGTTTTCAAAATTCACTTGTGCCTGTTGGCCAGAATTTATGATAGCCTGGTTGGTAATTTTGATTGTACCTAAATCATAGTTAATGTCATAATCGACTCCTTCTAGTAATTGGCGTCCACCTGCAGTAACGGAAACGGATCCACGCGGAATATTGTAACCTATACTGATGTCGGAGGATCCTGATGTTTTAGCGGAGCCTTTCAACACGAATCTATTCAGGTTGGGATACTGTAAAGCAACTGCTTTAATAGAATCGTACAATGCATAATAAAAAGTATCTTTTGCTGTAGCAGGAGGTGATGGACTATACACTTGATTGGCTAAGTCGCGCCCAAATGGTTCCAGTACAGGAAATACAACCCTACTGTATTCAGAAATAACGGTCCAGTCGGGCACAAAGTCAAATACACCATCAGGCTGTGGATCGAGTTGGTTATTTAATCTATCAAGGTTGATCAAGGAGATGATCGGCGTGCCTAGATTTTTATTTCCAAAAGGTACATAGCGCTTCCAACCTAATGCAGGTTCCTGATACAATACATCCAATTTAAAATCAGCCGAAGTCAATGTGCCATAACCAACTGAATAAACATTCTTCATCATTAAACCCCACAATGGAAGGGTGGTTCTTTGTGAAGTAGATTTCAATAATTTTAAGTATAATATTTTTTGTGTGGCGGTTGCGCTATCGGGAGGTAAATCCTGACTGAATTCTCCTACTTGATAAATTTTACCATTGTAAGAATATTGGTAGGCTACTGCCAACACTTCGTCTGTTTGTAAGGGTTGGCTGAGTGAAATAAAACCTGCTTGTCTATTGAATTTATATTGGGTACTATCCAATTTACGGGCGAAGGTTTTTTCAAATTGTTCTACAGGTCTTAAACCGGCCGTTAATAAATTATTATACACTAATGCAGGGTTTCTATTGCCTGGATTAGAACGAAGACTTGCGAATAAAGGATTGGCATCATTAAAAGGGAGGCCAGGATTAACTGGGTTTACAACACCTGGTTGACTTTCGCCAAGGTCCATGAAGCCTACTACATCTCTTGTTTCGGTAGTGGTACCATTTCTGTTGGTTACCCAAACTTCCAATCTCAATATTTGAACCGGTGTAGTAACAGCCGGCAAATTTTTCATTACTTTATTATAGTTGCTTTTGAAATATTGCGCCAATAAAAAGTGTCTATTTTCTTCGTATTCGTCTGCTTTAATTTCAAATTGTTGAGAGGCTGTACCTCCTTGTAAGTTGGCAGATTGTCGAGTTGATTTTTGATTGGCAAATACGGCGGTCATAAACAATTTACCAAACTGCAATTGGGTTTTTAATCCAAATAGTTGTTGTGCGCCAGGTATCAAGGTAGCCCTAGAGGGGAAGGACACATTTCCAGCTTCCAGTCTTTTGATGATTTCGTCATCCGTGCCAGTATAATCTAGCTTAAGTTGATTGTCAAAATCGAAATTGGCTAGGGTATTATAATTAATGGGAAATTTAAGTTTGTCTCCAATATTGGCATTTACATTTACCTGCGCATTCATGTCAAAATCAAAGCCGCCATTTTTTCGGGCTCTTTCGGGTAATGTAGGGTTCTTGATATTTTGACCTTGATAGCCTGCGGTGATATCCACATTACCTTGCGGAGTAATATTGATTTTGCCATTGCCAAATAATCGATTGAAAAGATTCTCGTATAAATTCAAGCGAGGTTTGATGCCCACTTTTCTATTCAGGATACTAAGGGTATTCGCTCTTTTTTTAAAGTAATCGACCTCAGCCTGGCGACCTCTTAATTGCCAAAACTCTGCATAAGTATAGCTGTTAGGGCTGCGATAGTATTTGTTTCCAATCTTTTCATAAATAGTATAGGTACGAGTTTTGTAATCATAGACAACGCTGTCTTTTAAATTGCTAGGTCTACCTAAATCATAAGTGCTTTTATTGCTACCCGGAAATGCATTGCCTTGATCTTTGATTTGATAGTGTAAGCTGTCTCTATAATTGACAGGCACTGTATCGATTTTATTGTGCTCAAGGAAAGGGAGGGGGTTACCTGCCAGTGCATAGGGAGTTGGTACAAGTAAAAAAATTACCAATACAATAAAGCCCGTTAATAGTAAAAAACGATTTCTTATAAGCAACATCCTGGAATCAGTTAACGTAGAGTTCTTATCAAATGGCTTTTAGTGCTTTTTTTATTAAATCTTCTAATGGTATGGGTGGTTGTTCTGCCAGGATAATTTTTTGGATTGCCAGTTCAGCTTGTTGTCTAGATATTCCCAGGGATATTAGTGCATTCAACGCATCCTGCTCGGGAATATTGTTTTCTTGCTGCAAATTGCTGTTTTCTGTTGCAATTTTCCCCACTTTGTCCCTCAATTCAAGCACCAATCTTTCTGCGGTTTTTTTCCCTATCCCCTTGATGCTTTCCAGCAACTTAACGTTGCCTTGCTGAATAGCCCTTGTTACTTCAGCTGGTTTAAGGGACGACAACATCATTCTGGCAGTAGATGCACCTATACCTGAAACGCTGATTAGCAGGAGAAACATTTCTTTTTCTGCCTTATCAAAAAAGCCAAAAATTGTATGCCCATCTTCTTTAATCTGTAAGTGAGTATATAGTTTACCCTCTTTCAGATCTTGAATATGGCTATACGTATTCAAGCTTATATTTACTTCAAATCCTATCCCATTTACATCTATATAAATTTGGGCTGGATTCTTGTAAGAAAAAATACCTTTCAAATAAGCGTACATAATTAAACCTGTCAGAAGCGAAAATAAGTATAATTTGGCTGTCAGCCATTTAAAATGCGGGTATTGTTTTTTCTGTAAATTTGCCCCCAAAATTTAACAGTTCAGCTAAATATCAATTACATGCAAAAAATTACTGCTGCAATCACTGCAGTTGGCGGATATGTACCGGAATATCGCCTTACGAACAAAGAATTGGAGACAATGGTAGATACCAATGACGAGTGGATTCGTAGTCGCACGGGTATCGAGGAAAGACGTATTCTAAAGGGGGAAGGCTTGGGAAGCAGTGATATGGCAGCTCCAGCGGTAAAAGAACTTTGTGAAAAAAGAGGGATTTCACCCGCCGAGATTGATTGTATGATTTGTGCCACCGTTACACCTGATATGGTTTTTCCGGCTACCGCCAATATTGTATGCGATAAAATTGGTGCGGTCAACGCCTTTGGATTTGATGTAAGTGCTGCCTGCTCAGGCTTTTTGTTTGCCCTAACTACTGGCGCCAGTTTAATTGAGAGTGGCCGTTACAAAAAAGTAGTGGTAGTGGGAGTAGATAAAATGAGCGCTATTGTTGATTATACAGACCGCGCTACCTGTATCATTTTTGGAGATGGGGCAGGGGCAGTTTTATTGGAGCCCAATGAAGAAGGGGTAGGCGTGTTGGATAGTATCCTAAAAAGCGATGGAAGTGGAAAAGAGTTTTTACACATGAAAGCAGGAGGGTCTGTAAAGCCTGCTACCATGGATACGGTATTGGCCAAAGAACATTATGCTTACCAAGAAGGACAAACGGTATTTAAATTTGCTGTAAAGGGAATGGCCGATGTTAGTTACGAATTAATGCAAAAAAATAATCTTACTGCTGATGATATTGCTTGGTTGGTTCCACATCAGGCCAATTTAAGAATTATAGATGCCACTGCTCGCAGAATGGATTTACCCAAAGAAAAAGTAATGATCAATATTGAAAAATATGGCAATACCACGGCAGCCACCTTACCACTTTGTTTATGGGACTGGGAAAAGCGTTTGAAGAAAGGCGATAATATAATTCTCGCTGCTTTTGGAGGCGGATTTACATGGGGAGCTACCTGGTTAAAATGGGCTTATAATTCTTAAGATAAGTATGCGTATTTTACTTTCGGGGTTTTTATTGTTGGGGATATTAATAGTGATGGGGTTTGCCTATTCAAGCAATACTATTTCTATCAACTTGCATATTCAGCAAGTGAAAAATGCACGTGCGCCAATTCGTATTGCGATGTATCGTTCAATTGATAAATTTCCAAAAGAGAACGGTTATTACAAGGCTTTTGTTTTTACTCCCAATGCCACAGGGGAAGTTCAATATACCATTCAAGAAGTGGAGCCAGGGGACTATGCATTTGCTTTTTTTCAAGACTTGAATGCAAACGGGAAGTTGGGCACCAATATATTCGGTTATCCCAATGAGCCTTTTTGTTTTAGCAATAATGTAAAGCCATTGTTTTCAGCCCCAGATTTTTCGGACTGCAAAATGAGTTTAAATGCACAAAACAAAGATGTTTTTGTACGGTTAATCCATTAATTAAATCTTATCTTGAACAAGATATTAGATAGACAAACAGCCGTTGATTGGGTTTGAAATTTCATTAAAATGATAAGGGTAAAACTGCCAATATGAAAAAAATATTAATGCTCTCCTTGCTTTGTACTTGTTTTTTTTGTGTAAAAGTAGAAGCGCAGTTTAGTCGATATATCGTTCGATTGAAAGATAAGGGAACGAATCCATTTGCATTGAATAACCCAGCTGCCTATTTGACCAATAGGGCCATTCAAAGAAGAACTCGCTATGGTATTGCAATCGACTCCATGGACTTGCCAGTTACGCCCCGTTATATGGATAGTATTCGATTAGCCGGTACCGTTACTATATTAAATGTCTCAAAGTGGATGAATCAAGTAGCCATTCAAACCAATGATGCGGCAGCCCTGGTGAAAATAAATGGGTTCCCATTTGTAGCAGGTGTTAATGCGTTGGGCAATGGTTTTATTCAGCCGGTAAATAAATTATTAGACCCCCCAGTACCAAGTAGTCCCTTATCACCATTAAGTCCTGTGGGTGCCAATGATTTTTATAATTATGGGCAGAGCTATGGACAGGTGCATCTACATCGGGGCGAATTTTTACACAATCATGGATTCAGAGGCGAGGGTATGCAAATGGCAATATTAGATGCAGGGTTTTATCATTATTTAAGTCTTCCCACTTTTGACAGTGTTCGCAATGCTGGCCAGGTATTGGCCACCTGGGATTTTGTCGATAACAACAGCAGCGTTGATGAAGATCATCCGCATGGCATGAATTGTTTTAGCATTATCGGAGCAAATATGCCAGGTACTTTTATTGGTCAAGCACCCAAGGCTTCTTTTTATTTATATAGAACAGAAGATGCGGCAACAGAATATCCTATCGAAGAACAAAATTGGGCGGCAGGTGCTGAAAGGGCAGATAGTCTTGGAGTAGATATTTGTTCTGTTTCGTTGGGCTATACCACATTTGATAATGCCGTATTTAATCATAGTTATGCCGACATGAATGGCAACACTACCATTATTTCTCGTGCAGCTGATTTGGCTGCCAAAAAGGGAATGTTAATTGTAGTAGCAGCAGGAAATGAAGGGGGCAGTGGCTGGCATTATATTTCTGCTCCAGGTGATGCTGATAGCATTATTACTGTTGGTGCAGTAAGCACAGCAGGTATAGTGGCCGGGTTTAGCGGTTATGGCCCAAGTAGTGATGGTCAAATAAAACCTACCATTGCTGCAGTAGGTGCTTCTGCTGTAATAGCCAATACAGGTAATGGCCAACCTACTACAGGCAGTGGTACTTCATTTGCTTGTCCTAATATGGCTGGCATCAGCACTTGTTTATGGCAGGCATTTCCCGAAGTGAATAATATGACGATCATTGATGCTTTGCAAAAGAGTGCTACTAAATATGCAGCACCTGATGACAGAGTTGGATATGGCATTCCAGATATGTTGAAATCCTATGTGTTGTTGCAGAAAAAATTATATTCACAATCCGCCTCCATAGTTAATTGCAAAACCAATTTACAATGGTCGGCCAAGTCCGATACTGGGATAACGTTTATGGTTGAACGTAAATTGGCTTCAGAGACTACTTATTCGTTGTTAAATACGCAAGTGGGTTCTGGTACTTTTGCACTTCGTAATTTTAATTTTGCAGATGACCTGGCTGCTATTGCATTGGGGAATATACGATATCGTATTAAAATGAAAGTGTCCACTGATACCAGTTTTTATCTTGATAGTATGGTCGTCAATTATACTCAAACTTGTGCAACACCTTTGCCTATTACTGAGAAAATAGCAATTAGTCCTAATCCGGTAACTGATCAATTGAATGTGCAGGTTGTTAGGTTGAATGCAACTAAAATTGCTATTGAAGTACACAATTCGTTGGGGCAAAAAATCTATTCATATAGTGGCCAACAAGCCAGTGGAACCAGTACTTATTTTATTCCATTTCGGGAAAAGAGCAGGGCCTTGTATACAGTAACAGTATACCTAGATGATAAAAAATTGTTGGCGAGGAAAATTATAAAAGAGTAAGGAAACTTATTGTTTAACTTTTTTGAAAAGCATAACATAGCCACATAGGGTTTTCTTCTTTTTGTTGACTTGTACGGGCTTTATCATATGGTATTCCGAAAATTTTGGGATATAGGAATAGCTGATGACATTGCCATCTACATCACCCCATTTTTTCTGTTGAAACACCACTTCTTTTTCGTCCCAGTCATACATTCTTACTTCATACAATCGAGAACTGACATCTCCAATAAAAACAAATTGGTACCAACTCCCTTGAGTTAGCGGAACAACAACCGGCATTTCAAACTCACTTTCCATTTGCATGCTGGCTTCCTTGAGTATAATAAATCCCTGTGCTTGTAAATCTCTTTTGATGCTATCTGCTTGGCGGGTAATACTTTCATCTGAACAGGCTTGTTGTCGAATAAGATCCTGTGCCTTTATAAGGGAAGAGGGTAGAATGGAGAATATCAATAATAAATAGAAAAGCCGTGTTTTCATCTGGTTTCCTTTGGATATTGGGTTAAGCGAACTCAGGTATTTCTGTTTAAAATAGCAAATTCGCTTGTTTAGGTAATTCGGATCAGCTTAATAACGCATTTTATACTCCAAAATTGTGCCAAGAAACTGATTTTTAGCTTAAAATCCGTCATTTTTTGAAAATATAAATCCCATTGGCTTGTTGAGTGCAAGTAATCACCAGATCATTGATACAAATATGGTCTGGAAGGCCGGCGCAATAAAATATGGTTTCGGCAACATCTGCGCCAGAGAGCGACTTCAATCCAATATAAGTAGCAGCAGCTTTCTCTTTGTCGCCCTTGTAGCGCACTTCAGAGAATTCTGTTTCTACAGCACCCGGGTGTATGCCTGTTACCTTGATATTGTATTTGAGTAGATCGATGCGCATGGATTTGTTGATGGCATCTACGGCAAATTTGCTGGCACAATAAACATTGCCTTTTTCGTACACATCTTTTCCTGCCACTGAACCCATATTGATAATATGTCCTTTGCCTGCAGCAATCATAAATGGTAATACAGCACGACTCATATAGAGTAATCCGTTTACATTGGTATTCATCATAGTGTCCCAATCATCTAAATTGGCTTCTTCAAAACCATCCCTGCCCAATGCTAATCCTGCATTATTGATGAGGAGGTCAATTTTTTTCCATTCTGCTGGCAAATTATCAATTGCATTGAATACTGCTTCTCGGCTTTGAACATCAAAACAGCAGGTAAATACTTTAATTCCTTCTTTTTTTTCTAATTCCTTTTTCAAGATTTCCAGCCTTTCTTTACGCCTTCCTGTAATAATCAGATTGTCTTTTGCAGCTGCAAATTTTTCAGCACAGGCTTTTCCAATTCCGGAACTTGCACCTGTAATAAGGATTATTCTATTCATGTATTTTTTTTTGAGAATCACTTGCAAAATACCCGACTTCGTTCAATAAAAAAAGTCCCGTTTTTTAGCGGGACTTAAATATATTCAGTTTTCTATTTATTGTCTTATTAGAATGACATTCCCTTTTTTCTGTTTTACTTCCCCTTTATAAGTGATTCCTTCCGCTACCCATACAAAATTGCCAGGGTCTTGTCCGCGGCCTGCATAATTACCATCCCAGCCTCTGCCGATATCAGTGGTATAAAATACCATTTGACCAAAGCGGTTGAATATTTTAAAATAGCGAAGTTCTTTCATGCCTAATAAAATAGGACGTATTACATCATTGAGCCCATCTCCATTGGGTGTAAAAGCATTGGGGACATACATATCGGGATCTACCTTGAATAAGCGAACCAGTATACTATCGTAATCCTTGCAACCCTGACTGCTAGTGGCTTCTAATACATACTCAATGCTGGCCTGCGGCAATGCGATTGGATTTGGAATGCCGATATTACTTAACCATTGTGGTGGGCTCCATAAATAACTATTGCCACCGCTTCCATTTAATTGCAAGGGTTGTCCTTCCACAATACTAGTATCTCTGGGGCCTGCGTCAGCAATAGGTGTTGGATAAAGGGTAACGAATACGGTATCTTTTACCGCTTTGGGGCATCCAAGTGTATCCATTACCGTTACTATATAGCGAATGCTGGCAGTAGGATTAAGTGCTATCGGATTAGGAATGAAACGATTGTTAAGGAAGGTAGAAGGGGTCCAAGCATAGCTAGAACCTCCAGTTGCTTGCAGCTGAATATTGAAGCCAGGGCAGATAGCTTTATCGGGGCCTGCATTGGCAGATGGATAGGGAACTACCTTTATCAAAATCGAATCTTCATTTTGGCATTTGCCAATATTTCCTATCACATGATACATAGTATTAGTCAATGGTGTAGTGAAAGGATGTTTTTTGGTCGGGTCATCTAAGTAGGTGGCCGGTGTCCAAATATAATGAAGTGCATCACTGTTGGTATTCAATAAAAATCCATCGGTTCTACAAATAGTAGTGTCATTACCCGCATCAATGGTTACGAATTGTTTAACATCCACAAAAATGGAATCGTCGTTGAAGCAACCGATGGCATCGGTAAGTCGAACATAATATTTGGTAGGTTGATCGGGACTAACCAACGGATTAGGAATGGTTAGGCTACTAATCATATAATTTGGGCTCCATACAAAATTGCCAACACCTCCTGCATTGAGTTGCAAGGTGTCTATTGAACAAATCAAGGTATCGTTGATCAGGGTAATAATTGGCAGCGAACTAACGGTTACGGTTGCACTATCTATTCTCGTGCGACTACAGCCCGTAACTCCCACCGCTACTTTATATACTGTAGTTACAGCAGGAGAGGCAATCGGATTAGGTATATTCGGGTTGTTTAATCCGGTGGTCGGCGTCCATTGATAAGAATTTCCTCCACTAGCCGTTAACTGTGCTGATCCTTGTCCGCTACATATAAGTGCATCTGGTCCCGCTTCTGGAATGGCAAGTGGACGAACCACGATTGGAATACTTGTATTGGCAGTACAGTGCAAACCCCAGGTAGTAAGTAATTGGTAAGTTGTATTTATTATGGGGAATGCCCGGGTAACTTTTGCAGTAGGATTTGCCAAACTCGCCATCGGGCTCCATTGCCAACTTACATTTAAATAATTGCTATTGCCGGTGAGTGTTAATGTGTCCTCTTCGCAAATAGTAGTACTACTGGCAGCAATGCTATTGGTTAAGTCTAATTTAGGGGTAACAATTAAAGAATCTTTGCTCACACAACCATTGTTGTCGAGCGTAACAATATATTGAGTCGGCAAAGGTGGAAATACAATGGGCGTACCTGTATTGCTTCCAAGGATAAAGCTATTAGGTGTCCAGTTGAAATTGCCTATACCCGTTGCCGTTAGTTGAAGACTATCCAAACCACAGTAAGTTGTGTCGCCCGGAAAAAGATTAAGTGGGGGTGGGTCGCCAATCACAATGTTTTTGTAAACCGTATCTCGGCAGCCTTTTGTATTGGCGACTATAAATTCAACAGTATAAGTGCCTGCAGCTGGGTACAAATAAATAGGAGTCGGCAAATGACTGGTGTCATTCAATACAGCAGGGTTGCCAAAATCCCATCTCCATCCAGTAGTAGTACCATATCGAGTATATGTTGTATCCGTAAATTGAATGGGTACGTTCACGCAAAGCGGTGTGGAATTAATGAATCCTGGGAAGAAGCCAGGATATACCCCCACGGTGGTGTAGCCAGTATCAATACAGCCGCTACTATTTCTAACAATCAACATTACATGGTATACACCGGTATCAGGATATTGATAGCTTGGGTTTACCTGGTGACTTGTGTCAGCTAAAGTGGCAGGGTCACCAAAATTCCAATAAGAGTCCACAATATTACCCGTGCTTCCATTGGTAAATTGTACTAGGAAATCGCCGCAAGTAACAAAATCTATCGGTGGTTTTGCTTCAACAATATTGCATTGTGATACAGTAACAATAAAATCTTTTCTGTGTGATGCAATAACTACACCATTTCGGGTTTCATTAATACATACACATACAACATACTTTCCTGCCGGTGGGGCAATGCCACTGATAATACCTGTGTTTGTATTAATGGTAGCCGAATTGCCAAGTGGACTGGAGGCGCTATAGCCACCCGTATAGGTTACCGAATTAAAAGGAGGAGGTCCTGGGTTGGTAGCAACCGGACTGCCCGAACTTGTAACACCACCATCATAGGCATTGCAAAAAGAATAAGTTAGTTGATCGCCATCCGCATCTGTTGCGCTAAAATCAAGTGTGAAATTGTTGCCATCGCAAATGATATCTATGGCACTTCTAAATTGTGGTGAACTGTTGTGTTCTGCATTCGATAATTGAAAAGAACCAGGCGTTTTACAAGAATAATTAGATCCAGTATTATTGGGAACATTGGCAATGCCGCTGATTCTACAACAAACTTGATAGGTAATAGTATAGCCATTTAAATTATTCGGTAAGTCTACTATAAATACATATACACCTAAGCAATACTTGATCGTAGGGGGATTCTCCATGCAGGGCGGAATGGGATTTATCAACACTGGATAAATATAGTTGGATAGATTAACAGCATAGGGACTATTAGCAGACGGGTATTGTGCGTTGTTGTCGTTGTTGTAAATTCCAATATTTACGGAGCCTGGCATAGAGGCTACACCTGGTGTACCAGGAACAGTAGTATCCTTATATAATCTGAGCGTAATTCTATATTTTGAAGTGCCAGCAGCTGCACCTGGGCCTAGGTATTCATAAAACATTTCTCCGCCAGAAATATGGCCGGCAAATACGTTCGAAAAGGAAAGGCAAATAATAAAGGCAAAAAGAATTTTCTTCATAATCAGGGTTGTAACAAAAATCAGACCTAAAAATAGCAAAAAACGCTGTCTTTATCAGATATGTAATTTTTATAATGAATATAATTACCCCCATAAAAAAATCCTTTCGTTGTCGAAAGGATTTTGAATGATTTGTGAGTTGAGGATTAATAATCTCTTCCGCCGCCGCCGTAGCCACCACGGTTTCCACCGCCGCCGCCACCGTAGCCACCGCCGCCGCTTCTTCCGCCGCCGCCACCACCGTAGCCGCCACTTTTCTTGTAGCCACCACCGCCGCCGCTGCCGCCGCCAAAGCTGCGTTTTTTGAATCCGTCACCTTCTTGACGTGGTTGAGATTCATTAACGATTAATTTACGACCCTGAACTTCAGTTTCGTTAAGGTTGGCAATGGCAGTTTTTGCTGCTTCATCGTCTTCCATTTCAACAAAACCAAAACCCTTGCTGCGGCCGTTCATTTTGTCCTTCAGAATTTTAGCGCTACTTACACTACCATACTGAGTGAAAAGATTCATTAAATCTTCATCAGTCATAGACCAACTAAGATTTCCTACATAAATGTTCATTGTAAAAACGTTTAAAAAAATTAATAAAAAACCATAATGACTTAGTTGGTACAATGAACTGAATCCTACTTCAAAATGAAAGCTACTTCAGCCAATAGCGATAAACTAAAACATTAAAGCAGCGTAAAGATAGGGTTTTTGCCGAAAAACAGTCATTTTTGAGCAGTTTTCTTAAAATTACCATAAATTATGGGAAAATCACCTTCATCAAAAAAAGCCCTTGCGGTGGAACAGAAAAATCAGCCTTTGAGCAATCCCTTGCTTCAATAATGCTATTAAAAGCCTCCATATCGTTTTTTCCCCTTCCCACTTGTAACATGGTTCCTACCAATCCTCGTACCATTCCTCTTAAAAATCGGTTGCCTCTAACTTTATACACTAAACAATCCCCTTCCTTGAACCATTCGGATTCAAAAAGGGTGCAGTCAAATGTCTTTACTTGAGTATTTCTTTTGCTAAAACTCGTAAAATCAGTGTGATTCAGTAAGGCTTTGGCAGCAGCAGCTAATTTTTCAATGTCAAGTGTATAGGGATAGAAATAGGCCCTGTCTTGTAAAAAAGGATTTTTATGTTGGTAAATATAATACTGATAGGTACGACTGAGAGGATCGAATCTGCAATGGGCATTATCAGCTACTTCATAAATATCTTTAATGCAGATAGCTGCAGGCAAAATTGAATTGAGCCCATGCCCCTTGCTGGTCTTGCGTAGATTAATTGCTTCGCTACTATCAAAATGAAAATAGTTGTCCAATGCATGTACACCCGCATCCGTTCTGCTACTACAGGTAAGTTCAAATGCTTGTCTGAAATAAATAGCTAGCGCTTTTTCCACTTCGGCTTGTATGGAATTGGCATTGTCTTGTTTTTGAAAACCTGAAAACTGTGTGCCTTTATAGGAGACTTGTATAAAATAACGAGGCATAAATGATAAGATTCAGTTCCAATAGGCATTAGTGCCGGATCATTACTTTGAAACGGTTAATAAAATAGGGATCAGTTAATTGACTTTCCAATGAAGGGAATAGGGCTGTATCCGAAACAAATGGATAGGCCGCATCAAAAAAATCATATCGCCCTTTATCTTTTAAAAATAAAACGGACAGATTTTTAATTTGATCGGTTGTAAAGCACTTGGTCTTGAATATCTTTTTTGCAGCAATAATCATGTCGTCTTCATTATTGGCCGCTGCCATCTTTTTTCTAAGTTTTAAAAAATCCTCTTCTTTTGCAAAATTCTTGCAGTCGGAATTGGGGATAATTAATATAGTGCTGCTAGTAGAAACGGTTGGCGATATTTCTAAAGGAGTAATGGGTAATACAGCATTGTTTTGTATTTGTGTGCTATCCATTTTAACAGGGGCTACAGTGGCATTCGGATTAGGCATTACCATATCGATAAATCGACTGTTTTGAGCTGGGGCTTCTTTTGAAATAGCCAGTGCTGGTTCATTTGTTTTTTGTTCAACTGCAGGTATAGGGGGCGTCTTTGTTAGGCTATCAGGATTTGTAGGACTCAATGCAATTACTTCGCTTTTTAGTTCCGCTGGAATTAATATTCGAATGGTATCTGCCATCCCTTCATTAAGGTCTACATACACTAATTCGGACCCTTCTTGATTACTATTATATATTATTCGGAAAATCTTGTTTTTAGCCGGCTCTGGTATTTCTTTTGAATTTTCTACCGGCATTTCTATTGGTTTTTTATCTACTAATACGGGTTTTTCCTGTGTTATAGTAGGAGATGCCATTGGCTTTTCTTTAATGCTGGGGTCATTCACAGCATTGCTGAGCATACTATTGAAAGGATCTTCAACTATTTCTTTTTTTGCGTTATTGGCATTGCTGCTATTCGTTGCCATTACTAATTCTAGGCTTTGCAAATTGAAAAGCCCCCAGCCCTTTTCGCCAAAATTTTTTAAATTAAAACCTAGGTCTTTTTTATCAATACTGCATGAAACCAATTGCTCTGGCCATTCGTTTTTTGGAAATCCAATGGCTAGGTTGTAATTGCCATCACTTAGTTTAGGGATGATTAAATAACCACTTCCAGATGAACTGAAAATTTTTCTATCCAATTTCACATAAAACGGTTGCTTGTTTTCCGTTTGAATATAAATAAAGTGATTTTGTTGGGCCAGTAAAGTGGCCGAATAACTTGTTATTAATAATAACAGGATAGTTAGAAAGCTATGTCGCAAAAGAAATGGGTATTTCATTTTCAAACAACAGTTGGTGATGATGTACTGCAATGTCTTGCAGCTGCTTATTAATATGTTCCTACTCAAAAATACTTATTAATACCATGCTTTTGCCACTTATATAAAAATTGGGTAAAACTTAACGATACAGCCTTTATTTTTGCATTCCTACAGAGAATGGTAAAATATAACTGCCATTTTATTTTAAATCATTAGTAATATTAAACAGCACATGAAAAAAACGATTTTTTTGCTTGCGATACTCGCCGCTCCTTTTTTAATGATGGCCCAATTTGGTGCCGAGCCAACAGATACCAGTTGGAAAAAGATTTACAGAGCTACCAGCACCCGCATAAATGACTTGGTACATACCAAACTGGATGTGCGATTTGATTATAACAAAGCTTGGATGTATGGAAAGGAATGGCTTACCCTGCAACCTCATTTTTATGCCACCGATTCTTTGACACTGGATGCCAAGGGAATTGAAATCAAGGAACTAGCCATGTTAGTGGGCAGCACTAAAAAACCATTGAAATATGATAATGATGGTATGCAGTTGCATATTGCATTGGATAGAAATTACAAGGCCAATGAAAAATATACACTGTATATAGATTATATCAGCAAGCCCAATGAAATTAAAGTAAAAGGTAGTTCAGCCATCAGTGATGCCAAGGGTTTGTATTTTATTAATCCAACAGGCGAGGACAAAGACAAGCCTGTTCAAATATGGACGCAGGGTGAAACAGAAGCCAATAGTGTATGGATGCCCACAATCGATAAATCGAATCAAAGATCAACCGATGAAATTTATATGACAGTGCCCGCTAAGTATGTTACCCTTAGCAATGGATTACTCATCAGCCAGAAAAACAATGGGGACGGAACGCGTACTGACTATTGGAAAATGGATCTGCCTCACGCACCTTATTTGTTTTTTATGGGGGTAGGCGATTTTAAAATTATAAAAGATAGTTATAAAGGAAAGGAAGTTAGCTATTATGTAGAACCTCGTCAGGCAGCATATGCAAGAGGCGTATTTGGACTCACACCTGAAATGATTAAGTTTTACAGCGAAAAATTGGGCGTTGAATTTCCTTGGCAAAAATATGCTCAAATCGTAGGAAGAGATTACGTAAGCGGGGCGATGGAAAACACCACCGCCACTTTACACCAGGAAAGTGCTTACCAAAACTCAAGACAACTGGTAGATGGAAATAGTTGGGAAAGTACCATTGCCCATGAATTGTTTCATCAATGGTTTGGCGATTTGGTTACAGCAGAAAGTTGGAGCAATATTACGGTAAATGAATCCTTCGCAGATTATAGTCAAACACTGTGGATGGAATATAAATACGGAAAAGATGCTGGGGATGAGGAAAACCAAAAAGGGCTGCAAGCCTATTTGTCAAATCCCGCCGATGCTAAAAAGAATTTAGTTCGCTTTCATTATTCCGATAAAGAAGATGTATTTGATTTAGTGAGTTATCAAAAGGGGGGGCGCATTTTGAACATGCTCAGGAATTTTGTGGGCGATGATGCATTCTTTAAAAGCTTGAATAATTATTTAACCACCAATAAATTTAAACCAGGGGAGGCAGGGCAATTGCGCCTTTCTTTTGAAGAAGTGACTGGTAGAGATATGAACTGGTTTTGGAATCAATGGTATTACGGAAGTGGACACCCAATCGTTAAAATCAATTACAATTATGATGATGCTAACGGAAAAGCACAGGTGATAATTGAACAGACGCAAAAAACCGACAAGGTTTTTCGATTGCCTATTGCTATCGATGTATATTCAGGCAATGCCAAAAAAAGATATACTTGCTGGGTTGAAAATAAAATTGATACATTTAGTTTTATGTATTCACAAAGACCCGATTTAATCAATGTGGATGCGGAGAAAGTAATGCTTTGGGCAAAAACAGACAACAAAACTACTGACAATTATGTTTTTCAATATCAGCATGCACCGATTTACATAGATAGAAAGGAAGCGCTTGATTATTTTGCCAAGAAAGGGATGAAAGAACTGGCAGACGGTTTGAATGACCGCTATGCTCCACTCAGACAATACAGCCTGCAAGCTTTGAGTAAATCTAAATTGGCGAATGATCCATCTGTTGTTGTTACGGTAGAAAAAATAGCCAATACAGAAAAGGATAAATTGACAAAAGCAGCGGCCTTGAATTTTTTGAGTAAAACAAAGGACATGAAATATGTAAGCCTTTATAAAGCAAACCTGAACGACTCTTCTTATAGCGTAGCAGGAGCAGCTTTAAAAGCCTTGGCAGACTTAGAGCCAGATAATGCTTATGCATTGGCAAAAAAATATAGTACTGATGCAAAAGGCGAATTGGGCTCGGCTGTAAGTAGCATCATTATGGATTTAGGAACAGAAGCTGATTTCGATTTTATTGCCAATCGCTTTAATCAAATGCCTTTGAGTCAGGAAAAATTTGAATCATTAGATGGATTTAGTACCTATCTAATTAAACTCGACAATTTCAATAATGTTAAAAAAGGCATTGATTTGGTTCTTAAATTCCGTTTGGCAATACCTGAAAACTTTCGTGGATTTACAGATCCATCCATCAAATCGAATTTAACAAAGCTTGGTAAGGCTAAGGGTAAAGAAATTGAAGATTATATTGAGGCTGGTTGGAAATAATAACAAATGGGCTATTAAAGGAGAAATGTTATTTTGCTATTATATCCCAAATCGCATTTTCAACAACAATAAAAAACCGGTAGTATTAAAAATACTACCGGTTTTTTTATAAGTCTTCTTTATATTAACTATTCACTGCTGCAATACCCGGTAAAACTTTTCCTTCAAAATATTCTAGCATGGCGCCCCCACCAGTAGAGATATAACTTACTTTATCTGCAAATCCGAAGTCGTTTACAGCAGCTACACTATCGCCGCCACCAACTAGGCTAAATGCTCCGTTGGTAGTAGCATTCGCTACTGCAGAGGCAACAGCCTTGGTGCCTGTTTGAAATTTTTCCATTTCAAAAACACCCATGGGGCCATTCCATAATATGGTCTTTGATTTCGATAAAACTTCAGTAAATATGCCAGCAGCTTTCGGGCCAATATCAAGTCCCATCCACCCGTCGGGGATAGCATCACTAGGGCAAATATTTGTTGAAGCATCGGCAGCAAATTTATCTGCAATCACAGAATCTTCTGGCAAATGAATACTTACATTTTTTTGTTTTGCTTTTTCTAAAATATCCAAAGCGGTTTGTAGTCTGTCCTCCTCGCATAGGGAGGATCCTATTTTTCCACCTCTTGCTTTAATAAAGGTATAAGCCATTCCGCCTCCAATAATTATATCAGTGGCTCTTTCTAGTAAATTTTCAATAATTAAAATCTTATCAGAAACCTTGGCCCCACCAATGATTGCGGTAAATGGTTTTTCAGATTGGTGCAATACTTTTTCGGCACTTAATACTTCACCCTCCATCAATAGGCCAAACATTTTTTTATCACCTGGAAAAAACTTAGCAATGATGGCTGTGCTGGCATGTGCCCTGTGTGCAGTACCAAAAGCATCGTTGATATATACATCACCCAACTTGCTTAGCTTTTCAGCAAATGCTTCATCTCCCTTTTCTTCTTCTTTGTAAAAGCGAAGATTTTCCAATAACAGCACTTCGCCTTTAACTAGCATGCTGGCCGTTAATGCAGCCTGTTCGCTAATACAATCATTGGCAAAATACACATTGGTAATATTTTCAGTGTTTGTATTTAGTAGTTCATACAAGTGTTTTACAATGTGCTTAAGGGAGTATTTGTCTTCGGGGCCTCCTTTCGGACGACCAAGATGACTCATAAGGATTACCTTGCCTCCATCACTTAATATTTTTTTTATGGTTGGAATGGCAGCCTTCATTCGGGTGTCATCAGTAATATTGAATTGATCATCCAATGGTACATTGAAATCAACTCGAATCAATGCTTTTTCTCCTGCAAAGGGGTGATTTGAAAATGTGCTCATAAAATTGAAATTATAACAAAAATAAAAAGCCGGAATAAAATCCGGCTTCTTAAAAATTGATTATTTATTAATAAGTCCTGCGAAATAATGAACCGTGCGAACTAATTGAGAAACATAGCTCATTTCATTGTCATACCAACTTACGGTTTTCACTAATTGCTTATCGCCCAAAGTTTGTACTTTGGTTTGGGTAGCGTCAAATAAACTTCCGTAGGTAATTCCAATCACATCGCTGCTAACAATTTCATCTTCATTGTAACCAAAACTTTCGTTACTAGCCGCTTTCATCGCAGCATTAATTTCATCAACGGTTACTGATTTATTTAAAATGGAATACAGTTCGGTAACACTTCCTGTGATAACAGGTACTCGCTGTGCGCCACCATCTAGTTTGCCCTTTAAATTGGGCAATACTAAGCCAATGGCCTTTGCTGCTCCAGTACTATTAGGAACAATATTGGAAGCTGCTGCCCTTGCTCTGCGCAAATCACCTTTAGGGTGAGGTGCATCTAATGTATTTTGATCATTGGTATAAGCATGAATGGTGCTCATGATACCTGTAATGATGCCATATTGCTCATCCAACACTTTTGCCATTGGAGCAAGACAATTGGTTGTACAACTTGCACAACTAATGATTGTTTCATTGCCATCTAGTATAGCATGATTCACATTGAATACTACTGTTTTTAAATCGCCAGTAGCAGGAGCAGAAATAACCACTCTTTTAGCACCTGCAGTAATGTGAGCAGCTGCCTTGTCTTTATCTGTAAAGAATCCAGTGCTTTCAATCACTACATCTACTTCATGTTTTCCCCAGGGAATTTGAGCAGGATCTTTTTGTGCATATATCATTACTTCATGGCCATTTACCACGATGGAATTGTCGGTAGAGGTAATGGTTTGATTAAAACGACCTTGAGCACTATCATATTTCAATAAATGCGCTAATACTTTAGGGCTGGTTAAATCGTTGATGGCAACAACATCAATACCTTCCATATTAAAAATCTGGCGGAATACCAGGCGACCAATACGGCCAAAACCGTTGATGGCTACTTTAACTGTACTCATAATCTTATTCTAAAATTTAATGTTATCAATTTGAAATTCGCTGCAAAATTACGCTTTTATAGCAGTAATTACATGGATTATTTTACTGTTATTTCAATTTGTAGGCACCCTAATTATCGGTGGATATCATATAACTGATAGCGAATAAACGATTAGTTTTTGGATGGCTCATTATTGACTCTTCTCCACAGTTTCAATGGGTTTTCATCTTTCAGTGCCGCTGGTAATAAATCATTGTGCCAGTTTTGAAAGGCAAGCGGGCGACAAAATCTACCAATGCCGTCTGCTCCTACAGATCCGAATCTGCTATCTGTACTTGCTGGATAAGGGCCACCATGCTGCATACTTAGGCATACTTCAACACCAGTGGGTACGCTGTTTAGAATAAACCGACCACATATGTTTTGTATCGCCTCCACTAATTCGGGGTTTTTTGAAAACTCTGCGTTGGATGTCATAATTGTAGCAGTAAGTTGGCCCTCCATTTTCTGGGCAACTTCTACCATTTGCGCCATATCCTGGCACCGAATAACTAATGAAAAGGGTCCAAATACTTCTTGGTGCAAAAGGGGATTTTGTAGAAATGCATTGGCCGTTGTAGTGGCAATAGTTGGAAGTGCTTCCAAGGAATCAACTGCTGAACTTGATTCGGCAACTAAATGAACATCTTCTTGAAGTAAAGCAGCAGCTTTTTTTTCTTTGTAGGCCTTTATGATGCCATTGTGCAACATTTTGGAAGCTGCTATTTGCTGAATAGCTTTTCCTAAATCATGAATAAATTTTTGTAAGGCAGCTGATTCAATGCCAATAATCAATCCTGGATTAGTGCAAAATTGTCCGGCACCCAATGTGATGGAACCAGCATACATCAATGCAATTTGAGCACAATCAGTTGTTAACTTATCGGGCAATAAAAAAACGGGATTAACACTTCCCATTTCTGCAAATACAGGGATGGGTTCTTTTCTTTGATTGCTCCAATCGAATAATTGTTTGCCCCCAGTAAATGATCCTGTAAAACCAACTGCTTTTGTATAGGGATGCATAACAAGTGCTTTGCCTATTTCAAAGGATGTTCCATAAATATGTGCAAATACTCCATCGGGCATCTTGCATTTGGTAGCTGCAGTTAATATTGCATTGGCTACAAGGGTACTTGTATGTGGATGTGCTGGATGTGCTTTTACAATTACAGGACAGCCTGCAGCCAATGCAGAAGCGGTGTCGCCACCAGCTGTTGAATAGGCGAAGGGGAAATTACTTGATCCAAATACCACTACTGGTCCAAGAGGCACTTGCATTTTTCTGATATCTGGTTTGGGGGGCGTTTTTTCAGGGATCGCAGTATCAATAGTAGCCGCTAACCAATTGCCTTGTAGGCAAGCGTCTGCATAACTATTCAGTTGGAAAATAGTACGTCCTCGTTCTCCTCTTAACCTTGCTTCTGGCAAATTGGTTTCCTGCATGGCAGTATGTATTAATTCATCGCCTGCATTTTCTAATTCAACTGCAATCGCTTTCATAAAGGAAGCACGATCATCCAAGGAAGTATTGCGATAAATAGGAAAAGCTTTCCAGGCTTTATTCATTATACTATCAATCTCTTCAATTGTGTGGTCCTTAAATTGCATATGTTTAAATTAGAATTTATAGTAAAGGTAGTGTAGGCCTGCTGGCTATGCCATCATTTATTATCTTCAGAATTTCTTCTCTTTCTTTTCCTGCCAGTATTAATCGTGGAGCTCGTACTTCTTCAGAGCCAATGCCGGTTTGTTTTTCAGCGAGCTTTATGTATTGAACCAGTTTCGCATGAATATCCAATTCCAATAGCGGCATGAACCACCTATATATTTCTATTGCTTCCTGAAGTCGGCCTGCTTTTACTAATTTATAAATGGCCACTGTTTCTGCAGGGAATGCACATACTAATCCAGCGACCCAGCCATCAGCACCGAGGCAAAGTTCTTCCATTGCAAGTGTATCTACTCCACAAAGGATTTTTATTCTATCACCGAATCGATTTTTCAATCTTGTTACATTGGTTACATCCCTGGTGCTTTCTTTGATAGCCTGAAAATTTTGACAAGCAATAATTTCTTCAAACATATCCAAGCTAACTTCCGTTTTGTAGTCTATTGGGTTATTGTAAATCATAAATGGCAGGTCTGTATTATTACCAATGGTAGTAAAATAAGTGACCGTTTCTCTGTGGTCGGTTTTATAACGCATAGGCGGCAGAATCATAAGTCCTTGTGCACCCCAATTCTTTGCATTAGTAGCTTGCTGCAAGGCTTCACGTGTGCTGCCTTCAGCAATATTTATTATAACAGGTACTTTGCCGGCTACTTTTTCTACAGTGAATTTTACCAATATTTCTTTTTCATTAGTACTAAGTACGCTGGCTTCTCCTAAAGTGCCACCGAGTATAATGCCTTCAACGCCTGCATCTAATTGGGCCTGTAGATTTTTTTCAAATAACGGAATGTCCAACTCATCATTGTGATTGAATTTGGTAGTAACTGCAGGATAAACACCTTTCCAATTGGGAGTCATATGAATGTTTTTATTGCGGAGCTGCAAACTACGAAATATGAAATTAGGAATGCAAAATGGACTTAAAATATCAGGGGGATTAAAAATATTGGAATTTTTTTTGAAATTCCACGTTTTTTTATTTACCTTTTTGAACCTAAATCTATAATTATGAAAAAGCACTTTTTGCTACCCGCTCTATGCTTGCTATTTTCCGTCTCCGAAAGTTTGGCTCAAATTAATATTGGCGGCATTTCAATTGGAAAGAAAAAGAACAATTCCAATACAAATGCTTCTAATGATAATGCGAATAAGACACCATCCTCTAATGCGAGTCAGAATTCGAATACTGTACCTGTAGTATTTAATTTTATTGTTAACCCCAATGCGCCAGCAGATTATAATGCCAACCTCAATGTTGGAGATTTGGCAATTGCGGTAGATAGCCATTTGGGCTATAAGGAGGTCAGGATATTAGAGAAAGTTACCGGTGGGTACAAAGTAGTTATAAAGGATGCATCTGATTGGGAGATCAGAAATAAAAACGGAATGATTCAGGCCTATGCCAATAATTCCGTTTATCCTTATTATGATGTTAATGCATTTAAAATGGCGACTAATTTGTATATGGAATATGTGAAGCATTATGTAGAATGCTTTTCAAAGAAGCACAATATTAGTATGAACGTGTTGAAAGGATATCTTGCTGAATGGCCTAAATATTTCTTGGCCGATCAAAAGGAGATCAATGTTCATGTGGCCCAATTGGAGGAACTAAATAAGGCAGTAGCTGCTTTTAATTTTAATTTCCCCAATACCTATTTGATGTTTGAAAACAATCCTTTTTTAATACAAGATATTGCTACTAATCGCGCTGATTATATTAAGTGTTTGGTAAGTGCTAGTGGTGCTGGTATGTTGGAAAAAACACTCAACTTTTTATTGAGCGAAATCAATAATGCAAAAGCTACAGTTGATGCTTTTGATGGCAGCAATAAGTTTTATGATGGCTCTTTGGATTGGGTTTGGCGTGCAGTTTCAGCTAAAGAACGAAAAGCCTTTTTTGACATGAGAAAGGATTTCAAGGATTTTGAAACATTTGCTACCACTTCAGGGCAGGATCCTAAAATGCCTTATAATAAAATCAATACAGCATTGGATGCATTGAATAGTTCAGTGGCAACAAAATTGCCCGGGTTAAAAATGGATGACTGGCTATTTAAATACCATGATGCTGCTGCAGAAGCAAAAATGAAAGCATTTCTAAAAACCCCTGCTACTCTTAAAGTTTATAAAATAGGCATCTCTGATGCTACTTGGTTGATTGAGACCAATAACCTTGGTATTCCAAAATACAAGTATAAAAGAGGACAAATGTTCGTGCGGAACTCAGCCGATGATCATCCTTATTGTAAGGGATTGTTCTTTGTAATACAGCAAGACTATGCAGGAGGTGGAACTTATGGGGAGTCGAGAATTGTTACCTACCATGAAGAATTGTATGGCTGTCCTAGATAAGCTATTTAAAAATTGAAAGAGCCTGTAAATTACAGGCTCTTTCTATTTTGTACCACGTACGGGATTCGAACCCGTGATTCCTCCGTGAAAGGGAGGCGTCTTAACCCCTTGACCAACGCGGCATCTTTTTTAAGGGACGGCAAAGATAGCAACTGCAAAATTTGCATCCAAATAAAAAACGAAATTGGTATTAAAAAACCACCAAAATCAATTGGTGGTTTTTTAAAGCTATTGTTGAAAAGAAATTATTCAGCTACCACTTCAAATTCAATTTCAGTTTCGTTTCCGTTACCAAAATCGATTTTTGCTTTGTAAGTGCCTAATTCTTTTACTTCATCTAAAATAGTGATGCGACGACGGTCAATTTCGTAACCTTTTTGATCACGAATGGCTCTTGCAATCTGTACAGAAGTTACACTACCAAAGATTTTACCACTTGTGCCGGTTTTAGCGCCGGTTTTAATGGTACCATCTTGTAATTTGGCAATAACACTATTGATTTCAGCCAATAATTTAGCTTCTTTCTTAGCTTGTTGCTTTTGTCTTTCCTGCAATTGTTTAAGGTTAGAAGGACTGGCTTCTACCGCTAATTTTTGAGGGATAAGAAAATTACGACCGTAACCGTTTTTTACTGTTACCAACTCATTGGCTCCGCCAAGGTTGTTAACATCTTGTATTAATATTACCTGCATGATTTTGCATTTTTACCCAACCTCGGTATAACCGGGGCTTTCTCCCGCAATGCGTGATTAGGGTGGTTAAAAAAATTATTTCATTAAATCCGTAACATAAGGCAAAATTGCCATCTGACGGGCTTTCTTTACTGCATCACTTACTTTGCGTTGGAACTTCAAAGAGTTACCAGTAAGACGACGCGGTAATAATTTGCCCTGCTCATTTAAAAACTTTTTCAAAAAATCAGCATCTTTATAATCAATATAACGAATGCCCATTTTCTTAAAGCGGCAATATTTTTTAGGACGATTGTCGGCCTTAATTGCGGTAAGATATTTTATTTCATTCTTTGCCATGATTATGCCTCCGCTTTTTGAGTTTTAAATGATACGCCACTTTTCTTTCTTGCATTGTACTCAACGGCGTACTTGTCGAGTGCAGTAAACATGTAACGCATCTGAGATTCGTCACGTAAAAGTTGAATTTTCAACTTTTCATTGAAGCTGGATGGCGCCTTGTATTCCATTACCCAGTAAAGACCAGTGGTCTTCTTGGCAATAGGGTACGCCAGTGATTTTAGTCCCCAGGGATTGCTATGCACTACTTCACCACCGTTTTCTACAACGAGGGCTTCGAATTTTTTCTGAGCAGCTTTAAATTCCTCCTCAGATAGCACAGGGGTAAAAATCACCATCAATTCGTAATTGTTCATTTCCCTTGTTTTGTCACCAGTTCTTTTTCAAGAATCCGGATCAGTTAAAAAAATTGTTTATACCGTTCTTTTAAACGGGCAGCAAAGGTAAGGGTTTTAGCCCGTATTCAACAAGCTTTGAGCAAGATTTTAAAGCGAATGGGATAGCTATAGTATTCAGCTATATATATAGTATAAAAATAAAGTGTTTAGGATTGATATTCAACCCTAAATTAAAAATATCCTATTTCAATAATCATTGGCAAACGAATACCTTTACAGCCAATTTTACTATGACTAAGAAAGAACGGATTGTCCTTTATTTGCTGGCAGCATTGAATTTTACTAATATTCTTGATTTTATGATCATGATGCCATTGGGGAATTTTTTAATGCCTCATTTTAAAATATCCGCCCAGTTCTTTAGTTTAATTGTTGCCGCTTACCCAATTGCCTCCTTTGTATCTAGTATTGCCGCAGCTTTTTTCGTTGACAAATACGATCGAAAAAAAGTATTACTCTTTGCTTATACTGGATTCTTAATTGGCACCATTTGTTGTGGAATTGCGCCTGATCCTGTTTTTTTAATTGCGGCTAGGGTGCTGACGGGTTTGTTTGGAGGATTGATTGGTACTCAAATTTTAAGTATCGTGGCCGACACCTTCGAATATGAAAAAAGGGGTATGGCAATGGGCGTAATTTTTACCGCCTTTTCTGTTTCTTCCATATTTGGAGTGCCCTTTAGCCTTTATCTGGCCCGATTGATTAGTTGGCATGCTCCATTTCTTTTCATTGGTATTGTTGGGCTATTTGTAATTCCATTGATTATACGTTTTTTACCTGCCATGACAAATCATTTAAAAAACCAGGTAATAGAAAAAATTGATCCTCGCGAAATTTTATTGGAACTCAGTAAGAATAAAAGTCAGTTGTTGGCATTGTCCCTTTCAGGATTATTGATGATGGGCCATTTTTTGATTATTCCCTTTATCAATCCTTATATGGAATACAATGTAGGGTTTACAAAGGATCAAACACCGTTGATTTATCTTACTGGCGGTGTATTCTCTTTGATTGCTTCTAATATCATTGGAAGAATGGCAGATAAGCATGGGAAGCTTCGTATTTATTTAAGTTGCGCTGGAATTTCTTTGTTGCCCATATTTTTAATAACCAATATGCCTGCCATCCCTTTTTATTTTGTGCTTTGTGTTTTTGCCATTTGGTTTTCCTTGTCAACCGGTCGCACCATACCCGCACAAGCAATGATAAGTACAGTGGTGAATCCAGAGAAAAGAGGTTTATTCATGAGCTTTAATGCCTCCATTCAACAATTATTTACGGGACTAGCTTCTTTGCTATCAGGCTTTATCGTGGTAAAGGAAGCAAGTGGTAAAATACTTCATTATAACTGGGTAGGTTACCTCAGTATCCTTATCGTGTTTAGTACTTTGTTTATTGCTCATAAACTTGCAAAAAGACAAGGGTTACAATAGTCCTAATTATTGCATTAATCTGTAAACAGGGTACCTATTGTGAGCAGGTTCATAGTAAGGGGAATTTTTATAAATATAATCCAGTTGAGCACTGCTATTGGCTGCAAATTTAGAATCGGCTTTTTTCCTTTCTTCCAAATTGGTTTTTAATGTCGGGTTATTGCTAAGTACTTCGGCTGCTAAATCTTCCCATCGATAATCGCTGTATCCTTCTTTTTGTTGAAGGATGGCATCAAAATAATTCCAAGCAAAATAACTATCATCTCCAGCAGGTTCTAGCATTTCAACAATAAACCGATTTCCTCTTTGGTTCATTGGAATATAATAATCGCCTTTTAGAAATTTTATTTTTTGCTTCATTACAGAAAGTTTTACGCCCGAGTTTTTATGGTGTTTTTCATAAGGACGGGGTAAACTTTTATAGTCGTCGATATGATAAGCCTCTACTTCAATGATGGTATCTTTCAGTAATGGGTATAAATTAATATTGTTAAGTATTAATAAGTCAGCAACCGCTTGCCAGCCTTTTGGTAAAATATATGCTTTTGGTGCACTGACGAAATTATAAGGATTGTATACATTGAAAAATTTCACAGTACTGGTATAGGGTTTAGTTCTGTCATAATACATTCTCTGTAATCCAGTAGCCTCACTTGGCTTGAATGCTTGTTCGTAACCTTTAAAGCTGATTAAACTATTCTGTACAGTATCTTGTTTCCAACTCAGTGGCCAATTCTTTTCCTTGATTACTTCAGCGATGGCTTTTTTTCTTTGAGCAATCAATTCAGTAGCATTACTGGAAGTTTTTTCCATCATCGTTTGCATCAGGGCATAGGTAGACAATACTCTATCCCGA
>CAIOIZ010000165.1 GCA_903858475.1 uncultured Bacteroidota bacterium
GAAATAGATTTGAAGATTAAAACTCCAACGAGGCATGTCCTCATAAAAATCATTTAAGTAAGGATTATGGTCGACATCCTCAAATTGAGGAATCCACTTGTAATGCTTACTCAGCATTTCGGTCAAAGTTGTTTTACCGGCACCAATGTTACCGGCAACTGCAATATGTTTTGGTTTTTTATTTTTAGCCATCCTTCCCCTTTTAAAAATTTTATAATTCAACGTTTGAAAGTATGCAAACTTAATAAGATCGCAAATAGTATTTTTTGTTTTTTTTGCAAGGCACTTATTTAAAAATAATTTAATCCAATGGCTTCTCGCACCAGTTTCATTGTTGCTCCTGCGCTCGCGTTGGCCTTCTCTGCACCCTGTTCCATCACTTTTTTCAAATAAGCTTTATCATTCAATATAGCATCCACTTTACTGCGAATTGGCGCAATAAAATTCACCATATCCTCTGCCAATTGTTTCTTTAAATCACCATACCGGATAGTGCAATTATTATAATCTGCTTCAAATTTTTCAATTGTATCTGGGGCGGCAACCAATTTCAAGAGCAGGAAAATATTTTCGATATAATCAGGCTTGCTAGCATTGGCTTCGGTAGGGCCGCTATCCGTTTTTGCCTTCATCACTTTTTTGCGAATGATATCATCCTCATCGGCCAAATACAAAGTAGCCATTTGATTGTCGCTTTTGCTCATCTTTCCTGTGCCATCCAAACTAGGCACTTTCACCAACTCACCCCCATAATTAAACGCTTGCGGTTCGGGAAAAACTTCCCCATACCGATGATTGAAGCGATTGACATAGTTCCTTGCCATTTCCAAGTGCTGCTCCTGATCCTTACCAACGGGCACATATTTGGCTCGGTGCAAAATAATATCAGCTGCCTGTAAAACAGGATAGGTTAATAACCCCGCATTTACATTTTCGGGATGCAAACGAACCTTATCCTTGAAAGTAGCCGTCTTTTCCAGCTCGCCTTTATAAGCCAGCATATTGAGGTATAAATACAATTCAGTAGTTTCATGAACATGACTCTGGCAATAAAAAGCAGCTTTATTAGGGTCTAACCCACAGGCAATATTTTCTGCCAATACACGATGTACATGATTTTTTAATTCCTTCGTATCAGGATGTGTAGTAAGACTATGCAAATCTGCCACCATGAAATAACATTCAAATTCATCCTGCATTTTAATATAATTGCGAATAGCCCCAAAATAATTGCCTAGATGCAAAAAACCAGTGGGGCGAATGCCGCTCATGACTATTTCCTTACTTGTTGCCATAGGTGGGCGAAGATAAGGAAAGTCCCTTGTTGATGGGCAGTTACAGGCGATATTTCCATTCATAATTATTATCTGCCGACTGCCCCAGATCACCGATTTACTTCCTATTATAATCTATATTTGTTGAATGGAAGTTAATGACCGCCTTATTGAGAAACTGGCAACCTTGAGCAGGCTGGAATTTGATGGCGATGCCAAATTAGCAATCAAGGAAGACTTACAAAATATGATTGCTTTTGTGGAGAAATTGAATGAAATAGACACCACTGGAGTAGCTCCACTTTTGCACATGAGTAAAAATGTAAACGTATTGAGAGCTGATGAAACAAAAGGAAGTGTAGACCGAGATATTGCCTTAAAAAATGCAAGCAATAGCGATGGCGTTTATTTTAAAGTACCTAAAGTAATCAACAAAATTCCGAGTCTCAAAAAATAAGATTTATATCAACCTTTTATGTCCTCCATCATTCATCTCGAAAATATTGTTAAGAGCTATTACCTGGGCAAGCAGGAGTTACAAGTTTTAAAGGGTATCACATTAGATATTTTCAAAAACGAATATGTTGCTTTGATGGGCCCTAGTGGAAGTGGCAAGAGCACCTTGATGAATATATTAGGTTGCCTAGATTCTCCAACTGGAGGAAAATACATTTTAAATGGCAAGGATGTAAGTGGGATGCCTGATAATGATTTAGCAGAAGTTCGCAATGTTGAAATTGGTTTTGTATTTCAACAATTCAATTTATTACCCCGACTAACAGCCTTAGAAAATGTAGCCTTACCACTGGTATATAGCGGTATTGGAAAAAAAGAAAGGGAAGAAAGGGCAATGGAGGTGATGAAAAAAGTGAAATTAGACGATCGCACCCACCATAAACCAAATGAACTCAGCGGTGGACAGTGTCAGCGTGTAGCCATTGCACGTGCATTAATTAATAATCCTGCTATCATATTAGCGGATGAACCAACGGGAAACCTCGACTCAACAACTTCATATGAAATCATGGATATCTTAGGTAAAATTCATGATGATGGCAATACGGTTGTGCTGGTTACGCATGAAGAAGATATTTCTTTATTTGCCAGAAGGGTAATTCGATTAAAAGATGGTATGGTGGAAACCGATAAAATCAACGACCACCCAAGTACCATTAGCCATGCGGCACTATAAAATGCAGGCATGCATGAACTTATTTATCATTATTTTGTTGCTATTACATAACAGAACTTTCTAAACTATGTCCACAAAGATTTATACTAAAACAGGCGACCTCGGAAAAACAAGTCTGATTGGAGGCACCAAGGTTTTTAAATCCAATCTTCGCATTGAAAGCTATGGTACAGTAGACGAATTGAATAGTTATATTGGATTAGTATGCGACCATGTGCAAGACGAATCCAGCAAAAAAATACTCAAAGAAATACAAGACCGATTATTTACAATTGGTGCTTCATTGGCCTGCGACCCCGACAAAGAGCCAATAATGAAAATCCCTGATTTGAAAGAAGCCGATGTGGAATTATTGGAAAGAGAAATGGATCAAATGGATGAACAATTAACACCCATGAAATCATTTGTCCTTCCTGGTGGACATATAGCAGTTAGCACCATTCATGTTGCACGTTGTGTTTGCAGAAGAACAGAAAGAATTTGCGTGGGCTTGCAGGAATTGGAAATGTTTATTGACCCGATGGTGATTAAATACCTGAACAGATTAAGCGATTACTTATTTGTACTCTCAAGGTATATTGCCCATTTACTGAAAGTAGAAGAAATTAAATGGCAGCCTCGTTTATCATAGAGCAACTATAAAAAATTACAATAAAACCCTGCCGTCTTTCATTACGATTGTCCTGTCACTCATGCTGGCCAATTCTTCATTGTGGGTTACAATTAGAAAAGTTTGGTTGAATTTATTTCTTAAATCAATAAATAATTCATGTAATTCTTTGGCATTCGCCGAATCAAGGTTGCCCGTTGGTTCATCTGCCATTACAATAGCAGGATTATTAATCAGTGCTCTTGCCACCGCTACCCTTTGCTGTTCTCCCCCACTTAATTGGCCTGGTTTATTTTCCATCCGATTCGACAACCCAAGCAATTCCAATAATTTTGCTGCACGCTCCATCGTTTCATTTCTTTTAGCACCAGCAATCCAGGCAGGTATACACACGTTTTCCCATGCAGTGAATTCGGGCAATAAATGATGAAATTGAAAAACAAAACCAATTTGTTGATTACGGAAAGTCGCCAGTTTTCTACTATTTAACTGATCTATGCGTATCCCATTAATAGAAATTTCTCCCTGATCCGCATTATCAAGGGTTCCTAGAATATGCAATAAAGTACTTTTTCCAGCCCCACTACTTCCTACAATACTTACAATTTCCCCTTTTTTGATATATAGGTCTACCCCTTTTAATACCTCTAGCTGACCATATGATTTATGTATATTTTTTGCCCTTAACATGGTTTAAAAGTACTTAATTATCCCTTATAATGAAAGCCTGTATTTTTAAAATAAAGCGGCCCAAACTTTGGAATAAAATAGGCGTTGATAAAACACTTTTGGTTATTCCCACAGAACTTATACATTTGCGGAAAATTAGGGGGTAATTCCCTGAACCCATTTACTAAATAAAAGTAGCAAGATATGTTTTGGACATTAGAACTGGCATCGCATTTAGAAGACGCTCCCTGGCCTGCCACCAAAGACGAATTGATTGATTATTCTATTCGTAGCGGCGCCCCAATTGAAGTGGTAGAAAACTTGCAAGAGTTGGAAGACGAAGGCGAATTGTATGAAGGATTAGAAGATATCTGGCCCGATTATCCTAGCCAGGAAGATTTCTTTTTCAACGAAGATGAATACTAATTCACTTACTTAAGATAATGTAAAAAGCCGTTCAGCATAACTGAACGGCTTTTATTTTGTAGTATAATCCCTTATTTCTCCATTTGATCAATTACCGCCTCGGTAACACCGGTAAAGCTGAATCCTCCATCATGGAATAAATTTTGCATGGTCACGTATTTAGTCAAATCACTAAACAGGGTCACACAATAATCAGCACAGGCTTCTGCACTGGCATTGCCCAAGGGACTCATCTTTTCGGCATAATTGATAAACCCATCAAAGCCTTTTACCCCGCTACCCGCAGTTGTTCTAGTTGGTGACTGAGACACCGTATTGATTCTAACATGCTTTTTAACTCCGTAATGATAACCAAAGCTTCTTCCTACGCTTTCCAATAAAGCCTTTGCATCTGCCATCTCATTGTAATCAGGAAATACTCGCTGTGCAGCAATATAAGTAAGTGCTACAACACTCCCCCACTCGTTGATAGCATCCATTTTCATGGCGGTTGCCAATACACGATGAAGGCTCATAGCTGAAATACCCAAGGTTTTTTCGTTGAAACCATAATCCAGTTCAGTATAATGTTTACCCTTTCTAACATTTAGACTCATGCCAATAGAATGAAGTATAAAATCCACTCCACCGCCAAAATGCTCCATGGCTTTTGCAATCAAGTTGTTTACATCTTCGTTGTTGCTCACATCACAGGGAATTACAGGCGCATTTACAGCCTCTGCTAATTTGTTGATTTCTCCCATACGCATCGCCACAGGCGCATTCGTAAGTAATAATTGAGCGCCTTCCTCATGACAACGAATGGCTGTCTTCCAGGCAATGGACTTTTCATCCAATGCACCAAAAATGATTCCTTTTTTTCCTTTTAATAAATTGTATGACATGTTATAGGTTTGAAGGGTAAAAATAAGACTCTATTTTTTAAAGAAAAATTCTTTGAAATAAAATACTACAAAGCCAGCCAGAAACACCAATACAAAAATACTGATCATATGAAGCACTACATATCCCAAAAAATGGCCAAATGATCGTTTGGGAGGCAATATGCGTTGTACTAAAATATGCGTATAATAAGCACCGATAGTAGTAACCAATAAGAGCAGCAACAATAACAATTTAGATTGATACAAAGTATTCGGTTTAAGCTGCTAATTCCTAAGCATTTCTTTTGCATTTTCCAACGCTGCAGCCGTTGGCTGTTCTCCACTCAACATTTTAGCAATTGTGGTAATACGCTCATCATTGTTCAATCGCTTAACAGAAGTTACAATGGCATCGCCTTTAATGGCTTTGTAAACAAAATAATGAGTATCGGCCCTTGCTGCAATTTGTGGCTGATGTGTAATAGATATTAACTGGTGCGATTGTGATAAGCGCTTCATGATAATACCAACCTGTTTGGCTGCTTCTCCACTAATACCGGTATCTATTTCATCAAAAATTAAAGTAGGCAGTTGCAATTTCTTAGCTACCAGCGATTTAACGCACAACATAAGTCTGCTTAATTCTCCTCCACTTGCCACTTTTCGCAGGGGTTCAAATCGACTACTAGTGGTATCTTTACCTGCCGGCAAATTGGCATCAAATAAATATTCAATACTATCTGCGCCGTATTCATTTAATGCAGAAGGGGCTATTGCAATTTTGATTTGAGCATTTGGCATTCCCACTTGCTTTAATAAATCGTTTGTCTTTGCTTCAAAAGGACCGCTTGCTTTTTTTCTATTATCTCTTAATTGTTGGGCTATTTTTTCACAGGAGCCACTTAATTCCTGTAGCTTTTGTTCATGCGCTTGAATAGTATCGCCCAAATGCGAAACAGCAATAAGTTTTTCTGACAGCGATTGCTTAATTGACAACAATGCTGCGGTACTATGCACTTGGTGTTTTTTGAGCAAGCGATAGCCCGTTTCTATTTTATCATTCAAAATCTGCATTCTTTCTGTGCTATAATGCACGCTCTGATTGATTTGCTCAATTTCGTCCCCAATATCCTGTAATTCCACTTGAGCACTTTGCATTCTTTTTACAATTTGCTCGATACCAGGGTGAAAAGACGCTACAGATTGTAATCGATTGCTAAATGATTTTATTTGCTGGACCAATGGCTGATCCGATTCATTCAATTCAAAACTGATATTACCTAGTTCTTGCTTAATTATTTCAGCATTGCTCAACAATTTTAATTCTGCATCCAAGTCTTCCAATTCGTTTTCTTTTAAATTGGCAGCCGCTAATTCCTCATATAAAAATTTGTGATAATCGTATTCTTTTGAAGAGGCAGCTTGCGATTGCTTGCATTGCTCCAACGCTTTTTCAATTGCCAATAAACTATGGTATGCTTGTTTATATGCCTGTAAATGCGCATTGTTATCAGCTAGTGCATCTAATACCAATCGCTGAAAATCCTGATTTCCTAAATCCAGCGTATCAAATTGTTGGTGCAAGTCTACCAATATAGTACTTAGCTGCTTTAATTGTTGTAATGTAACTGGAGTGTCATTTACAAATGCCCTTGATTTTCCATTTGGTGCAATTTCCCTTCGAATAACCAATTCAGTTTCTGTATCCAAATCATTGTCCAACAAAAAGGCATTCACCGATTTCTTGTCTGTTTCATTGAAATAGCCTTCTACTACCGATTTCTTGTCTTTCTTTAATAAGACATTACTATCTGCCCGATCGCCCAATACAAGACCTAATGCACCCATTAAGATACTTTTACCCGCGCCTGTTTCACCAGTGATAATAGTAAGCCCATTGGAGAACTCAATGACCAATTCATCTATAATTGCATAGTTGGATATGTGTAGCTTTTGAATCATCTCTGTCACGAATTTACAGCAATGTTCTGTCTGAAAACAAAGAAAATTATTTTAATTGTGTAACTGTAGGCATAAATACAAAATGGCACCAATGGTGCCATTTAATATTATACTTGAAAATAATTTTATTTTACCGCTACTGAATTATTCAAATCATCATCAACCAAAATTCTTCCACAGTTTTCACAAACCATTACCTTCTTACGTAATTTAATTTCACTTTGTTTTTGAGGAGGAATAGCATGAAAACAACCACCACAAGCATCTCTTTCAACTGGCACTACGGCTAAGCCATTGTGATAGTTTTTACGAATACGGTCATAGCTGGTCAATAAACGCTCATCCACATGTCCTCTAGCAGCTGCCGCTTCTTTATTATAATGCTTCTCTTCTTTTTCAGTTTCACCGATGATTTTTTCTAACTCCCCTTTTTTACCACTCAAGTTGTTTTCCTTGGTTGTTACTGCTTTTTTTGCAGCATCAAGTTGTCTGGCTTTTTCTCCAATTTCTTCGGTAGCATCCTTGATATGCTTTTCGCAAAGTTTCACCTCTAATTGTTGCATTTCAATCTCTTTATTGATTGCTTCAAACTCGCGGTTATTTTTTACATTATCACTTTGCTTCTCATATTTCTTTACCAAGGCTTCAGCTTCCTTAATGCCTTCTTTCTTCTGCGCAATAAATTCATTGATGCCATTTATTTCTTCTTCCACTCTTGTCTGCCTAGCATGTAGTCCTTCAATTTCATCTTCAAGGTCCTTCACTTCAATAGGAAGTTCACCTTTCAGAATCTGGATTTCATCCAGATTGCTATCAATCTTTTGTAATTTTACAAGGGAAGATAATTTTTCTTCAACGGAGAAATCTGCAACTTTTGCCATAGTGTATTTTGAGAATTGTTAGTTGACTATTTAGAATTGAATGTTATTGTGTCAGATTTTCTCATTCCTTTACTTTCTGTTCTTTTATCTGTTCACCACATCACCCCCAATACTGAACGGGATTGGTTTGCACCACCGTTTTTTGGATGGCAAAAGTAGGGAATTTTTGCTGTAAAACATCACAAATAAGGTCCTGAGTATACTGTTCGCTTTCATAATGCCCAATATCTGCCAAAATCAGCTGCCCGTTTGCATCAAAAAACTCATGGTATTTGATGTCTGCAGTTACAAAAATATCTGCCCCAGCAGCAATGGCAGAACTCGTTAAAAAGCTTCCACTTCCGCCGCAAATTGCAATTTTAGTAAGCTTTTTGCTTAAAAACGGGCTATGCCGAATGATTTTTAGCCCAAATGCCGATTTTAGCAGGTCAAAAAAGGCCGATGCATCCATTGCCTCGGGTAATTCTGCGATTATACCAGTCCCAATTGATTGAAGTTTATTATCCAAGGTTATTAAGTCATAGGCCAGTTCCTCATAGGGATGGGAGGAATACAAGGCCTCCATTATTTGCCTTTCTTTCCATCCTTCAAATATCATTTCCAACTTTTGTTCTTCTTCGTAATGCCTTTTACCAGGCTGACCAACAAATGGCTTTGTTGCTTCGCCCCCTTTAAAACTGCCAATTCCCACACTAGTAAAACTACAATCGCTGTATGCACCAATGGAACCTGCTCCGGCATTGAATAAAGCTTCCCTTACATTTTCTATATGTGATACTGGAACATAGGTCTGAATTTTTTTCAAAATCCCTTTTTTGGGAACCAATATTTGGCGGTTTATCAGCCCTAATTTATCCGCCATCCGCCCATTTACGCCCTGAATAATATTGTCTAAATTGGTATGAATGGCATAAATAGCTATATCCTTTTTAATAGCAGTGATTAATGCCTTCTCCACATAATTGTATCCATTTATTTTTTTCAATCCCTTGAAAACAATGGGATGATGCGCAATTACCATATTGGCATTTCTTGCAATAGCATCTTCTATTACAGCTTCCGTAGCATCAAGGGCTACAACAATACCGGTACAGCCCCATCCTGCTTGACCTGTAATTAGTCCAGCATTGTCATATTCCTCCTGCAAAGAAAGAGGCGCTATAGTTTCTAATATTGCAACAATGTCCTTGATTTTCATAATTTAAAATTAATCAATTCAGCATAAGTATCCTTGCAAATTGTAAATACAATTTTTCAAAATGGTGACCCTTGTACGAACTTATATTATTGGATGCAGCATTTAGTACCCAAAAGGCATCTTGTAAAAGAAAACAAATAAAAAATCCCTTACATTTATGCATAAAAAAACGCAGGATATGCCCAGTTTAATTTATAAAGGAAGATTTTTTATTGCCTTACTAAGTGCCGCTTTGCTACTCCTATCAGGTTGTAAAAAAAATACTCAGGAAGTGCAACGTAATCTGGCCCAGGAGTATTTCGATGCAAACGTAATCAATAAAGACATTGTAGTACACCTTGCAACCGATAATGGCAATGACCTTACCGCTCAGTATAATGGCTATGTATTCAAATTAATAAAAAATACCTACCTAGATGGGCCACTGCAAGCTACTATAGGCGGTGTTACTTATACTGGCACTTGGGCATGTAATGATGACTATGGAAAGTTAACCATCCATCTTCCTGCCGTGCCCAGCCCTTTTGTATTTCTGACGAGGGAATGGCGCTTCACTAAAAAAACAGTACCTATAATGGAATTAGCTCCTTGGGGCACTACAGATCCCATTGTACTGCACATGCAAAGGCTATAAACCATTTTTTGAAGTAATCCGTACAAATGCCAAGCCCATCCACTTGAAATAAAATAGGATATATCGCATTATGGCACAATTTTTTCTGTATAATTCAGTTATATATAAACAATATTTTTTGGACTTTCTCCAAAACCCATAAACACTAAAGCACAAACAAAATGACAGCCCTTACTGTCATCAGAAACCTTATCATACTGTTCTTTTACTCATTGATAAGTATCACTGGAACTAAAGCACAACTGGTCGCCGATTTTACTGGTAACCCGTTAAGTGGATGCGCGCCACTTATCGTACATTTTACCGATCAATCGCAAGGCAATCCTACACAATGGAAATGGTATTTAGGCAATAGCACTATTTCTTTTTTACAAAACCCTTCTGCAACTTATTTTAATCCCGGTACGTATAACATAAAACTAGTCATTCAAAATGCAGCTGGCACTGCAGATTCAATTACAAAAACGCAATTTGTAACGGTTTATAGTCAACCATCCGTAGACTTTATAGGCAACCCTCTAGCCGGATGCTATCCTTTGCCCGTTCAATTTACAGATCAAAGTATTCCAGGAGATGGTAGCATCAACCTATGGCAATGGGATTTTGGCGACGGCACATTGGCTACCATACAAAACCCCACTCATACTTACACAAATGCAGGTAATTTTAATGTGAGCCTCAGGGTTAGAAATAGTGTAGGTTGTATTAAAGTACTTACCAGAAATCAGTATGTGCAAATAAGTACGGGGGTACTTGCAGATTTCAGCAATGACCAACCTAGTAATTGCAGTTTACCTGCCACTATTAATTTTCAAAACCTTTCAACTGGCACTGGCGTTTTAAATTATCAATGGGATTTTGGAGATGGCGGCACTTCCACCCTAACCAATCCGAGTCACACTTATTTAGCAATTGGCTCCTTTACAGTCAGATTAATAGTAACCAATGCTGCTGGATGTACGGATACGCTTACACGAAATAATGTAATCACCATTGGCATTGTTAATGCAGCATTCAGCTCACCAGATACGGTTTGTCAAAACAGCCCACTCGCTTTCACCAATACTAGCAGCCCAATTCCTAGTTCGGTGGCCTGGGATTTTGGAGACGGCACTATTTCTGCTTTGCTGAACCCCTCCAAAACATATACAACAGCCGGCACCTATTTAGTGAGAATGATTGCCCTATTCGGTGCTTGCGCAGATACTGCCTATAAAACCATTACAGTTTTACCACAACCAACTGTTGGTTTCACTGCCAACCCTACCATTAGCTGTAGCCTTCCTTTTATAGTTAATTTTACTAATACAAGTACGGGTGCTGTTTCTTATTTATGGAATTTTGGAGATGCAAGCAGTTCTACCTCCGCTAATCCAGTTCACACCTATACTAGTTTTGGAAACTTTACTGTTACACTGGTAGCAACTAATAGCAATGGATGCAGTAAATCTTTAACGATTCCATCATTGGTTCAAATCCAGGCACCACAAGCAATTATAAATAACCTTACCGATGAGGATTGTGCCCCCTTAACACATACTTTCACGGCTACCATTAATTCATTATTCCCAGTAACAAGTTATCTATGGGATTTTGGAGATGGCAATACTTCTACATTACCCAATCCAACCCATGTATTCCCTACAGGCTCCTATAATATTAAATTAATTATCACTACTGCAGGTGGATGTAGTGATACGGTATTGGTGCCTAATGGAATTATAGCCAATGAGAGACCGATAGCTAATTTCGTAGCTACTCCATTAAATGCCTGCGCAAAAATACCCATCAACTTTACCAACCTTTCTAGTGTCGGTGTTACCAGTTGGCTTTGGGATTTTGGGGATGGCATGACATCCAACGACCCCAATCCAATTCACCTATATCAAGACACTGGATTTTTTACAATACAGTTAATTGTTTGGAATAATGGATGCCCAGATACCATCAGCTTTGTAGACTATATTCATATACTTCCCCCCATTGCTAGTTTTACCGAAACTTTTGATTGTATCAATCCCAAACAGAGAATATTTACTGACCATTCTATTGGGGCAGATGAATGGCTTTGGGACTTTGGAGATGGCACCACGTCTATCATTCCAAGCCCCATTCACCTTTATGCAGATACGGGATTCTATACCATTACATTAACAGTTATCAATCATACTACCGGTTGCGATTACACGACGACACAAACTGCACATGTAATAATTGAACACGCCAATTTCAATGTAACGGATACTGTTATTTGCCGAAACAATAGCATTGGATTTACTGCTTTTGGCAGCAACACATCGCACATAGCAACCTATGCTTGGAATTTTGGAGATGGTGCCACTGGTAGTGGAATTAATACTACCCATACCTATACACTTGCAGGTACTTATGATATACGATTAATCACCCTTGATATCAATGGATGTTTGGACACTATCAGTAAACCATTGCATATCCGTGTCAATGGCCCGACTGCTGCTTTTTCACCAAGTGTGCCAGGTAGTTGCCTTTTATCAACTGTTATTTTTAACGACCAATCAATCAATGATGGAGTACATCCCATATTAACCTGGATTTGGAATTTTGGAGATGGCAGCATCGACACCTTGCATGCAGCCCCTTTTCAACATACTTATTCTACTCCGGGTGCATATACTGTATCGCTTAAATTAATTGATGGGGTTGGATGTGTAGACAGTATTAATCACAATAGCGCTATCATTATTTCGCATCCAGTTGCTGGTTTTAATTCTACAGATACGCTTTCATGTCCTAACAGACCTGTTCAATTCAATAATACATCTACAGGCCCAGGGCTCAATTATACTTGGTATTTTGGAGATGGCAGTATTAGTCATGCAGCCAACCCAGTTCACAATTACTCAATGGATGGCAACTATACTATCAAACTCGTCATTGTAGACCAATATGGTTGTACCGACTCTCTTGAAAGAAGTTCCTATGTAATTGTGATAACCCCTGCAGCTAATTTCATAATGAGTGATTCCATCAGTACCTGCCCTCCTTTGATTGTAAATTTCACCAATCTATCTACTGGGTATCTAACTGTTAACTGGGATTTTGGCGATGGCAGTTTTGCTAGTATGGACAACCCTTCCCATTTTTATTCTACACCTGGCATTTTCAATGTTCGCCTAACGGTAACCGGACCAGGCGGGTGCTCAGCTGTTTTGACAAAACAAATTATCATAAGGGGACCGAGAGGAAGTTTTTCCTATACTCCATTAACAGGATGTGATCCTTTACAGGTGCATTTATTTGCAACTACACAGGATCGTGTTTCCTTTGTTTGGGATTTTAGTGATGGCAATATTTTAGCAACAAATGATTCTAATCTAGTACATACCTATTTATCTCCAGGAATCTATGTTCCCAAAATGATCTTAGTGGATGCTGGTGGATGTCAAATACCAATTACGGGTGTTGATACAATCAAAGTAAACGGAGTGGAAGCCAATTTCGATGCGCTTGGAACGATTCATTGCGATGCTGGCACGGTAAGTTTTACCAACAATTCACTTAGCAATGATGTCATTCAAGGATACAACTGGTATTTTGGTGATGGAGGAAGTTCCACCCTTCAAAATCCCAGTCATTTTTATCCAGCCCCTGGATTATATTATCCCAAATTGATAGTAACCACACTTACTGGTTGCATTGATTCAATTCAATATCCACAACCTGTAAAAATTGTAGCTTCCCCACAAGCAATTATCAATAATACCGCTAACGGATGTACGCCACTAACTGTAAACTTTAATGCAGCGCTATCGGTTGCAGATACTTCTGCTATCAATTGGGTTTGGAACTTTGGCAATGGCAACCAATCGCAACTGCAAATTCCTCCTGCACAATTATATGTCACTGCTGGCACCTACACTACACAACTCATTGCAAGCAATAGTACAGGTTGTGCAGATACAGTTACCCAAACAATTGAAGCCTATTTGATTCCAACAGTAAGCGCTGGAGTGGACACTATGATTTGCAAAGGAACAGGCAGGAATTTAAATGCAACCGGTGCTACTAATTATACCTGGACGCCTGCTACAGGACTCAGTTGCACTAATTGTGCGAGCCCAATTGCCACTCCCGATAGTGCAACCAATTATATTGTTACTGGAGCTACCGTACATGGATGTACGAATATAGATACGGTAAACGTAAAAGTTATTTATCCATTTGTCATGAACAACAGCATTGGAGATACTTTATGTATAGGGGCCTCCGTACGATTATTTGCAACAGGTGCCAATAGTTATACCTGGAGCCCTGCAACAGGATTAAGCAATTCCAATTCAGCCAGTCCAACTGCCAGCCCCATTACTACCACCAATTATCGCGTCATTGGAAAGGACGACAAGGGCTGCTTCAGCGATACGGGATTTGTATTGGTAAAAGTTTACCCCATACCGACTGTTGAAGCGGGCAGTAACAAAACCATCAATGCAGGACAATCGGTGAATTTATTACCTGTAATTAGTGCAGATATTACTACTATTACTTGGACACCAACAGCGAGTATCATCAGCAACAACTTTCCTGCTGTTACTGTTAAACCAGCAGCTACAACAGAATACACTATAGATGTTAGTAATCCAGGGGGTTGCAAATCCAGTGATAAAGTAACGGTGTTTGTTATTTGTAATGGAGCCAATGTATTTATTCCAAACACTTTTTCACCTAACGGTGATGGAACCAATGACATTTTTTATCCAAGAGGCACTGGATTATTCAGTATCAAAACCATGCGGATTTTTAGTCGATGGGGCGAAGTGGTATTTGAAAAAAATAATTTTTCACCCAATGATGCAGCCGCAGGATGGAATGGCACTTTTAAGGGCAGTAAATTAACCCCAGATGTATATGTTTATACCATTGATATCATTTGCGACAATAGCGCCATCCTTAGTTTTAAAGGCAATATTGCTTTGATACAATAAAAACATTGATACCGCTAATGTAAAAAGGTATCTCCGAAGCTTTGGTTTTATGATTATAAAGGGCCGGTTGTAAGGGACCGGCCCCTTTAAAAAAACAATAATCTTGCATTCAAGTCGTTTATATTATATCCACCATGGTAAAGCATTAAAAATATGCTTGACCGCTAGCATGAAAAAACTACTACTTAAAACGACCCTTTTATTTTCATTGCTATTGGTAATTTGTTTGCCAATTCTAGCGCAGGATATTCACTTCTCCCAATTTTCAGAAACCCCCCTTTTACGCAATCCTGCATTAGCAGGCATTTTTACTGGCGACATTCGAATACAAACTGTGTATAGAACACAATGGAATAGTGTAACAGTGCCCTATCAAACAGGCTCTTTAAATGGGGAGTATAAAAAACCTGTCGGGCATGGGGATGATTTCTTAACCATCGGCGGCGAAATATTATATGACAAAGCAGGCACTGTCGCATTACAAGCAACCCATATTTTACCAACTGTCAATTATCATAAATCACTTAGTGCAGACAGGAATATGTATTTATCACTAGGCTTTATGGGAGGCTGGGTTCAAAGAAGTATTGATCGCAGTAAGGTTACCACCAACAGCCAATTTGATGGCACTGGATTTAATCCTGGATTGGCAGATGGAGAAAGTTTTTTGCGAAATTCATACTCCTACTTGGATGCCAGTGTAGGAATGAGTTTTAATGCACAAATAGGAGAAAACATTGACAACAATATTTTTATTGGACTGGCCTATCATCATTTTAACAAGGCTACCAAAGTGTCATTTTATGGGAACCCCAATTATGAAATGATTCCTAAATGGGTAGCAAGTGCAGGTGTGCGAATGAACATGACCGAATATGCTTTTTTTACAATTGAAGGAAATTATAGCAAGCAAGGTCCCTTTACAGAAACAATGGCGGGCGCATTGTATTCCTGGAAATTAGATGATATGGACGCACCGAAGTACATATTGCATGCAGGGGCTTATATGCGCTGGAAAGATGCCGTTATACCAATGGTCAAAATGGAAATGAGACCACTGTCCATTGCCGTTAGTTATGATGGCAACATCTCGCAATTATCAACTGCCAGTAAAGGCCGTGGTGGACTAGAAATTTCATTGACTTATAAGAAATTTATTGAAAGGGAAAACAGCAATGCAGAAGCTGTGCGATGCCCAAGATTTTAATGCGCTATTAAAATCTTTGTAGCATACCTCAATTGGTATCAATTTGATTGTTTTATGGATTATTTGGATAAACAGCGAGCCCCCTTGATTGGGGGCTTTCTATTAGGTTTAAAAATAAGCAAATCTAGAAATAATCAAAACCCTTGTCGATTTTACTAAACAATTATTACAGAAAAATGTTAGAAGCATAAGAAAAACAAATATTTAAAACACCCCTACCACCATGACTAACAGCATTGGCCAATTAGCCCCCAATTTTACATTACACGATACAGAAAGAAAACCTGTTACGTTGAATGATCAAATAGGCAAAAATGTACTTTTGTTATTTTTCCCGCAGGCCTTTACAGGTGTATGCACCAAAGAACTTTGTGCAATAAGAGATGATATCGCTCGATACAGTAATACCAACGCAACCGTATTTGGCATTTCAGTGGACACCCCTGCTACACTGGCCAAATTCAAAGAGGAGCAAGGATACAATTTCAGTTTATTAAGTGATTTCAATAAAGAAGTTTCCACCAACTATGGCTGTTTATATGAAGCCTTTGGCTGGATGAAAGGGGTTAGTAAAAGAGCTGCCTTTCTAATTGACAAAGCTGGTGTCATTAGATATGCAGAAGTCCTAGAAAATGCTGGCGAATTACCCAATTTCGAGGCCATCAATGCCCAATTAAGCAATTTGGCCTAATTTTTAAGCTGGACAATATTTAATAAACCCCATTTTATAGGAAAACCTTATAAAATGTTGTTTATTAATAATATTTTATTATTTTTACTTCAGTTGAAAAGACTAATAACCATATCAATCGTATTATTTGGATTAACTTTTACTTCACTTGCACAAAACAAACCGGCTTCCGGCCTTGATCCTGCAGTTAAGATTTTAAAAGTTTACCCGATTCCTGCTACTACCGTAGTAAGCTTTGAATTTGAAAGAGGATATGATAAATCTTATTCCTTTCAGGTATACAATTTCATGGGCAAAAAAATAGAAGAAATCAAGGCCCCCAACCAACGCATCATTTTATCTTTAAATGATTACTACCGAGGTGTTTATATCTACCAATTGCGCGATCGCAATGGCAAGATGGTTGAATCTGGAAGATTCCAAGTAGTTAAATAATTCCTCCACTTAATTTTTCGTTTTTACATCACCTGAACAATCAAGAATTTGAGGTAATGGGTATTTTCCCAACCATAAATAACTGGATGATCTGCACTTTGGGAATTGAATATCACTTGCCGTAATTTTCTTTTTGCATCCTTTGCTGCCATCTGAATGATTTCGAGAAATAATTCAGGTTGTACCAGATTGGTACAACTAGAGGTAACCAAAAATCCCCCAGGCTTCACCAATTTCATTCCACGAAGATTTATTTCCTTGTAACCAGCAATTGCTTTTTGTATAGTTGACCTACTCTTAGTAAAAGAAGGAGGATCCAGCATCACCACATCATATTGGCGACCATCTTTCACCCATTGTTTGAGTACATCAAATGCATTTACACATTGAAAAGCACAAAGATCACTTAAGCCATTTAATGCAGCATTTTTGTTACACATATCAATGGCTTGTTGTGAAATATCTAAGCCCAACACCGATTTGGCACCATACTGTGCGGCATGTATTTCAAATGTACCCGTGTAACAGAAAGCGCCTAATACATCGGCCCCTTTAACGATATGCTGAATGGCCCTACGATTGTCTTGTTGATCTAAGAAATAACCAGTCTTCTGACCATTGGCAATATCCACATTAAACTTAATCCCATTTTCATTGATTACAATATTGCTGTCAAAAGGAGCAGATAAAAAACCTTTTTGCTGAGTCATACCTTCCAATTCCCGAATAGGCACATCATTTCTTTCATAAATGCCTTTGGGCTGAAAAATAGATTCTAATGCCTCTACAATAGCTGGTTTCCAAATATCAATACCTAGGGCTAAGGTTTGTATAACAAAATAGTCGTTGAATTTGTCTATAATTAATTGAGGAATACCATCTGCTTCTCCAAATATTAGGCGGCAATTTTCAACGTAACCAATCTTTTTCCTGTATTCCCAGGCTTCTGAAAGCCGTTTTTTAAAAAAGGCTGCGTCAATATGTTCCTCTTTATCCCGACTCAATAAACGAACCAATATCTGGCTTTGTGGGTTGATATATCCTTTTCCAATAAATTTACGATCATGGGTATATACCTCTACAATATCGCCAGCTACAAAAGGTGCCGCTTCTTTATTGTCATTTAAACGGTTTACTTCGTTGGCAAATATCCAAGGATGCCCCATTTCTACCCTACGACTAATCTTCTTATTTAATACGACTGTTTGCATATGCGGCAAAGTTAACCGCATCCGATGTATAAAAGCGACAGTAAATCGCATTAAAACTTGTCAATTTGGCTGTAAAAGAGTACTTGGCAAACAGTTTGACAAGCTTACCTTTGCAAACTGATTTAGAAAATAGTTCAAAAGTCATACATTATCATGGAAGAAAAAGAGACCGTAAGTCCAGAAAATCAAGAGTTGAATATCAATGCTGATTCCGAATTGCCTAGCAATACACCCTTAACGAATGAAGCTGCAGAATCGGCTACAGAAAAATTACAGGCTGAGCTAGAGGAGCAGAAGGATAAATACCTCCGCTTATTTGCCGAATTTGATAATTTCAGGCGTAGAAGTGCCAAAGAAAGGTTGGATTTAATTCAAACTGCTGGTAAAGATGTCTTGGTATCTTTATTAACTGTTTTAGATGATTGTGATCGCGCAGAGAAGCAGATTCAAAACAGTGAAGAGGCTGCTGCCATTAAAGAAGGGGTATTATTGGTATTTGCGAAATTGCGTAGTACCCTTGTTGCCAAGGGAGTAAAACCAATGGAAAGCATCAACGAAATATTTGATGTAGAGAAACATGAAGCCATCACTGAAATTCCTGCCCCAACCGAAGATTTGAAAGATAAAGTAGTAGATGAAGTAGAGAAGGGTTATTATTTGAATGATAAAATTATTCGATTTGCAAAAGTGGTGGTTGGCAAATAAAATAAAAAGCACAGTAAATAGTTTTGAATATATAAGCGCAAATATTCCAGTTAATGAAGAAAGATTTTTATGAAATACTAGGCGTAGCCAAATCCTCCTCTCAGGATGAGATAAAAAAAGCATACCGTAAAGTGGCGATGCAATACCATCCCGATAGGAATCCTGGCGACAAAGCTGCTGAGGAAAAATTTAAAGAAGCGGCAGAAGCCTATGAGGTTTTAAGTGATGCAGATAAGAGAGCCCAGTATGATCGTTTCGGTCACCAAGCTTTTTCGCAAGGTGGCAGAAGTAGTAGCCATCCTGGTGGCATGAATATGGATGATATTTTCAGTCAGTTTGGTGATATTTTCGGAAGTGACAGTCCTTTTGGAAGTTTCTTCGGTGGTGGTTCAAGCCGAACTTCGTCTAGCCGTGGACGTGGGACTAGGGGCAGTAACCTAAGAGTCAAACTCAAATTAAACTTTGAAGAAATTGCCAAAGGAGCCAGCAAAACTATAAAAGTTAAAAAATATGTAGGTTGTACTACCTGCAGTGGAAGTGGTGCCAAGGACAAAAACAGCATTTCTACATGTGGTAGTTGTGGTGGTAGTGGTCAGGTAAGAAGGGTTCAAAATACCTTCCTTGGTCAAATGCAAACAGTAACCACTTGTCCCACTTGTAATGGAGAAGGTTCTACCGTTACTAGCAAATGTGGTGCTTGTAAAGGAGAAGGAAGAGTATATGGCGAAGAAACGGTTAGCATTGATATCCCAGCTGGAGTGCAAGAAGGAATGCAATTAAGTGTTACAGGAAAAGGGAATGCTGGTGAGCGAGGGGGTTCTAATGGGGACTTGATTGTATTAATTGAAGAAGAACAACATGCTCAATTGCACAGAGACGGCTTGAATGTAGCATTTGATTTACATATTAATTTTCCAGATGCTGTTTTTGGAATGCAGGTAGAAGTGCCAACAATTGATGGTCGCGCTAAAATTAAAATTCCCCCTGGAACACAAAGTGGCAAAATATTTCGTTTGAAAGGGAAGGGATTCCCCAGTGTGAACAGTTATGAAAAGGGGGATCAATTAATTCAAGTGAATGTTTGGACACCACAAAATGTATCTGCAGAAGAAAAGGCCCAATTGGAAAAAATGCAGCAGAGCGTCAATTTTGCACCCAAGCCTGAAAAGAATGACAAATCCTTTTTCGATAAAGTAAGAGAAATGTTTAATTAAAAAAAACCTTCCAAATGGAAGGCTTTTTTTTAAAGAATTAGCACAATAGGAAGGGATACCGCTACCCTGTTGCTGAATATTATTAAGCGTATAAAATTTCGTAATATTCTTTGGCCATGCGATTGCTATCAAATTGAAAGCGAACATCACGCATGCCATTTTTCATTATTTGACGCCAGGTCTCATAATTTTCATAATACATGGGCAATACCTGATTCTCTAGAATTTCATATAATTCATTCAAATCATAATCATCTTGTTCGTGAACGGATACTGCACTGTAATCAATGGGAGGTACAACAAAGCCATTGTTGCCATGATGAATGAATTCGCAAATCCAACCATCATTAGTACTACAATTCACGCTTCCGTTCATGGCTGCAGTCATTCCACTGGTTCCACTGGCCTCGCGTGGCACACGTGGATTATTGAGCCAAAGATCACTGGCTTGTTTTAATCTTTTACTAAGTCCTAGTTCATATCCAGTGCAAACAGCTACATTGTCATATTTCTTACTTAGGTAAACCAAGTTATTAAAATCGCTTATTGCTGGATGATCTACAGGATAAGGCTTACCTGCCCAAATAATTTGTACAGGGTAACGTTTATTATTTAAAAGGGCTTCAAATCTTTTCTCATCCCGCGTAATCAATTCAGCTCTTTTATAACCTGCGAAACGACGAGCCCATACAAGAGTGAAAACATCTTTATTCATCAGCTTACCTGTTTGGTCAGCTACAATATCAAAGGCTCTTTTCTTTAAGAATTTTTTTCTGTCATCAAATCTTTCATCATCCTGTTGTTCCATAAAATAGTAAAGCTGCTTATCGGCCCAATACTGCCAGTTCTGTGCATTGGTAATGGCCTTTATTTCGCAAATACCATCGTATTTTTTCCACATCTGACGGCTGACTTCTCCGTGCAACTGACTAACCCCATTGGCTAAACGCGCAAAACGAAGTGCTGCTAAAGAATGATTGAATTCATCGCCTTCTATGCCAGTTAGGCTTCTCACCATATCCAATGACATGCCACAGAAATAACTCATTTTTTCACAAAGGAAAATATCATGTTTTTCGTTGCCTGCTTCCTCGGGTGTATGGGTAGTAAATACCAAGCGTTTTTTTACTTCTTCCACCGATCCAAACTTTTTCATCAAATAAAAAGCAGCACTAATGGCATGCGCTTCATTCAAATGATATCTTTCGGGATTAAAATTTAATTCATCCACCAATTTGGCACCGCCAACACCCAGTAAAATAAACTGAGCTACTTTGGTCGCCACATTGGCATCATATAAACGATGTGTGATTGTTTGAGAAACATAATCATTCTCTGGCAAGTCGGTGCTTAATAAAAACAAGGGAGCGCTTTTGAATGTTTCAGGATTCAGGTAATAGGCTTTCACCCAAACAGGATGTTCATGAATTTGAATCTGAAATTTTATGCCGGTATCTTCCAGGAAATTATAAATTTTCTCATTCCACTGTATTTGCAATGTTTGATCTTGATTGCGTGCTTGGTCATAATATCCATACTTCCACAAAATACCAATGCCAATTAAATTTTGTCTTAGTTCATAGGCACTGCGTAAATGACTTCCACTTAAAAAACCCAGTCCCCCACTATATATTTTTAAAGGTTGATGAATGGCAAATTCCATTGAAAAATAAGCCACTTTTTTTTTGTATTGGTCATCGATAGAATACGGAACAGCGAAATCCTGAAAACTCATAACGGGTTAAGTTGATTGAGGACGCAATATAAAAGGAAATTTCAGGAAAAAGTCGGTCTGTTGAAAAATATTGTGTAGTATTTACACGACGATTTCCCTATCTTATTCATTTACAATAGCGCTAACTTCAATTTCAATCAATAAATCGGCCTGTATTAATTGATTTACCTCCAACATGGTGGCCGCAGGTTGAATAGCACTAAAAAAAAGGGCATGTGCCTTGCCAACTTGTTCCCAATTGCTGATATCAGTAACATACATGCGCGTACGTACTACATCTTTCAAACTAGCACCTCCCGCTAGCAATGCCTTTTCTATTTTTTGAAAGATAAATACCGTCTGCGCATAAATGTCCCCTTTCCCAATCAATTGATCACCCTCCATAGCGGTAGTCCCCGATACTTCAATACAATTGCCTACCCGAATGGCCCTGCAATAACCAATTTCCTTTTCCCAGATTGTACCAGATAGTATAATTTGTCGCTTACCCATTGTTTTTATTTTAAAAGTATCACAAATTATTTTTAGATTTGTCTAAAATATATTTTCACCATGACGAATTTTTCAGTTAGTGAGGAGAATTACATAAAAAGTATTTATCACTTACAACAAGACACCCATACAGTCAACACCAATAGCTTAGCCGTTGAAATGAATACAAAGCCTGCGTCTGTAACGGATATGCTCAAAAAATTGAAGCAAAAGAAAATATTGCAATATGAAAAATACAAGGGATTTAGACTCAATGAAAATGGTAAAAAAATTGCTTTAACAGTAGTAAGAAAGCATCGTTTATGGGAATTTTTCTTAGCCAATAATTTGGGTTTTGAATGGGACAAAGTGCATGCCATTGCGGAGGAACTGGAACATATCAGCAGCCAGGAATTAATTCAAAAATTAGACAACTATTTAGGAAATCCTTCTTTTGATCCACATGGCGACCCGATTCCCGATAAACATGGCAATATTCCGCATCTCAAACAAAGATGCCTAGCTATCGCCCCTATCAATAAAACGCTGATTGTAAGTTCTGTGACCAATCAAACTGCAGAAATGCTGGATATGCTAAAACATTATAAAATTAAAATTGGAAGCAGTTTGAAAATCATCCGCCATTTTACATTTGATGGTTCAATGGAAATTAGGCTATTAAAAAATGCAGCATGCGTTATCAGTGACCCTGTAGCAAAAAATGTTTTTGTACATTATGACTAAAACAACTCAATCCGTTAATTCGCTCAGTGAAGTACACGAAAGCATCGATACCACCGAAAAGAAAACCGGATGGCGTAAAATATTTTCCTTTCTGGGACCGGCCTACCTAATTAGTGTGGGCTATATGGACCCCGGCAATTGGGCCACCGATCTTGCTGGTGGCAGCCAATTCGGCTATAGCCTTATTTGGGTATTATTGATGAGCAATCTCATGGCACTATTATTACAAGGCTTGAGTGCACGCCTAGGCATTGTGAGAAGAAGAGATTTAGCGCAAGCTAACAGAGAGGCATACCCTAAATATGTAAATTTCATGCTTTGGCTCCTAGCTGAAATTGCCATTGCCGCTTGCGATTTAGCGGAAGTACTAGGAATGGCAATTGGCATTCAATTGTTGACTGGTTTACCATTGGCTTGGGGGGTATCGTTAACCGTTCTAGATACTTTCTTATTGTTATATCTGCAAAAAATGGGGATGCGAAAGATGGAAGCATTTATCATTGCGCTAGTAGCGATTGTGGCCATTGCTTTTTTGATTGAAATACTGCTAGCTAAACCTGTACTAGCCGAAGTGGCCAGGGGTTTCATACCTAATTTCCCAAACGAAGAAGCCCTTTATATAGCGATTGGTATTATTGGCGCAACTGTTATGCCACATAATTTATACTTGCATTCAGCATTGGTGCAAACCCGCAAAATTGATCGAACCAAGGAGGGCATTAAACAAGCCCTGAAGTTCAACCGAATTGATAGTACAATTGCATTAAACATCGCCTTCTTAGTAAATGCAGCCATCTTGGTATTAGCAGCAACCATATTTTTTAAAACTGGCAATTCAGATGTAGCAGCCATCAAAGAAGCCCACCGTTTGTTACCCAGTTTTTTGGGAAATGCAGCACCTTTCCTTTTTGCGATTGCATTAATTGCTGCAGGACAAAGCAGCACCATTACAGGCACTTTAGCTGGACAGATTATCATGGAAGGGTACCTGAGTTTGAGAATTAATCCGATGCTGAGAAGACTACTAACTCGATTGCTCGCTATCATTCCCGCTATACTAGTTATACTAATTTACGGGGAGAAAAACGTAGATGCCTTATTGGTATTTAGTCAGGTAATTTTAAGTTTACAACTAGGCTTTGCCATTATTCCGCTCATTCATTTTGTTAGTGATAAAAAAACGATGGGCAGTTTTGCCATCAAACCTCCTATACAAGTTTTGGCATGGCTGATTGCTTCCGTTTTAATATACCTGAATTTTAAAATGCTATTCAATGAAGCATCAAAAGTTTTTACAGGCCATCATTTATTCTTACAGCTTTTAATCATAGCAGCAGGAATCGTCTTTGCCGGCCTGCTGGCTTATATTTTATTCCAACCATTTTTTGCCAAGACCAATCAAAAAATATCCATTCAAATGCATCCAGACGTTCCCATTATACAAAATCTATCCATCCCTACATTTCAGCAAATTGCAGTAGCATTGGATTTTTCTATAAGTGATGAAAAGCTATTGGCTTATGCAATAGGACAGGGCAATAAACAAAGTCATTATTTACTCTTACACATTGTTGAAAGTGCTTCTGCCAAATTGCATGGAAAGGAAACAGATGATTTTGAAACTGAAAAAGATGCAGAAAGAATGAATTTTTATATAGCCCAATTAAAAGAAAAAGGATTTCATGCCGCCGGCAAATTGGGCTTTCGAAATCGGGTTAAAGAAATTGTTCGTATTGTACAAGAAGGAAAAGCCGACATGCTGGTTATTGGAGCACATGGCCACAGTGGTCTTAAAGATTTTATTTATGGCGAAACAGTAAATGCAGTGAGGCATGAATTAAAAATACCTGTACTCGTAGTTAATTTATAATGAAGTCAATTCTTTTTTTATCTTGGCCGACCACTTGGCTTGTTCTAGTTTATCTATTCCATTATTTGAATCTCGGTCATATTGATCCTGCAGGCCATTCATATAATCATAACTTTCTGCATAAATTTTTCTTAATAAAGCGGAGTAATTATTGACTGTAAATTCGGCGTGTTGAATATTTTTTATAAAATAACAGGCGCCAATATACGAAATGTCAAAATGGAGTTGTTCATGAGAAAGGATATACTCACTCTTTGATTTGGGTTGACACCAAGAATAAACAGGTAGAAAATAGCAAAATACATTCACTTTTAAATTTCCCTTTTGCTCGGTATAATTCACTGAAGCATTAAATCCAAAACCCGAGCTGGTCAAAGCTGCATGCCCAGACCCAGTTATTTCTTCACCCCGAAAATCGCTCCATTTCAAATCCTTGTTTTTTTGATAATAGAGGGTATCAATAGGGTGATGGCTTTGCAAAGGATGCCATTGCATTTGTAAAGTCAACTGCCCAGTGCTCATTAATACCATGCTAGCCAAAGTGAATGTCAGCAATAATTTTTTCATGAAGTGAATTTCAATCAAAGGAAACAAAAACTATGCGGGAAATCGGGTGGGAATCAGATTTACGATATCCTTAACATCGATTTTTTCCATACATTTAAAATGTCCTTTTGGGCATTTATTATACCCTATTTTACTACAGGGCCTACACCATAGTTTATTAATTTCCACATTATCAAAATGCTGGTTGGACTTTGCTCCATAATATGGATACATACCGAATGCAGGAACAGTATTACCCCAAATTGCAATCATTGGCTTTTGAAATGCAGCAGCAATATGCAGGAGGCCTGTATCATGGGTAATTATATACTTTGCATTTCGAACAAGGTCTGCAGATTCATTCAAATTAAACTTACCACAAGCATTGTAAATTTTTACATCATCTTGTGCTGCGATGGCCTTACCTGCCTCGATATCTTCTTTTCCGCCTAATAAAATAATGGGATAATGAATAGCCGCACACAATGCTTGCAACTGATGAATAGGCATTTTTTTAGTGGCCAAGGCTGCGCCAATAACAATACCAATATAACCCAATTGATGAGGCACTGGAATATCTTCTTTTTTAGTTCGGTCTTTTTCAGGAATAAAATAATCAAGCCCCAAGCCGTCATTCACCACGCCGAAAGCCGATACGGTTGCAAGGTTTCGATCAACAATATGCTTTGCCGGCATTCTATTAATCTTAAAATTGGTGAGTATAAATTTCTCTATGTTTAATTTGCTGAACGAATAAGAAGGAACTCCTTTCAAAAAGCGTTTAACCCTTAGCGTTCGTAAATTATGATGAAGATCAATAATGCAATCATAGTCCTCCACTTTTAGTTCATGCAGCATCAAATCGAAGCTAGACCCTAATGTATGTACTTTATCAATATAAGGATTGGAGGATAGGAGTCCACTAAATGCCTGTTTGGTAAGAAAATGGATTTCTGCGTCAGGTATCTGTTTGCGTAAACAACGTATAACCGGCGTAGTGAGTACTATGTCGCCAATAGAAGAAAAACGTATAATCAGAAATTTTTTAGCCAATGCAAATGTATTTTTTCAATTCCTATGGGATGGCATCTACATACTCTCCTTCTAGGTAATTAAGGTCTTTGTGAAAAGTTTCTTCCGTAAAATAATAGGCAAGCAGTGCAATTGCCATCACTATCAATCCAGTTACTATTCCACTATCGATTATGGACCAGCCATATTTTTTTTGAAACAAATCAAGGAAGAGCATATTCAGCGGCAGTAATAAGCCTCTTACCATATTAGGTATAGTAGTAGCTGCAGTCGCCCGAAGATTGGTACCAAACTGCTCTGCTCCCATTGTTACAAATATGGCCCAGAATCCTGTTCCGAATCCTAAGAGAGCGCAAATCCAATACATAGTATCATCATTGTTATTGAACCTGCTAAAGAACAAAACCAAGCCAGCAATGGTAATTGAATAAAATAACAAGAGTGCTTTTTTCCTACTCTTAAAATATTGACTTACGAATCCAATGATAATATCACCAAAAGAAATAGCAACATATGCAAACATAATTGCTCTGCCACTATTGATACTTTTACTACCATACAATTGTTCAGCAAATTTGTCACTTTGATTGACTAGGATGCCAATTACATACCAGGTGGGCAAACCAATCAAAATGGCCAATGCATATTTTTTGAATCTTTTTCTATTCGTAAAAAAAGCAAAGAAATTTCCTTTTTGAATTTGTTGATGTTGCAGGTTATTGAACATGCCTGATTCGGACACTTTAATACGAAGCAATAGCAATAATATACCCAGTACCCCACCAATTTTATAACATAAGCGCCAATCTTCAGTAATATGAAAAGTATAATAGGCTGCCACACAACCACTCAAACCAATGCCGGCTACCAAAGAAGTGCCAATACCTCTTTTTTCTTTCGGCAACAATTCACTTACCAATGTAATACCTGCACCTAATTCCCCCGCTAATCCTAGTCCAGCTACAAAACGACACCATGCATATTGATCAACAGTTTGTATAAACCCAGTAGTAAAATTGGCAATAGAGTATAAAATAATAGACCCGAATAATACACTCAATCTTCCTTTTTTATCGCCCATTACCCCCCAGATTATGCCACCCAATAACAACCCAGCCATTTGCCAATTAATAACCCTGGTACTATCTTTTAATAAATCAGTAGCACCCACTTCTAATATACTTTGCTTCTTAACAATAGTAAAAAGCAGTAGATCATAAATATCTACGAAATAGCCAAGTGCAGCTACAATTACGGCGATGTTAAAAATGGAATGGTTTTTATTTTGTTGAAGTGTCATCTGTTTTTTTCTTTTTTCCAAAAAACAATTTGAACAAAACTGGTGCAGTTGTAACCAAAACAATACCAATAACGATTACTTCTAAGTGCTTTTCTAAATCAAGCCCAAACTGTGATTTAACAAATGTATTAAGGTAATGACCAATGAATAGCATGGACACTACCCAAGCAATACAACCAATGATATTGAAGAAAGCAAACTTCTTCCTATCCATTGCAACAATACCAGCTACAATGGGGGCGAAAGTGCGAATGAAAGGAAGAAAACGTGCAAATACGATTGCACTACCGCCATGTTTTTCGTAAAAATCATGGGCCTGAATCAAATATCTCTTTTTAAATAAAAATCGATCTCTCCATTTATACATTGCTGGACCTACTTTACGACCAAACATATACCCTACTGAATTTCCCAGTATTCCAGCCAGGGTGCAGAGTGCTGCAATAATTAATAAATTGAAAAAATCACTTCCTGTATTTAGGTTGAAAGAGGCTGCCAATTTAGTACTAAAAATACCTGCTACAAAAAGCAAAGAATCGCCAGGAAAAAAGAAGCCGATGAATAACCCTGTTTCTGCAAATACAATTAACAACAGTAACAATAGTCCGCCATTATTAATATACCATTGAGGTTGTAGTAATTGTGTCCAGTTAAAATCGAGCAATAGGAATTGATGCATTTTGAATAGTAATGAATGTTAAATTTACGGATGTTCCAATTGTCCTTCCCATTTACTTACAGCAGCGGTAGCAAGGGCATTTCCCAGTACATTGGTCATCGTTCTACCCATATCACAAAATACATCAATGGCCAGTATTAGTCCAACACCCTCCGCAGGCAATCCAAACATAGCACCAGTTGCCAATACCACCACCAAGGATGCCCTGGGCACTCCAGCAATGCCTTTACTCGTAATTAAGAAAACCAGTAACATGATTATTTGTTGGCCAACATCACCAGTGATGGCAGTAATATTATAGGCTTGCGCAATAAACATACTAGCAAAAGTCATATACATCATACTGCCATCGAGGTTAAATGAATATCCTAAGGGCAATACAAATGAAACAATTTTGTCTTTGCAACCAAACCTTTCCATTTCCTCCACCAATTTGGGATAAACAGCTTCGCTACTGGCTGTACTGAAAGCTATAGACATTGGGTTGGCAATCCTCCGCAACAATTGTGGTAATCTATTGCGTAGAAACAAGTATCCAACTATTAATAACAAAATCCATAAAACCACTAAACCTATATAAAACGACCCCACATATTTGCCAAATGTTAGTAGTATACCTAAACCATTTTTTGCAATGGCAGCTGACATAGCGCCGAATACACCCAATGGTGCTATATACATCACATAGCTAACCATCTTCAATACGATATGTGCCATTGCATCTAGGGCGCGAATAATGGGCTCCCCTTTTTTACCAACAGCAGTAAGTGCAATTCCAAAGAAAACAGAAAAAACCACTAATTGTAATATTTCATTAGTAGCCATGGCTTCAATCACACTACGAGGCACCACATGCTCTACAAATTTGGACAAAGAAAAACCTTTTGATTTTTCCAAGAGGTCATTCACGCCTGCCATATCTGTGTTTGAAATATCCACCCCAACACCTGGCTTGAAAATATTCACCAATACCAAACCCAAACCGAGGGATATCAAGGAGGCGGAAACAAACCAAAGCATGGCTTTTCCACCCACTCTGCCAACTGTTTTCAGATCTCCCAATTTAGCAATGCCCACTACCAAAGTGGCAAATACAATGGGGGCAATAATCATTTGAACCAATCGCAGAAAGATGGTAGTCAGTAATTTGATATTATCGGAAAATGTTTTGACAGTTGCTGGTTGGTAATAATCATGTATATAAGAACCGACAGCAATACCCAGTATCATTCCAATCAAAATGTATAGGGTAAGTCTACTTTTTTTAGTTGGCTGGTTAGTTATTTCCATATGAGCATAATTAGTTTGCAATATAATATTTAAAACCTGTTATGAAGCCCAGCACTATAAAAAAGCAGCAGGGTTGGTGGAATTAAAAATTTATTCCTTATTTTTCCATTCCGATATAACTCGGATTTTTTATTATTAAAACCAACCAACTGTATGAGTTTATTTGTAAAAAAACCTATGAGTTCATTGCTTTCAGAAGCAGATGATTCTGGCAAAGGTTTAAAAAGAACCCTGGGTGCAGGAAGCCTAATTGCACTTGGTATCGGAGCCATCATTGGTGCCGGTTTATTTGTACGTACAGCGGCAGCGGCTGGCGGCCATGCTGGATCGGCTGTTACCATTTCATTTATTATTGCTGCCATTGGCTGTGCTTTTGCTGGATTGTGCTATGCAGAATTCGCCTCCATCATTCCAATTGCGGGTAGCGCTTATACCTATGCCTATGCAACCATGGGAGAATTGGTTGCCTGGATTATAGGATGGGCACTTATTTTAGAATATGCCTTGGGAGCAGCCACTGTTTCCATTGCCTGGAGTGAATTTTTAAACAATCTGATGGGAGGCAGTATACCCTATGAATGGTGCCACTCTCCTTTTGAATCAGCGTTGGATGCTGCAGGGGTTTTACACCATGGCATCATTAATGCACCAGCCTTGTTGATTCTTGTATTACTTACTTTATTATTGATTAAAGGAACACAAGAATCAGCAATTGTCAATGCCATCATTGTAATTGTTAAAGTGGCCATTGTAATACTATTTATATTTCTTGGCTGGGCTTATATTAAAGGCGCCAACCATACACCTTATATGATTCCTGCTACTCAACCGGATGCAATGCAACCCGATGGAACCCCCTATTCGTATGCTGGTTTCTTCAACCATGGCTGGGGCGGGGTACTTAAAGGCGCTGCTATTGTATTCTTTGCTTTCATTGGTTTTGATGCAGTATCTACCGCTGCACAGGAAGCAAAAAATCCAAAACGTGATATGCCCATCGGTATTTTAGGCTCACTGGCTATATGTACTGTATTATATATCCTCTTCTCTTGGGTTCTTACTGGAGTTGCTCCTTTTACTGATTTTGTAAAGGCAGGCAAAGAAGCTTCCGTAGCATATGCAATTCAAACTTATATGCATGAATATGCTTGGTTGGCTAAACTAGTAACCGTGGGCATTTTGGCTGGTTTCTCCTCTGTAATATTGGTAATGCTAATGGGACAAAGCCGTGTATTTTACACGATGTCTTCCGATGGTTTATTACCCAAGGCATTCTCAGACTTACATCCTAAATTCCGTACACCTTATAAAAGCAATATGATTCTTTTCGTATTTGTTGGATTATTCGCTGCTTTTGTACCTGGTAGTGTTGCTGGTGACCTTACTTCCATTGGCACTTTATTAGCTTTTGTGCTAGTATGTTTTGGGATAATCATTTTGAGAAAAACAGATCCAGATTTGAAACGTCCATTCAAAACACCACTGGTTCCTTTGGTACCTATATTAGGCATCTTGGTTTGTACAGCGATGATTGTTAGCCTTTGGGGCACTACTTTATTGAGCGCATTTGGCTGGATGATATTTGGATTGCTAGTGTACTTCGGCTATAGCAAGAAGAACAGTAAATTGCAGAATAAACAATAATCAATTCTTTTCTTATACTAATCCCCAACACAATTGTTGGGGATTTTTTTATTCAATCAGAATCCTCCATTTCAATAGTTGAATACAGGAATCTACAAAAAAATCCCTCCTACTATTCAGCAAGAGGGATTATAATAAATTAAACTAACGGTAATTAGTATCCGCCCATTCCGCCCATGTCGGGGGCACCATGGCTATGTGGCGCTTCTTCTTTAGGCCTGTCTGCAATCACACATTCGGTGGTCAACAACATTCCTGCAATAGATGCTGCATTTTCCAATGCAACACGACTTACTTTAGTTGGATCGATAACGCCTGCTTTGAATAGATTTTCGTACACTTCCGTTCTTGCGTTGAAACCATAATCACCTTTTCCTTCTTTGATTTTTTGAACAACGATAGAACCATCGATACCTGCGTTAGCAGTTAAACAACGGATGGGTTCTTCTAGTGCACGACGTACAATTGCCATACCAGTTTGTTCATCGGCAATTTGACCTCTTACTTTTGGTTCTAAGCTTGCAATTGCACGAATGAAAGCAACACCACCTCCAGGAACAATGCCTTCTTCAACAGCAGCCCTAGTAGCGTGTAATGCATCATCTACACGATCTTTCTTCTCCTTCATTTCAACCTCTGTAGCAGCTCCAATATATAATACGGCAACACCACCAGCTAATTTAGCCAAACGCTCTTGCAATTTTTCTTTATCGTAATCAGAAGTGGTGGTTTCAATTTGTGCTTTAATTTGATTAACCCTTGCAGTGATATCTGCCTTTTTACCTTTTCCACCTACGATGGTGGTATTGTCCTTATCAATGGTTACGCTTTCTGCAGTACCCAAATAAGTAAGATCAGCGTTTTCTAATTTGAAACCTTGCTCTTCACTTACTACAATACCGCTGGTAAGGATGGCTATATCTTGCAACATTTCTTTTCTTCTATCACCAAAGCCTGGGGCTTTTACTGCAGCCACTTTAATAGTGCCGCGCAATTTATTCACCACCAAAGTAGCCAATGCTTCTCCTTCGAGGTCTTCAGCAATAATTACTAAAGGACGACCTGTTTGAGCAACTTTCTCCAGAATATGAAGAATATCTTTCATGGTAGATATTTTCTTATCATAAATCAAGATATAAGGATTGCTTAATTCAGCCTGCATTTTTTCGCTGTTGGTAACAAAGTATGGACTGATATATCCACGATCGAATTGCATACCTTCTACAATATCAACAGTAGTATCTGTACCTTTTGCTTCTTCAACAGTGATAACACCTTCCTTGCCTACTTTTACAAAAGCTTCTGCAATTAATTTTCCAATGGTTTCATCATTGTTGGCAGAAATCGTAGCTACTTGTTGAATTTTTTTGCTGTCATTACCAACAGTTTGGCTTTGGCTTCTTAAATTTTCTACTACCAAACTAACTGCCTTATCAATACCACGTTTTAAATCCATTGGGTTTGCACCAGCTGCTACCATTTTCAATCCTTCGCTAATGATACTTTGAGCCAATACAGTAGCAGTAGTTGTACCGTCACCTGCTAGATCAGCAGTTTTAGAAGCTACTTCTTTTACCATCTGTGCACCCATGTTTTCAATAGGGTCTTCCAACTCAATTTCTTTGGCTACTGTTACACCATCTTTGGTTACCTGTGGTGCACCAAATTTTTTCTCAATAACTACATTACGACCTTTAGGCCCCAAGGTTACTTTAACAGCATTTGCTAAGGTGTCAACACCTTTTTTCATTTTATTTCTTGCTTCAATATCGAAGAATATCATTTTTGCCATAATAACAATTTTTGATTTTAAGATGTACGATTTTGTTTAATCCTGCAACGATTCATTCAAGTTAATGCGTTGCCATTGGTTGCAATCAGTCTATAGGAATATCCCCAAGAACATTAAACGATGGCTAGGATATCACTTTCTCTCATGATTAGATAGTCTGCACCTTCAATACTGATTTCAGTACCAGCATATTTACCATACAATACAGTATCCCCTGCTTTTACAGTTACTGGTTCGTCTTTTTTACCAGGCCCAGCTGCCAATACGATTCCACGTTGTGGTTTTTCTTTTGCAGTGTCAGGAATGATAATTCCACCGGCAGTTTTTTCTTCAGCCGCAGCAGGTTTCACAATAACCCTGTCGTGTAAAGGGGTAATGTTTAACTTTTTCGCCATAAAATGTATTTTTTAATTTTGTTTAAAATAATTGCCCTTTTTTCGGACAGCAAAGGTAGTCCAATTTTGTACCAAACTCTATTAAAAGAAGTATTGACAGTTATTGGCATATTGCAGCCGGATAATTCCTTGAATAGCAGGAAAAAAAGGCAGTTTGGCAGTTTCAGGCTAAGCATTTTTGTCAGCACTGAGTAGTATATCATAAGTTTCAGCTTTAAACCTTCAATTTTAAGCGCTACATTTGCAACCCATAATAAAGTTCATAACAGACATGATTAGCAGAAGAAATATCCGGGTAAAAGTGATGCAGGCCCTATACGCAGTAGACAGTATGGGGGCAGAAATTAAGCCCAACGAAGCTGCATTAATTTTGAAGAAAAAGATAGAACAAACCAGGCAATTGTTTATTTACCTCGTTTATTTTATTGCTGAAACTGCCCGTTATGCTGAAACAAATGCCCGTTTGAAAGCTGGCAAACACTTGCCAACTGCAGCCGATTTAAGCATCAATACAAAAATTGCAGGGAATGAATTACTCTGGAAGATTTTGGAAACCCCGGGTTATAAAGAAGCCATTAAAGAACTAAATCTGGAGCACCATATTGATAATGACCTGGTTAAAAAAACCTATATCAGACTGAGTGAAACGCCCGAATACCATGAATACATTGGCCTACAATCCAGAGACAAAAAATCGGAAAAAGCCATAATGGAATTCATCTTCACTAATTTGATGCTGCCAAATGAAGATTTCATTACACATGTAGAGGAAAAATTCATTGGATGGGATGATGATGCTGAGATGATGCAACAATTGTTGTTGAATTATTTACAAAAACCTGGCTATGATTTCGGCGCAATTATCAGCACAGATAAAATGGATTTTGCCAAGGACTTATTAAGGACGGTAGAAGAGAAAAAAGAGATTTCTATGGAACTGATTAAGCCAAAATTACGGAACTGGGATAGTGAACGTATCGCCACCCTAGACTTAATCATTTTGCAAATGGGCATCTGTGAATTCCTCTATTTCGAAACCATTCCCACCAAGGTTACTATCAACGAATACATTGATTTAGCCAAAGAATACAGCACCCCACAAAGCGGGCAGTTCGTAAATGGTTTATTAGACAATATTCACAAAGAGTTAACGGCAGAAAATAAAATAATCAAAAAAACTTTTAAAAACAGTACTTTATAAAAGATAGCAGGTGGGTATTCATCCATTAAAATGATGAATTAGCAATACATTTGTCTCCTAATTTTGAGTATGAAAAAAATATTATTATTTGCCTTACTGCCCTTGATGATAGTAAGTTGCGACGTTAGAAAACAAGATAAAATTGCAGACGATTCAAAACTGGATTCCTTACAATTATTAAAAAAAATAAAGGAAGACTCCATTGCCTTTGCAAAAAAACAAGATGCACAGGCAGACGCAATGAAGAAATCTACCAATGTACAATTCATAGACAGTATTTATAATTTTGGCACTAAAATTCAAGGTGAGAAAGTGGAGTTCAGCTTTCGCTTTAAGAACATTGGTACTAATCCGCTAATTGTATTTGATGCCTCAGCAAGTTGTGGATGTACCGTTCCTGAAAAGCCAGACGCCCCTGTTTTACCTGGCGAAACAGGATTCATCAAAGTAATATTTGATAGCAAGGGGAAAATGGACCATCAAACCAAAGACGTTATTGTTACTTCCAATGCAGTACCTGCATTTCCTCCTTTAAGATTAGAAGGAGATATTATCAAAAAATAAATTCAAAAAACAAAACAATATATATGCAACTATTACAGATTCTTTTAATGGCACCTGATCCAAAAAATGGTGGCGGCGGTGGTACTACCCTAATCATGTTGGGTGGAATGGTATTGGTATTTTATTTTTTCATGATTCGCCCACAGGCTAAAAAGGCCAAACAACAAAAACAGTTTATCAATAACCTTCAGAAAGGTGATAAAATTGTAACCATTGCCGGCATTCATGGTACGGTAAATAAAGTAAATGATGATGGTACTTTGAATTTAGAAACCAGTCCGGGTAGCTATATCAAAATTGAACGCTCAGCCATTAGCATGGAATGGACTGCCAATATCAATAAACCAGCTACAGAAGAAAAGAAATAATTAATACAACTATTCATTTGCGACCTTTACTGAACTTGTTCGGCAGAGGTCGCAAATTTTTATTATGTTAAAAATCGGATTAACCGGCGGCATTGGCAGTGGAAAGTCTACTGTAGCGAAGGTCTTCGAAACCCTGGGCATACCCGTATATTATGCAGATACAGCAGCCAAAATACTAATGAACGAAGACCCTTTTCTCAAAGAAAAAATCACCCGTCTTTTTGGGGCAGATGCCTATTTGAATGGGCAACTCAACAGAACACATATTGCTGGCATCGCATTTAATGATCCTGCAAAACTTGAACTATTAAATAGTTGGGTACATCCTGCCACTATACAAGCTGCTGAAGTATGGATGCTACAACAAAATAGCCCTTATGCCATTAAAGAAGCTGCACTGATTTTCGAAAGTGGTGCACAGGAACATTTAGATTTTGTTATTGGTGTGAAAGCGCCTTTAGCTTTACGCATACAAAGAACCATAGAACGAGATGGCATTAGCAAAGAGGAAGTAATAAAACGGATGAATCGCCAACTGGAAGAGTCCATTAAAATGAAACTTTGCGATTTTATTATCACGAATGATGAACAACAACTGCTGGTACCACAGGTGCTCGCCTTACATGAAGTATTATTAAAGAAATAATTTATTGCAACTTACTCAGGGCCTCTTTAATTCTTGCCCAAGCCTTTTCAATGTTCTGCATATTGTTGGCAAAAGAAAAACGAACACAATGAGGCTCACCAAATGCATCTCCCATCACAGAAGAAACATGTGCTGTATTTAACAAGTACATACTGAGGTCTGCAGCATTATGAATAATTTCTGTTCCATTTGATTTTCCATAATAATAAGACACATCAGGAAAAATATAAAACGCGCCTTGAGGAGCAAAACATTTTAAACCTGGTATATCCTTGATCAGTGCTAATACGGCTTCTCTTCTCTTTGTAAATTCGGCCGTCATTTGTTTAGAAGAACTTAAATCTCCAGTTAATGCTGCTACCGCTGCTTTCTGCGTGATAGAGCAAGTAGCACTGGTTATTTGGCCTTGTATTTTTTCACAAGCTTTTGCAATGTCTACTGGCGCAGCCATATAACCTAAGCGCCAGCCCGTCATGGCAAATCCTTTACTCAACCCATTGATAAGAATGGTTCGTTCTTTCATGGAATCAAACTGAGCAATGCTTTCATGCGAACCGATGAAATTGATGTATTCATATATCTCATCAGACAAAATTAATATTTCGGGGTATTTATTAAATACGGTAACCAAATCGTTTAATTCTTCCTTGGTATACACTGCACCTGATGGATTACAGGGAGAAGAAAACATAAACAGTTTGGTTTTGGGACTGATGGCAGCTTCCAATTCTGCAGCAGTAATTTTAAATCCAGCTGCAGGCGTGGTTCTAATTTCAACCACTTTGCCACCTACCATTTTCACCAACTCAGAATAGGTTACCCAATAAGGAGTAGGAATAATCACTTCGTCACCCTGATCAACGATAGCATAAATAGCATTGGCCAAACTCTGCTTTGCACCAGTTGATGTAATTATATTTTCTGGTTTATAGTCGAGGTTATTATCTCTCTTTAATTTTAGACAGATGGCTTCCCGCAAATCTGCAAAACCAGCTACAGGGGTATAATGGCTCCAATTATCTTGAATGGCTTTAATGGCGGCCTCTTTAATATGTTGAGGTGTATCAAAATCAGGTTCACCTAAACTCAAATCTATAATATCAATTCCCTGTGCTCTCAATTCGCGGCCCATTTTGGCCATTTTTAAGGTTTCAGGTTCATTAAATCTAGATAACAAGGAGGATAATTGCATATTTCAATTTTTTATACAGCTATCATGCTGTGGGTAGCAAATTTAGGCAAAGTCAACTAGTATAAAAAGTGATGAAACAGAAATAAGGTTCAAAAAACAAACAAACGGAAGAAATAAATATATACTTTTCATTTATCATATGTAAAAATAAAACTTGATAAATCTGGCAATCTTTTTTTGGGCCGAGCGGCTTCCGTTTCATAGATTAATTTACCTAAGTTTTTCATAAATGGGAAACCAATGCTATCATAATCATAACGATCGTCATTTAAAATTCCATCACTATTGCAATAGATGGAGGCAGACAAAAAGAATTCAATCTTTTTTTCATAGTCGACTACGTAGGCAATATCGAGCATTTGCCCATAGGCATCTCCTACTTTATTGAAAACCCTAATAGCTGATGGCAGCGGTCCTTTGGCTGCGCCAAAAAGTAGGAATTTACAATAGGCAGGCCAGTAATTACTATCTGCAGCATAAGGGGGATAGGTAGTTTCAGTGGGTAACTGGCTCATGTATTTCAGCATAAACAAACGATCCTCTTCACTAATAGAAAATTGTTGTGCAGGAGTCATTGCAGCAGGGAATACAAGACTAACTAGTATCGTATGCAGATCTTCTAATGCCATGCGGTTTTTTTGGCTAAAGTCCATGGCAGCTTTTACCAGTTTATTACCTGCCATATACCCTATTCCCATGCTATCCTTACGTGGCAAATAGGTGGCTTTGCTTTCAATCATCGGTTGGCTGTACAACTGCTTTCCGGCACTATCCAAAAAAGAAATCGGATTGGTAATTCGATTATACTTTGCCGATAGACTAGTCTGCAACCGGTGCAATATTTGTGCATCTTGATATCCCATATGATGCAGGGATTGATTGATATAGTCCTGGCCTAAAAACTCATACAGTCGATTAAATGCATCGTTGTCACTCACCAGTAGTATTTTTTTAATATACTGAGCAATAGTAGGCCTGCCATCCAGCGAGCTTGGGTCATTGTACACGGCAGTCTGGGAAGGTAGTCCAGTTTCTGTGATCATGCTAGTATTGCGATCTATCCCAAATGATTTTAGTGATTGCAATTTTTGCAGGGCCAGTAATGCTATGGGCAACTTGACTGTACTTGCAGGATAGAAATAATGAGCCGGATTGACATTGTAGCGGTAGGTTTTTAAAACTGGATGGCCTTTAGCGGTACGGTCAATTTGGGTATAAATTACCTGTATGTTTAATTCCTTTTTTTGTGATAGCAGCTTTCCAAACAAGGCAGGATTTTGATTCAAAATAGCTTCCAAATAGGCATCAGTCCTGGAGCTATCCGTTGGCAATACAGCCCTTGATTCCACAGTTGGAATGGTCATAACAGGCAGGTTTTTAGTAGGTGCACAAGATGGCAGAATAAGTATACTAGCCACCATTGAAATGCAAAAAAAAATGAATTTCGACATAGGGCACAATTTACAACTCAAAATCGGCAGAAAAAGCCAAATTTAGAAAGAAAGCACCCGATTAAAATGGCTGTTTTTGTTCAAGGAGCCATCTTAGTGAGTAAAAAATCAATCTGAAGGCCACCTGAACGGTTTTTCCCCTATCTTTGCCAACCGAAAAAATCGGGCAAATCGGCATTGCCGCTACACAAATTAGAAGCAGCTACTAAAAGTAACTAATTATGAAATTGAAAGGTTTAGTATGGTTTTTCACCATCGTTTTAATTCTTGTTTCTCTATGGGAACTTTCCTACACTTGGGTAATTAAAAGCCACGAAAACAAAGTGGAAGCGCAGGCGGCAAAAATCGTCAAGCGCGATTTTCCTAATCTGTCTGATGAAGAAAGAAAAGATTTAATAGAGGCCAAAAGGGATTATATCCTCGACAGCACTAAAAACAAAGCCATTTATCCTTTTTTTGGCACCAGCTACAAAGAGTGCAAAAAGAATGAACTAGCACTTGGATTGGACCTGCAAGGTGGGATGAACGTAACCCTTGACGTAAGTTTGGAAGGTTTGATCAAAGGCCTTAGTAATAATGCAAAAGACCCCCTATTATTGGATGCCTTGCGTACTGCTACTTTACAAAAAGCAGGCAGCAATGATGATTATATCACTTTATTCAAAAATATTTTCATCCAAAAAAATGGCGCTGGCAAACTGTCTGGCATTTTTGCAGGATCAAAGAGCAAAGCAAAACCAGGCGACAGTGACAATGCAGTAATATCACTTATCAGAACGGAAGCAAATGGTGCCATTCAGAAAACATATGATGTATTGGTTAGAAGGATTGATAAATTTGGTGTATCTCAACCTACCATTAATCTTGACGAAGCAAAGGGCATCATCAACGTAGAATTAGCGGGTGTTAAAGACCCTGCTACTGTACGTAACTATCTTCAATCAAGTGCCAACCTGCAATTCTGGGAAGTATATGACCTTACACAAATTGATGCTAACCTAGGCTTCAATCCACAAAATGGACTTGGGCAAAGTTTGGCATTAATAGACAGTGTATTGGCCAATTATCTTTTATCATTTGACACTGCTAATGCAGGGCAACCAGATAGCATACGTAGGGCTCCCTATAAAAATAAATTCTCTGGATTAATTACCCAAGTGGGGCAACCTTATCAGGAATCTAAAACTTCTCAAAAAGTTATTTATCCAGGTGCTTTCATTTTCATCAAGGATACTGCTACTTTCAATCGTATTCAACAATATGAAGTTTTTAAAAGTAATTTCCCGTCTGATACAAAATTCCTTTACGGAAAAGTGGATGACTATGATGACAAAAAATTCAAGAACAACGTACCTGTATATGCCATTAAAACCAATGGAAAATACAAAGCTGAATTAGAAGGTGAAAATATTACTAGTGCAGATGCTGATTACGATGAAAATGGCAAGCCCATTGTACGTATGAACATGAGCAGCAAAGGGGCTAAAATTTGGGCTGATATGACTACTCGTACCAGTGCCAATAATCAATCAAGAAGCATTGCGATTGTATTAGATGATATCGTTTATTCTGCACCCTATACCAATGAGCCAATTACTGGCGGCAGCTCACAAATTAGCATGGGCAACAAGAATAAAAATGATGGTATTAAAGAAGCACAGGACTTAGCAAAAATTTTACAAACTGGTCGTATTGATGCCCCCGCTAAAATTGTTGCAGAACAATTGGTTGGTCCAACTTTAGGTAAGGATGCAGTTGCTAAAGGATCTTTGGCTTTCATCATATCCTTCATTGTGATCTTCTTATTAATGCTTCTTTACTATAATACAGCAGGATGGGTAGCAAATATCGCACTAATTTTAAACCTATTATTTACAATTGGTGTATTGGCTGCATTGGGAGCTACCTTAACAGCTGCAGGTATTGCAGGTTTGGTACTTACCATTGGTATGGCAGTGGATACCAACGTAATTATATTTGAAAGAATCAAGGAAGAAATTACCAAGGGTAAAACATATCAACAAGCCGTCATTGAAGGGTATAAACGTTCCTTACCACCGGTATTGGATGCTCACTTTACGACCTTCCTGACAGCCTTTATCTTATTCATCTTTGGTTTGGGTCCTGTAAAAGGATTTGCCACTACCCAGATGTTGGGTATTTTCCTTTCCCTTTTCTGTGGTATCCTGGTTAGCCGTTTGGTAACTGACTGGTTCACTAATAAGAATCGTCACTTTAATTATTTTACACCGATTAGTAAAAGAATTTTCAAACAAGCAAAATTCAAATTCATTGAATACCGTAAAGTAGCCTATACCATTTCTGTTTTTGTATTATTAGCAGGTATTGGTGCTTTCTTTTATGGCTTTGAACAAGGGGTAGAATTTAAAGGTGGTAGAAGTTATACTGTAAAATTTGCAAGTCCTATCAATCCCGATCAAATCAGAGATGATCTGAAAACTAGTTTTGGTGATTATCCAGTTATCAAGACTGTGGGCGATAAAAGACAATTGAATATTACTACTTCTTATTTGAAAGGTGTTGACAATGCTGATAGCGCTGTACAAACCAAATTGTATGAAGGGCTTAAAAAAGTATTGCCAGCCAATCTTACTTATGCTGATTTTATTGCAAAAAAATACATCCAAGGTTCTGCAACTGTACAACCAAGTATATCAGCAGATTTGAAGAAAGGCGCCATCAAAGCAGCTATCTTCTCTATGTTGATTATCATTTTGTACATCTTTATTCGTTTCCGTGACTGGAGATATTCATTTGGAACAATCGTTGCCTTATTGCATGACGTATTGGTTACCTTGGCGGTGTTCTCCTTCTTTAAAGACATCGTGCCTTTCCCATTGGAAATTGACCAGCATTTTATCGCGGCAGTTTTAACTGTGATAGGTTTTAGTATGAATGATACCGTTATTGTATTTGACCGTATTCGTGAATACAGTAAAGGAAGCAAGGCCAGCGAAAAAGGCAGCATTATCAATCGTGCCATTAATGATACCCTGAGTAGAACTATCATGACTTCATTGACAGTGTTCTTGACCATCTTGATCTTATTCTTGGTAGGTGGAGAAGTAACCAAGGGCTTTGCCTTTGCCATGTTGATTGGTGTAGTAACCGGTACCTACTCTTCCATTTTTGTGGCAGCACCTATATTGGTTGATTTTGCCAAGGACAAGCCTTTGGGAGAAGCAGAAATTATTAGTAGTGACAAGCCTAAAGCAGTTGTCAGTAAAAAAGCATAATGCCATCATGAAAATAAAAAAGCCCTTCGGAAAAAACGAGGGGCTTTTTTTTGAGGAAGAGGTCGAGATGGAGGAAGAGTTGAAATTTGTTGAAAATGGTTGAAGACATCCAAATATGAACCAATTTCAAAGTCATGATAATTTCTCCTGCTCTACAGCGCCTGTGCATTTTCTTTCTACTTACTACTTGAACCTTACTAGTTTTTTAAGCTATTATTAAAACTAAAAACCTTTTAAATAAACTAACAGCTGTTTATAACTCAACAATCGCTTAGAAGGTCAACTTCCAACCTTCCACCTCCAACCTATCTGACTGTGTCATTTTCAAATATCCAGTATCTAATTCCCTCCATCCCCGTGAATTTCAAACCTTTACCAAATCCTTAACGCCTCATTTTTGTTCATTAAACATTTTGAGGGCATTTTTGAGAAAATACGTTAAATTTGCACCTCTTTATGAAGTATGTAAAAGTTTTTCTGGCTGCTTTTGTCCTTTTATTAACGGTTTCGTCCTGCAATAAATACAGCAAAGTGCTAAAAAGCAAGGATCGTGACTATAAATTAAAAATGGCGGATCAGTATTATGCTACCAAGAAATTCAAAAATGCACAGGCCCTTTATGAAGAATTATTCCCCGTTTTTAAAGGGAGTATCAAATTTGAAGATCTTTATTATAAATATGCCTATTGCTTCTATAACCAAGGACAGTATTTAGATGCGGAGAATCTATTTAAAGGATATTTAGGTGTTTTTCCGAATAGCCCGAAAGCAGAGGAAGTAGATTATATGCAGGCATATTGTTTTTACAAGCAAAGTCCAAAATTAGAATTGGAGCAAGTAAATACGAATAAGGCCATGAACATGATGCAAATATTTATCAACACGCATCCAGGTTCTACTCGAATTGCTGAGGCCACTGCCATTATTGATAAATGCAGAGAAAAACTGGAACAGAAAGAACACAGGGCAGCGATTTTGTATTATAACCTAGGTCAATTTAGAGCAGCTGCAATCGCCTTTAGCAACCTGATGAATAATTATCCAGAATCAGCAAAAGGGGAATCATACAAGCTATTGGTGGTAAAGTCTTATTACAGGTATGCCAAAATGAGTATAGAAGAAAAGCAGATAGAGCGGTATGAAAAAGTGATTACAGAATACCAAGATTTTGCAGACCGTTTTCCGGAAAGCAAATTGCTAAAAGATGCAGAAGAATACAATAAATTAAGTTTAAATAATATCAAAGTAATAAAAAATGAGCAAACTCCGTCGTCAGTTAAGCGCTAATACTTCTAATGTAGTTGAGCCAAAAGCGTTATCAGCTATCAAAGAAAAAACAGGTAATCTGTATGAGTCGATCGCTATTATTGCGAAGCGTGCCAATCAGATCAGTATTACTATCAAAGAAGAATTGCATAGTAAACTAGAAGAATTCGCCAGCCACACCGACAGCTTGGAAGAAATTCATGAAAACAAGGAGCAAATTGAAATTTCAAAAGCATATGAGCGCATGCCCAACCCTGCTATTCTTGCTACCGCTGAATTCATGGAAGACAAAGTGTATTTCCGTAAGAATGATGAGGATCTATTCAGCTAATTCATTTTAAAAAAATATTTGAATGCTGCTTCCATAAGAAGCAGCATTTTTTATGCTATATGGTCTTGTAGAATAGTCTACCATGACTAGTGAAATCTGATTGACTATTATAAAATTAATTATATATCTTAGTGCCAGTATATAAACCTTTATTATGAAAAAAAATTACCCCTTATCACTTAGGATTTTTATGCCCTTACTATTGGTGCTGCTGTTTCAAAAAACAGAAGCACAAACCAATTTGTTTGCGGGTGATATTGCTTTTACTGGGTACCTTTCAACTGCAAATACAACGGATGATTTTTCCTTCGTGATATTAAAACCTATCACCGCTGGTACTACTATTAATTTTACAGACAATGGTTGGTTAAGTACCAATATATTTCGTACTGGTGAACAAACTATTACCTGGGTAGCCTCTAATGCCTATCCTGCTGGCACTGAATTTAAGATAGCAGGAGTGCCTGGTGGTACAGTTATAACCATGACCACTGCTTATTTTGGTGGCATTTTTGGTGGAACTGTAAGCGGGGCTACAGGAAATATGCTAAGCTTAAATGTAAATGGCGATCAGATATTGGCTTATCAAGGTTCCGCTGCTAGTCCAACTTTTATTGGAGGAATTCATATGAATGTATTAGTTATTGCCAATGGCGATCCAGTTACCACCACTGCAGCTGCCTGGGACGGTACAGCCAATACTACCAATGCCAGCGCACTTCCACCGGGATTAACTACGGGCTCTACTGCTTTATGGATTGGCACAGAAGGATTATTTACCTCAGAAAGAAATAATGCACTATTTAATTGCACAGGACCACTTGCCAATGCCACGCAATGTATGGCATCGATTAATAACCAGGCAAACTGGAACGGAGAGTTTGTCGTAACGGGAACAGTTCCAGCATATACACTACCCGCTGGTTGCAATTTTATGAATACAAATCCTATTCCTGTAAAATTAATTAGCTTCAACGCCCTAAAAAGCAACAATGATGTATTGCTCAACTGGAAGGCAGAGAATGAAATAAATTTCAGCCATTATGAATTGGAACGCTCCTATAATGGAACTGATTTTTCTAAAATTGTAAGTTTACCAGTGGCTATTGCCCCTGTAGGCAACAACTATACTTTCAATGACGCCAATGCCTTTGCCAATAATACCGAAATACTATATTATCGATTAAAACCTGTTGATAAAGATGGCAAATTCAATTACTCTCCAGTTGTGTCAGTTAGAACAATTAAAAAAGGAAGCCAGTTTGGTATTGATCATTTTATTAATCCAGTAAGTACAAATTTGCAATTCAATATCAACAGCCTCAAAGCCCAGTTGCTCCAAATTCGCATACTTGGTATGGATGGTAAATTGATGCTTTCAAAAAATAGCCCTGTCACTGTTGGAATAAGCAAAATACAAATACCTGAAACAGCATCCTTGCTACCTGGCATCTACCTTTTAGAGGTCATTGCAGACAATGGCCAAAGGGAAAAAATGAAAATTATTAAACAATAAATTAGCATTCTCTTTACCTACAATGATTTAATTTTAATCCCGCTAATGGCGGGATTATTTTTTTAAGTACAAGGGCTAAAAACTGCAAAAATCAATCTTTGTATGGCTCATTAAAAATTCCTAGCCGATAGTAATTACTAATCATTGTCTAAAAAACAGAATAGCAGGTGAATTGTCCATGACAGCCACAAAATCAGTATTTTTGACAAAGCAGAAAATACATATTCCTTTAACCCAACATCGTAAACAGCGGCTACAGCCCGTTTCATCTATACACTTATTCAATTGATGTCATGAATAAAATAATCATCTTAGTATTAACAGTTTTTCTAACCAGCGAAATAAGTGCCCAAGAATTCAAAGCAAGGGTTACCGTGGTAACTACCCGTGTTGGAAACAATGTAAGTAAGAATACATTTACTACTTTACAAACGGCGCTCAATAATTTCATCAATAACCGTAAGTGGACTTCCGACAAATTTGATGCAGCAGAAAAAGTTGAATGCAATTTTTTGCTCAATGTAGAAAGTACCGATGAAATCAATGTGTACAACGCCAAGTTAACCATACAAGCAGCCCGACCTGTATTCAACACTTCTTACCTCTCTCCCATTATCAATTTTCAGGACGAAAGCATCAATTTCAAATACCTCGAATTTCAACAACTTGAATTCAACGAAAACAGGGTAACAGGCAACGATGCATTGGTGAGTAACCTAACCGCTGCTTTTGCCTATTATGCCTATATGATTCTTGGCTTCGACTACGATTCTTTTTCACCTAGAGGAGGTGATGTTTATTTTCAAAAAGCACAAAACATTGTAAATAATGCGCCGGATGGAAGAGGCATTAGTGGCTGGAGGCAGTTTGACGGACAAAGAAATAGGTATTGGCTGGTAGAGAATATGCTCAATAGTCGTTATACCATCATGCATGATGTTTATTATAATTATTATAGAATGGGCATGGATAAATTATATGAGGACGAAAATGCCGCCCGCACAGAAGTACTCAATGTATTGAACCTGCTCAATAATTTCATTACCGATAATCCTAACAAAATGATTACCCAGTTTTTTTTCCAAGGAAAATCAACTGAGCTGATAAAAATATTCAGCAAAGCTCCGCAACAAGATCGTGCTAGAGCCAGCGAATTATTGCAAAAATTGGATTTAACCAATGCCAGTAAATACAAAGATGAAATGAAATGAGTACTCGAAAACTATTTTTTGTAATTCCTGCATTCCTATTGCTATCCTGTGGCAGTAAGAGCAAAATTCCTGCTGGCATTATTTCTCCCAAAAATATGCAAGCTGTACTGTGGGATTTAATTAGAGTAGAATCACTCGCTACAGAATTAGGCAAAAAAGACAGCAGTAAAACTACACTTGAACATAGTGCTTATTTACAAAAAAACATTTTTGCCATTCACCATATTTCCAGAGAGGAGTATACAAAAAGCATGGCATTTTATAAAACACATCCCCTGATAATGCAAGTATTGATGGATAGTTTGACCATCAGGGCACAAAGAGAAAGGCCTGCTATTGCCCCAATTGTACCAGTACAAAAAGAAATCAAATAATAAATCATCTTATATGAATAAGGTATTTGCCAATGCAGCCGAAGCCATCCACGATATCACGGATGGCAGCACTATTATGTTAGGTGGATTTGGACTTTGTGGAATTCCTGAAAACTGCATTAACGCATTGGTAAAAAAGGGCGTTAAACAATTAACCTGCATCAGTAATAATGCAGGTGTCGACGATTTTGGAATTGGCTTGATGCTACAACAAAAGCAAGTAAAAAAAATGATTTCATCCTATGTAGGAGAGAATGCTGAATTTGAAAGGCAATTATTAAGTGGTGAGCTGGAAGTAGAACTTATTCCCCAAGGTACATTGGCTACTCGCTGCTTGGCTGCAGGCTATGGTATGCCAGTCATTTTTACTCCAGCGGGTGTTGGAACTGAAGTTGCCATAGGCAAAGAAAGCAGGGTATTTGATGGAAAAGAATATTTGATGGAATATGCTTTTGATGCTGCATTTGCCCTTGTAAAAGCCTGGAAAGGTGATACAGATGGTAATTTGATTTTTAAAGATACTGCGCGGAATTTTAATCCCTTGATGGCGATGGCGGGAAAAATTACCATTGCAGAAGTAGAAGAATTGGTTCCAGCAGGCGAATTAGATCCCAATTATATTCACACACCGGGCATCTATGTTCACCGAATTTTTCAAGGAGAGAAATTCGAAAAAAGAATTGAGCAAAGAACAGTTAGAATGGCGAAATAGTTTTTAGAAAACAGGATTTGAGTACATTAAAATAGGTAGGTATGGCACTAGATAAAAATCAAATTGCACAAAGAATTGCACAAGAGCTCAAGGATGGCTACTACGTAAACCTTGGCATTGGCATTCCCACATTAGTAGCCAATTATATCCCGGCAGGTATGGAAGTAGTATTACAAAGTGAAAATGGATTATTGGGCATGGGACCCTTTCCAGTAGAAGGTGCTGAAGACCCCGACTTAATCAATGCTGGAAAACAAACCATTACCACAGTAGCTGGATCGGCATTTTTTGATAGCGCACTTAGTTTTGGAATGATTCGAGCTGGTAAAGTTGACCTCACGGTATTGGGCGCCATGGAAGTTAGTGAGCAAGGTGATATTGCCAATTGGAAAATTCCCGGCAAAATGGTGAAAGGCATGGGTGGTGCCATGGACTTAGTGGCCAGTGCTAAAAATATCATTGTAGCCATGATGCATACGAATCCTAAAGGGGAAAGCAAATTACTACCCTCTTGCACACTACCATTAACGGGTACACGCTGTGTAAAGAAAATTGTCACAGAATTAGCTGTATTAGATATTACAGACGACGGGTTTGTACTTTTAGAAACTGCGCCAGGCGTTAGTGTAGAGGAAGTAGTGGCCAAGACTGCAGGAAAGTTAAGCATCTCACCAGGCGTTAAAACCATGACCCTATAATCCTAGTAATTTTATCGCATGTTGGAACTACAATTCACCCCCTTCCCTCAATTGGAAACCAAGCGCCTTTTATTGAGAAAGATGCAGCCAGCGGATGCCAAAGCACTTTTCTTTTTACGGTCAGACGAAACCGTTATGCAGTATATAGACAAGGAAAGGGCTGCTACTATCAATGATGCAAGTATTTTTATACAGAATATACTTAGTTGGATCAATACCAACCAGTCCATTAACTGGGCAATTACATTGAAAGAAAATCCTGATCAACTAATAGGGAGTATTGGCTATTGGCGTATTCTGAAAGAACATTACAGGGCGGAGATTGGCTATATGCTGCACCCCGACTATTGGAAAAAAGGCCTGATGAAAGAAGCCATTCAAGCAGTGTTAGATTATGGCTTTCAAGAAATGAACTTACACAGCGTAGAGGCTCATATCAATCCAGCGAACAATGGCTCTGCTGCGATACTTGAAAGTACCGGATTTGTAAGAGAAGCTTATTTTAAAGAAGATTATTTTTTCAGGGGCAAATTTTTAGATACCGCTATCTATAGCCGTCTCAATCAGGAAGGAAAATAATCTTTACAATAGGAAGATTATCTATTTCACTTAATCCCTTTGTTTTACTTCATAAACTCCGCTAAACAAGTACTGCTTACCAGTAGCTACTTCCTCGCACTTATATCTTTTTCTTAATTGCTCCCCCCGCTTAAATACCCTACCCCCTTGGATAGAAAATAAAGCTCCCATTGCAATGTCTTCAACATGAAGCTGTCCCTCTTTGGCTGGATCATACTTTTTTAAAACGCGCATGAGCTTATCATCACCACAACTACTGGCTGCTGGATTTTGAATACTGTGCAATAAAGCCTTTTCAATATCTGGAGGAAATACTTTTTTGATCATAAAACTAGCCAGTATCTTACTGTATTCATTTTTCCATTCTCGTCCATGGGCAGCTACCCGGTTTCCATATTGTTCAAATGTAAACAGATGTGCGAGTTCGTGTAATAATGTAATCAGAAATGCATAAGGATGTAAATTTCCATTTACACTAATGCGATGATTTTTGTCAAAGTGCGCATGCCGATAATCGCCCAATAAGGTCTGCCTTTTTTTGGTAATGGTTAAATGAACTTTGTGATGTAGTAAATAAGCAGTAACCGATTCGAAACTACCTTCCGGTAAATATCCCTCTAACGCTAAAAGTGGCGCCTCCTTCTTAGGCATTTTTTGGCTTGTTCATTTGCATGGTGCAATAAACACCTGTGATAAAATAGAAAAGATATAATATGACTGCCGCAATAATTGTTGGTTTGCTAAAATGATCGCCACTCAATGCCCAATAAGCAAAAAGAGAAACCAGCACCACGCCCATTTTAATGAGCATTCCGGTCATGACACTGCGAACAAACACATTGGGATTTTCATTGGCATGTGCTTTTTTCTGTAATTGAAATACAGCTAAGCTAACCAATAAATATATTAGATTAGCTACTAACAAAATCCATTTATCCAGTCCCCATTTATCGAAAATAGTAGGCATTGCTACAACTACGAGATCAACCAGGATGAAAATTAATAATAATGGAAATAATTGTTTTTGTGCTGTCTTCATTTTATTGATTTACTGCGGTAGGCAGTTCTTTGTTAAGTTCAACAATATTGGCCCCCATGTGACAATGTCCATTAAAGGTAACACTGGGTTCTACCTGCATTTTACCGGCGTATACATCTCCCTCAATATTGGCTTTATCTCTTAATAAAAGCAAATCAGCTACTTTGATATCACCAACTACTTTGCCTTGAATATCGGCATATTTTCCATTGATATTACCCCTTACCTCACCGGCAGTGCCAATTAATATTTTAGCTGCAGCAGATAAATTGCCATTCAATAATCCATCGATACGAATATCGCCATTGCTTTGAACATCGCCAGTTATTACTGTGCCAGCACCAATAATAGTAGTGGCGGCAGATGCAGTTTCCTCGAAAGATGATTTAATTTTAGACGCAAACATAGGTGTACATTTTATACTTGATTAATCGGGTGTAACATCTTCTTTAGGCAGTGCCAAAGCATTGGTATCCAACTTGGGTACATTTCCCTGCAATACTTTTAAAATACTATTGGTGTATTCCTGTTGGTATAGCAATGCTTTTTCTGTACTGTCTGATTTTATTTTCAATGTTTTAAACTCTCTAATTTGCCTACTATTGCCATACCCCACACCTGGTAAATAATATTTCAATGGGGTAAATACAATTAAAGCCACCGTTAAGCCCACCAATAACACGAATAGTGAACTTAATGCAATATAAACACTTAAACGGCTTAGTTTGAATTTAACTACTTCCTCATAAGTATCCTCATTCATTACCACTAAACGGTAACGATTTCTCAACCTTTTTAATGTACTATTTGCATCCAACCGAGCCATATTTTTTTATTGGTTGTTAAAATTAGCAAACTAAGGCTGTAATCCGCAATATTTGCCTAAAAAAACCGATATTTAACCTCGATTATCAACAGAATATATTCATGCTGAAAAGAAACTATTTCCTCCTATTGCTTTCCCTGATGGCAGCATCGGCATTTACCAAAATCTATGCGCAGCCAACCTGGACCCTAGACCCTTTTGGCACTGAAAAGAAACCAAAACAATTTGAGGAGCGAAAATTGGGATCAGAGCGTACTGCTGAAAAGAAATTTACTACTCCCCGACATTTTCTTCAAAATACCGTTTCGCACTATAATTATTATTTTAATGCCAACAATAAAGTTAATACAGTAATTGATAGAGCCAAGCTTTCTCAAAAAGATGATTTCACTAAACTCCTGAGTTTTTACCCTTATTCGTTGGAGAATACCATTACCCAAAAACAGGAATTGGATTCTGTAATTTTAAAATGTACAGCAGGGATTTTATTACATGATTTAAGAAACGACTGGATCGACAATCTTTATTTACTGATTGGTAAAGCGTATTTTTTTAGAAAAGATTTTGATAGTGCAGCCAACACTTTTCAATTCATCAACTACAATCTTTTTCCTAGAAAGAAAAGAGAAGTAGATGATAAAGTGGTGGGCACTAATCTATCAGCTGCATCCAGCAATATCAGTATTGCTAATAAAGAAAAGCGCAATATTTTACAAAAGATAGCCTCCCTCCCACCTAGCAGAAATGATGCGTTGGTTTGGTTGATACGTACCCTTACCGAACAGGATGAATTGGGTGAAGCAGCAAGCTTAATAAACACTTTATTATACGATGTTAACCTTCCTAAAAGATTAAAAAATGATTTAGAGGAGGTAAATGCCTATTGGTTTTTCAAGCAAGGAGTATACGATAGTGCCGCAGTACATTTAGAAAAGGCATTGTCCAATGCACCCAATAAACAAGA